>JBGCFS010000015.1:0-30266 GCA_045107035.1 Hyphomicrobiales bacterium
CTGAAATCGAATAAAGCTGGCGACCACTTTCTGACCTGCCGGAACGCCCGACAGGTGGTTCTAGAGGATAGTCCGGATCCGTGTTGGGTTTCACGAGGTAAAATTCCAACTCGGGAGCAATCACCGGGCGTAAGCCCAGAGTTTCATACTCCGCCAGAATTTTTTTCAGGACATTTCGCGGTGAAATATCAACAGGATCGCCGTTCTTGTAGAACGCGTCATGGATAATTTGACCGGTGGGATCGTTTGCCCAAGGGACAACGGTCAAGGTCGACAAGTCTGGTTTTAATATCAGATCACTGTCCACGGGATCATGTTGGAAGTTTTCGTCATCATCTGCATAGTCGCCCGTGATCGTTTGCGTCAGCACTGAGCTTGGGATGTTCATATTGGGCGCGTTGAAAAACTTTTCTGCAGGCATAAGCTTGCCCCGGGCAACGCCAGCCTGGTCGCAAGTCATACATTCAAGATCTTCAATTTGCCGTTCTGCAAGCCACCTTCGGGCGGTCTCGATATCGGGAACTCCGCGCAGCATATCTTGCGTGCCGGGTGTGTCGGACGAGGTCATAAAAACTCATTGAGCCGTTTGCGCGATTGCCAAAGCCTAGCATGAGGCGTAGTCACAAACGAAGTGAATTATACAACCAACATGCTTCCAGACTTATCATGAGCCAACAACCAACTCTGCATCCCATAGACAACTACAAAGCATTTGTGTCGGATCATCCAGATGTCTCGACCGTGGAATTTCTCCTGACCGATATGAACGGTACCTTGCGAGGTAAATGGGCGCCAATTGGCGCGTTGAAGAAAGCTTTTGGTGAGGGGGTGAATTTTCCACTTTCGCTATTCGGACTAGATGTCTGGGGCGGTGAAGTTTTGGAAACTGGTTTGCACATTGAAACTGGTGACCGGGATGGGCTGTGTTTTGCGGTTCCAGGAACCTTAACAAAAACCGGTTTCGGCGCGGAAAATACTGCTCAATTGCTTCTAACAATGCATGACGACACTGGTTCGCCATTTGATGGCGACCCGCGCCAACTTTTGGCGCGGCAAGTCGAGATGTTGAAAAATGAGGGTCTGACCGCTTGCGCTGCATTCGAGTTGGAGTTTGTCCTCTTTGATCCTCAACTGGCCAAATCTGGAAGTATTCCTGAACGCCCACAGATACAGTCTGGCCCCGAACGACAGAACATGTATGCGATGGATGCACTTGAAGAATACGCAGATGTGTTCAAGGCCATAAATGCTGCGGCAAAACTGCAAGGCGTTGAAACGGATACCATCGTCTCGGAAGCGGCGCCGGGCCAATTTGAAGTTAATTTATCTCACCAATCAGACGTTCTGAGAGCGGCAGATGAAGCTGTATTGCTGAGGCGCATTGTAAAAGGGTGCGCCCGCGATCACGGTTTGAAAGCCAGTTTCATGGCGAAGCCTTTTTCTGAATGCGCAGGCAATGGCATGCATGTTCATGTAAGTATGTTGGACGATGAGGGGACCAATATCTTTTCTGGCGAGATTGGCGCTTCGAAATTACGACACGCAATCGCTGGTGCTCTAGACAAAATGCCGGAATGCACCCTTGCGTTCATCAATACAATCAACGGCTTTCGGCGTTTGCAGCCTGGTTCCTATGCGCCAACACGCGCTGTTTGGGGGCAAAACAATCGCTCTGTGGCTGTTCGCGTGCCAGCTTCACCAGACGGTGCAAAACGACTTGAGCATCGGATTGCTGGGGCGGATGCAAATCCCTACCTTGTAATGACCGGTCTCATTGCTGCGATGCGCGATGGGCTGAATTTGGGCAAGGAACCGCCCGCGGCCATCGAGTTGAACGCCTATAACGGTACTGCAGAACAATTGCCTATGACGCCCGAAGAAGCTCTGTATTTATTCGAGAAGAGTGAATTTGCGAAGGTTACTTTTACAACGCTTGGTCACAAAGTGTATGCCGAGCTCAAGCGCAGTGAAATGAACGCATTTGCGCAAGAGATTTCCCCACTTGAACGCAGCACCTATGGCTGAAATCTAAGTCAGGCATCGAGTAGTAAGAACTGTATCCATCTGATTTGATTCAAAAAAATCTTGAGATGAAGCGTGTTCCCTCCTATCGTTTTGCCGGGCCAGAGGTTTGTACTTGTTGTTGTTCTGGTGCAGCACATTTTTTAGGGGGCGCTTGGATGCTAAAATCCAATACAATTTTAAAGCTAGGCACATGCGGAATCGCAATGGTGTTTTCAGTTAGCGCAGGTTATGCGCAAGACCGTGTAGTCAACATCTACAATTGGTCAGACTATATTGATGAAAGCATCTTGAAAGACTTTACGGCGGAAACCGGTATCAAGGTTGTCTACGATGTTTTCGACTCCAATGAAGTCTTGGAAACCAAGCTGTTGGCGGGCGGCAGTGGTTACGATGTGGTTGTTCCGACAGGAACCTTTCTGGAACGACAAATTCAGGCGGGTGTCTTCCAAAAACTGGATAAGTCCAAATTACCCAATCTGGTAAATATGTGGGCGGAAATTGCTGAACGGGTCACAAAATACGATGCGGGCAATGATCACTCCATAAACTACATGTGGGGCACTACTGGCATTGGTTACAATGTTGAAATGGTCAAGGAGCGCATGGCAGATGCGCCTATAGATAGTTGGGAGCTCATTTTCGAGCCTGACATACTCGCGAAGTTTCAAGATTGTGGCATTCACTTTTTGGATGCGCCAACAGAGTTGATGCCAGCGGCTATGAACTATCTTGGCATTGATCCCGACTCCAAACAATCTGCCGATGTTGCTGCAGCGGAAGAGCTTCTTTTATCCATACGGCCCTTTGTCCAAAAATTTCATTCTTCGGAGTATATCAACGCGCTTGCAAATGGTGATATTTGCTTAGCAATTGGCTGGTCTGGCGATGTGCTGCAAGCGCGTGATCGGGCTGCTGAAGCGGGCAATGGTGTGTCTTTGGAATACAGCATTCCAAAGCAGGGTGCTCTAATGTGGTTTGACCAAATGGCCATTCCAGCTGACTCAAAAAATGTTGAAGAGGCACATGAATTCCTCAACTATATCATGCGTCCTGAGGTGATCACGAAGGCATCAAACTATGTCTACTATGCCAACGGCAATAAGGCCTCTCAGCCAATGTTGGATAAAGAGGTGATCGATGATCCGGCAATCTACCCGTCTGCTGAGACAACGAACAAACTCTTTACAGTCACGGCGTTTCCTCCAAGGGCGCAGCGTGGGCTGACTAGAGCCTGGACTAAGGTCAAAACAGGACAGTAAATAATACTTCGAAACCCGGCCTAACTGGCCGGGTTTATTTTAGCGCAGTAGGCGGAAAGCAATTTTATGGCAAAAACTCTGGGGCCCGTCAGGAGAGATTTTGCGCCATGGAATGACGCGGCTGCCAAGCCATTCGTGTCGTTTGACTGTGTGACCAAGCGATTTGGCGACTTTACTGCTGTCGATGATCTATCGCTAGACATTTACGAAAAAGAGTTCTTTGCGTTGCTTGGGCCTTCTGGTTGCGGCAAAACGACGATGATGCGCATGCTTGCTGGTTTTGATGCACCCACAAGTGGCGCAATATCGCTAGATGGAACTGATCTGACAGGAACGCCTCCACATAAGCGCCCGGTCAATATGATGTTCCAGTCATATGCATTGTTTCCCCATATGAGCGTTGAGAAAAATATCGCATTTGGACTGAAACAGGACGGTCATAGCAAGACGGATATCAAGTCACGCGTTGAAGAAATGCTGGCAATGGTCAAGCTAGAACATTTCGCCAAGCGCAAACCGCATCAGCTCTCTGGCGGACAGCGTCAACGTGTTGCCTTAGCGCGTTCGTTGGCGAAACGACCCAAAGTTTTACTGTTAGATGAGCCGCTTGGTGCTTTGGACAAGAAATTGCGAGAGGAAACGCAGTTTGAGTTGATGGACTTGCAAGAACGTTTGGGGATGACGTTCATGATCGTGACACACGACCAGGAAGAGGCCATGACGGTGGCAGATCGCATTGCGGTGATGGACAAGGGAAAAATAATCCAAATCGCAACGCCGGCAGAAATTTACGAGGTGCCTGTTTCCCGTTACGTGGCTGATTTCATTGGCGACATTAATCTGATGGAAGGTAAGTTGCACGGGTTTGAAGGCGATGTAGCCTCTCTACGTTGCTCCGGTTTTGGATCAAAGCCAGACGATCGGTTGGAAGTTACGCTGCAGTGTGAAAACACCGCAGGACTAAATATCGGAGATACTGGGTGGTTCGCAATGAGACCAGAAAAGGTCCGTCTATCGCAAGATGTGCCGCAAGGTGTTGATCCGCTAAATCCGGTGAATGCGATTGAGGGCGTCGTTTTTGATATCGCCTATCTGGGAGATATCTCTGTCTATCATGTGAAAATAGGCAATGGCAGTATCATGCGAGCAACTGTTACAAATGCGACCAGACTTGTTGAGCGTCCCTTGTCTTGGGATGACAAGGTTTGGCTTCATTGGGGAGAGGATGCCGGAATCCTTCTAGCGTCTTAAATATGCAGGCTCTGAAGAAATTCTTTGGTGGACGCAAACTACTTATCGGGTTGCCATATATATGGTTGCTGGCGCTTTTTCTTGTTCCGTTTCTAATTGTTTTCAAAATATCGCTCTCTGAACCAACCATTTCCATTCCGCCTTATGCTCCTAAACTGGATATCACGATTGGTGTTGCAGGGCTCTGGGCCCAATTCAAACAGTTCGGGTTGGAAAATTACGCATTTTTGCTGGAAGAAGCGCTGTTCTATCGGTCCTATTTGTCCAGTCTCACCATTGCCGGTATAGCAACAGTTCTGACTTTACTCGTTGGATATCCAATAGCGTATGCCATGGCGCGTTCGCCCAGAGCATGGCGCCCAATATTGCTCATGCTCGTTATTCTGCCATTTTGGACATCGTTTTTAATTCGTGTTTACGCGTGGATAGGCATCTTGAAAAAGGAAGGATTGCTTAACCAGTTGCTCCTTTGGATAGGAGTGATTTCCGAGCCGTTGACAATTCTCAATACAAACGCCGCTGTCTATATCGGTATCGTGTATTCCTATTTGCCATTTTTGGTGCTGCCACTGTACGCCTCGCTTGAACGAATGGATGACAGCCTGCTGGAGGCAGCAGCAGACCTTGGTTGTACCCCTATCAAGGCGTTTTGGAAGGTAACCGTTCCAATTTCAATGCCAGGTGTCATTGCAGGGTGCTTTTTGGTGTTTATCCCTGCCGTTGGTGAGTTTGTTATTCCCGATCTGCTTGGCGGTTCGGAAACCTTGATGATTGGCAGAACGCTTTGGGTTGAGTTTTTCAACAATCGTGACTGGCCGGTTGCAAGCGCTGTTGCTGTTGTGTTGCTGCTAATTCTCGTGGTGCCAATAGCGATGTTTCAAAATGCCCAAGCGCGTGCAGAGGAAAATACCTCATGAAGCGCTTCAACTGGTTCAATGCAACATCTTTGGTTTTTGGGTTTTCATTCCTGTACTTCCCGATCCTGTTGCTTGTGTTGTTCTCGTTCAACGAATCTCGTCTTGTGACAGTTTGGGGTGGGTTTTCGACTAAGTGGTACGCGGAAATTTGGAAGAATGAGGGCCTGATGAATGCGGCATGGGTTACGCTGCGCGTAGGTCTTTTATCAGCCACATTAGCCACCGTTTTAGGAACAATGGCAGCCCTGGCTTTGGTAAGGCACAAGCGATTTACCGGGAGAACTTTGTTCTCAGGTATGATTTACGCCCCGCTGGTCATGCCAGAAGTTATTACCGGACTATCCTTATTACTGTTGTTTGTTGCGATTGATTTTGCCCGTGGGTTCTGGGCCGTAACCCTGGCGCACGTGACATTTGCCATGTGTTTTGTTGCGGTGGTAGTGCAATCTCGGTTGGCGACTTTCGATCGTTCTATGGAAGAGGCCGCAGGAGATCTGGGGTGTCCGCCGGTCAAAACGTTTTTTGTAATTACATTGCCAATTATTGCGCCAGCAATTATCGCCGGATGGATGCTGGCGTTTACGCTCTCGCTGGATGATTTGGTGATTGCCAGCTTTACGACTGGCCCCGGGGCCACAACGTTGCCGATGAAAATCTATAGCCAGGTTCGTCTGGGTGTAACTCCGGAAATCAACGCTATCTGTACGATATTGGTTGGGTTGGTCACATCCGGCGTGCTGATTGCATCTTATTTCACGCGCCGGCAAAGTAAGACAATCAATTAGACAACATGCGGGTCTTGGCCTGTTGTCGGCCAATTTGCTTTCCAAGTGTATCTATTAGGTGTTTTGGAGAATGGTACAGCTGAGTGGATTTGAACCACCGACCTCCGGATCCACAATCAGGCGCTCTAACCAACTGAGCTACAGCTGCATACTCCCACGCAGCTAGCTGCGCACATTAAGACTGTCTTTAAGCCGAGGCGATTGGCTTTTCAAGCGAAAACTTTTTAGAATTTCCACAGTAGGTTCAACGAAGGTAATTGGGATGGCAGGCTTATGGTTGCGCGTTTCAAGTTCAGTCGTAAAACACAAAAAACCCGGCACATGGCCGGGTTTTCCATTTAGTTTTAGAAAGAAGCTTATGCAGCTTTCATAACTTTTTCTGCAGCGTCTTTTGCTGGTTTGAAAGTTTCTGTAACAGCTTTTCCAGTAAGTTCGGAAATGTCTTTTGACTGAGCGCTGAGCATTTCGAACTGCTGGCGTGCAAACGATGTCTGCAACTCAACTGCTTCTGAAACAGATTTCACGCTGAACATGTCTTTGAAGAAGTCGTAAACAGCGTCTGTGTTTGCTTTTGCGTTGTCGACTGTTTTCTGTTGAACTTCGAGAGCGCTTTCGCGAACTGTTTCGAGTGTTTCTTCAACAACATCGATAGACTCTTCAGCAGCAGCTTTCACTTTTGCATAGCCGTCTTTGGACTGTGAAACAGCTTTTTCAGCCATGTCACGAACCATTGTAGGTACTTCCATGTTTGCTACGTCGAATTTTGACACATCAAACATTTTGGCATCGCCGAATGAAAATTCAGGAATTTTGAAAGCTTCAAAGTCTGGCATGCCGGGAATTGAAGGAATTGCTTTTGCTTCAACAGCTTCAGTTTTTTGAGCAGTTGGCTTCGCAGCAGCTGGTTTAGCGGTGCGCGTACGTGTTGTTTTTGCGGTTGTCATGTTTTGAACTCCAGGTTTTGTATGGCCTGCAGCGCGAACATGATGTCTCGGCAAGCCTGATAAGTGATATATAGAGATATTATTGTGCATTGCAACAAAATTTTGCGATGCACCATACGTGCTATGCTTTGAAAGAGCCTTGGATGTCTTTCATAACTTTAGCTGCATCTTCGCCAATTGCGCTTGCCTGCTTATTTGCAACTTCAATCTGCTCACGAATGTAGCTAGTTTGCAGATCAAGCGCTTCCTGTGGATCTTTGGCCGTCACAAGTTTCTCCGCCTGAGAGAATGCGGCACTCATATGATCTTCGGCAAGACTCATAGCTTTTTTGCTAGCGTCAGTCGTTTTTGCCTGTAGTTCGCTGCTTGAACTTTCGATTGTGCCCATCGTTTTCTGCACAGTGTCCATATAGGAATCGAATGCTTTGCGTGCTTGGTCCATGCCTTGTTCTGCAAAGGCCCGCATTTGTTCTGCTACATCGTAATTTTTGCTCATTGGTTTTCTCCTTGGAAGCGCCAGTCTCTCATGTTGCAATGCAATATAATGTAAAAATTGTGCACTGCAACATAATAAATGCAGAAATCTTCAAATTGGCTGAAAATTTATCTGTGGGTAGCCTGTGGAACCCGTGAGCTGGGCTCCGAAATTAACGTTGTTTGCAATCTATTGGCCACATTTAACGCAAATTATAGACCCGGCAGTGCCTTTGTATTAACACACTATTAACCCAAAAAGCGCCTTGGCAGAGGCGACAGCAGTGAAGAATGGATTGCGATTTGTCGGAACGACGAGACAATCGGGCATTTATGGCTTGGACAGCCAGCGAGCCACTAAACCGGCTTTTGCTGGTTGATGCGCCCGCTTTGGTGCTGTCCCCTGACGGCGCGCATATGCTCTGGGCCAATCCCAGTGGCGCAGCACGTCTGGGAGCGGGTAATTTGGAAAGTCTTCTACAGGAAGAGTTCCCCGAAAGCTTACCATTGCGCCGTCAAATTTCTCATTTGTTCCGATGGTTGCGAGGCGAGAATGAGCAGGTTCAACGTTTGCGCCTTGGTCGAAGCGCTGCAACGCCACTGGATATGGTTCGGGTCAGTAAGCTCCGCAATCTCGATGGCGTATCAGGCATATTGCTTCGACCGGTTGGAAACGCGAAAGCTCCTGTCAACGACGTAGATGCAGATGTACTGACGGATTGGCTGGCGTCGGGCCACCACTACGCTGCTCTGTTGTCGGCCAGTGGAGATGTAATTGCCGCCTCCGGCGCTTTTCAGGAGTTGCGTAAAGCGGCCGGCGAGCTACAGGACCTGCTTGACACTGCTGACGACAGTCTTGTTCCTGTATCGCGACACCTCAATATCGAAGCTGGTGTCCGCCACTTGGTAACTGTCTATAAAATGCCCTTTGGTGGTGCTGAAGCTTTTTTACTTTTGGTTGATGGGGAAGAGGTTTCGTTGCGGCGGACGACTGGCCCAATGACCCGAACAGGCGATCTCATCAATATGCCAAAAGCGGCAAATGATACCGAGCGCGCGCCAAGACCGCTTGAAGTAGCGGACATCGAGAAAAACGAATTATCTTCGCAGCCGACACCTAAACCACAGGTGACGTTGGAAGATGTGCAAATGGCGATACAGAATGCCGTAAACACAAAAGTCTCTATCGATAGTGAGGGAAGGCGGGCTGAGCCACCCAAGGATTTGGTGCAGGAGGAAGCTAAACCGGTTCAGACCAAACCGGCTGCAGATATCATGCGCTTTGTATGGCGCATGGATGAAGGTTTTAAGTTCACGTTCGTATCGCCCGAGTTTCAAGTCTTGGTTGGTCTGAGAGGGGCGTTCGAGGGACGTACTTGGCAGGATATCGCCGGCGATTATCAATTGGACCCGGACAAGAAAATTCAAGAGATAATTTCATCGAAAGACCTTTGGGGTGGCCAACGCATTACATGGGCGCTCCCTAAGCGTAAAGCACGTGCGGAAATAGAATTGTCTGCAATGCCAGTGTTCGACGACCAACGAAAATTTCAGGGCTACCGCGGTTTTGGTTCTTGCCGGTTGGAGCAAGACGAAGAAATTTTGAAACCAAAGGAAACCAAAGCAAAGCCGCTGCAACAAAAGGTAATCGACGAGAATACAATTCCAGAGATTGAAGCTGCTGAGAGTGCCATCGATGTAAGCGACGGTACGCCGGACAATACTACGCAAGACAACGCTGCGGAGTTTCCGGCAATCATTGATACACGGGAAGCTGACCAACTAGATAGCTTACGTGGTCTGACAGTTGACGAGCGTAAGGCATTCGAAGAGATTGGCCGCACAATTGGAGGTAAAGTTCCAACTGGTGCCGACATATCTGACGTGACCTCTGAAGATCCTGTGTTGGACGTGTCAGATGTTGAGACCTTCAAGGAGAGCACTTCTGAACCCACCCAGGATCCTGAACCTGCGACAGTTTCTGAAATCGAACAGATGCCTGCTGCACTTGAGGAGAAATTCCCAAGGCTTGTTCCCAGGGCTTCAGCCGAAGCCGAGCTGCGATCTATCCTCGATCGTTTGACAATAGGCGTTCTTGTAGTGCGTGAAGATCGTTTGCTGTACGCAAATAAACACTTGGCCCAAATGGCAGGCTATAGCGACACTGATAGCTATCTGTCTGCAAAAGCTGCAGCCTCAATGGGCGGGTTTGCGCTGGATCCTGTGAAAAACAGTGACGGTGTCATGAAGTTTACCGGCATGAACAATATCGCGCATTCCGTTCGCGCCACGATAGGAAAAATTGACTGGATGGGGGCACCGGCAAGCCTGCTGGTTGTTGACCCAGTCCCTGCAACAACAGACGCTGCTCCTGTTCCCGTAGAAGTTAGCGCTGGAAGCGAAGCTTGGAATGCTGAGGAACTGTTGGCAATTTTGAACACCGCCACAGAAGGTGTTCTTATGATCAATTCATCCGGCAAAGTATTGGCCATGAATCACGGGGCCGAGGCATTGTTTGGCGAGAGCCAAGAGGCTCTTAAGGGCAAGGAATTAACAGAACTTCTTGCTCCGGAAAGTCACAAAGTCTCTCATGATTATCTGCAAAGTATTTTGGGCGCCGGCGTTGCCTCTGTTTTAAATGACGGGCGTGATGTGATCGGTCGTACAACACAAGGCGGTTACATGCCTTTGTTTATGACAATGGGACGCGTTGGCGATCAAACCAACGATGAAGGATTTGAAAGCTTGCGCCTTTGCGTAGTGCTTCGAGACATAACACAGTGGAAACGGGCAGAAGACGATCTGATAGCGGCCCGTCATAATGCTGAGAAAGCAAACACAGCGAAATCAGATTTCCTTGCTAAAATCAGCCATGAAATCCGCACACCACTGAATGCAATTCTTGGCTTTTCTGAAGTGATTATGGAAGAGCGTTTTGGCCCAATCGGGAACCCGCGATACAAGGACTATATCAGCGACATTCACACCAGTGGTGCACATGTTATTAATCTGGTGAATGACATGCTTGATATCTCCAAAATTGAAGCGGGCCAGCTTGATCTCAGCTTTGCGGCAGTAGATCTTGGCGAAGTGCTGAAAGAGTGTGTGGCTGTGATGCAGCCACAAGCCAACGAAGCGCGTGTCATTATTCGTACAAGCCTAAGCGAAGATCTTCCAAGAGTCGTCGCTGATGCCAAAACCATTCGCCAGATTGCCCTGAATTTGCTGTCGAATTCCATCAAGTTTACGGCCGAAGGCGGGCAGGTCATTGTATCAGCCGTTTTGGAGAAAGATGGTGATTTGGTGTTGCGAGTTCGTGATACCGGCATCGGCATGGATGAAATGGACATAGCAACTGCAATGGAACCATTCCGTCAGTTGGATAGCGCAAACACGCCTTTGCCTCGGGGTAAAAATGGCCGTACGAGTGGCGGTACAGGACTTGGACTACCGCTCACAAAAGCATTGGTGGAAGCAAATCGCGCTGACTTCTCGATTGAAAGCACACCTGAGAAGGGCACGCTGATTAAGGTTGTGTTCCCGAATACAAGAGTGCTCGCAGAATAATACATAAAAAACCGCCCGGCGGGCGGGCCGGGCGGCTAGTAAAGGTCTTGGTTTGGGCGACGATGCCGAATGCTTGGGTAGGGATCTGATTCGACACCTCATGAGGGGTGTGCCGCCCAACAAGACCTTCTTCAGACAATAGATCAGCGGTTGGCTGTATCTTGGTTGTCAGAAGAGCGGTATTGTTCGGTCACGGTTTCGGCAAGTTCCTGCGCTCTTGCAGAGCGGCGATAGTGAACTTCTCTAGCCCATGCGCGTTCCGATGCCCGGCGTTCTACTGCCAGCACGCGCAGCCTAGATGTTGGGTCATCTGAATACGGCAACGCGGAGACCATGCGGAGGTCGCCCCGTGTAAGCCCAATATCTTTGAGCATATGATCATCAAGCGTTACCAGCTTGGTCATCATGCGACGGTTTTTCCAAGTGTTCCAAAAAATCGCCATGCGCTTCGCAAGATAGGCCACACCATTGGTCATGTGCCGTGCTGCAATTGGAGCAGTTGCACTGATTGTGGTTTCAATTGGCAGTCTTGGAGTCATAGTCATGGCGGTCTCCTTTGTTAGACCAAAAATGGGAAGCCGGTGATTGATTGCTTGATTTCATCGACACAAAACAATTGAGCTTTTTTAATTGATAAGACCAGTGAATGTTTCTAATCTAAATCATCACAAATGATGATTGATGGGTGAGACATGGCTGCTTTGCTTGATTTAGACCAACTACGGACGTTCGTTGCCATCGCAGAATCTGGTAGCTTTACCCGTGCAGCTAGCACGGTATTTCGAACACAATCTGCAGTGTCCATGCAAATGCGACGACTCGAAGAGCGAGTCGGCAAGCCACTTTTTGTGCGTGATGGGCGAAATAGCAAGTTAAGTGAAGAAGGTATCAAGCTACTCGGTCAAGCCAGAAAAATGTTACGGTTGAATGACGAGACATTGGCTATTTTCGATGATGCAGCGTTATCCGGCCACGTGCGTCTTGGAACGCCTGATGACTATGCCGACAGGTTTCTTCCCGAAATTTTGGCAAGGTTTTCCCGCTCAAATCCACAAGTCGAAGTTACAGTGGTTTGTGCACCAACACCGGTGTTGGTTGACTGTCTGAAATCCAATGATCTTGACTTGGCGATTATCACTTACATTCCTGAGAAGGGTCCGGCAGAGATGATCCGGCGTGAACCACTTTATTGGGTAACCTCCAGCAGGCATCACCAGCATGAAGAAGAGGTCTTGCCGCTGGCATTGGGCCGTTCAACCTGTGAGTGGCGCGGGTCTGCAATCAGTGCGCTAGAAGCCATTGGGCATCCGCATCGGGTGCTTTACTCCAGTTGGAACTCTACCGCTGTCGGCGCTACTGTTTTGGCTGGTTTAGCTGTTTCCGTATTGCCAGAATCCGCAATTCGTCCCGGTATGCGTATCCTGACAGAAGCAGAAGGGTTTCCGGAGCTACCATCGTGTAACATCGGCTTATTGCGGTCTTGGCATCACTGGAGTCCGCTTATGGATGCACTGGCCTGTCATATCAGCGAAAGTCTTGGAAATGTAACAGTGAAAGAAACGTTGAGTATCGCGAAGCCGCTTGAGGCCGCGCAATAAGGCGTGACTATTTTTTCACAGATAGAACCAGAGCATTGCCTGCCAATGCCAAGGCAACGCCAACAATCGCCAACAGGCTCCACTGATAGTTTTCAAAAACCGTCGATACCAACAGCGCAACAATTGGGAACATAACGGTGGCATATCCAGCACGTGCTGAGCCAATGCGTCCCAAAAGGGTGAGGTAACACCAAAAGGCAAAGACTGTCGCTGTCACTGCTAACCACACCAGTGACAGAATGTAGGAGGCGGTTGGCTCGACTATGAATTCAGCGCCACTCAAAAAGGCGATGAATGCGCTGAAGCAAGCGCCGTACACCATGCCCCATGCATTACCTGACATAACAGAGATACCTTTGCGTTGAATACTTGCTGAAAACAAGTTTCCGATACAAAAGAACATTGTGCCAGCTATGCAAAACAAAAGACCGATGATGGTTTCGGGGCCGGCTTCCGCTCGCGCAATTTCAGGCCAAAACAAGAGGGCGATTCCGACGCCCCCCAGCATTGCACCATACAAAACACGTATTGGTGGGACCTGTCGGTAAATAATCAATGCGAGCGCCATGTTGATAATGGAAGCAAGCGAAAAGACAACGGAAAGCAGGCCAGATGGAATTGACAATGCGCCATAGTAGAAGCAAGCGAAATTGCTAGAAAATAAAAACACGCCCAACGCCATAAACCGCAAATGATTGGTTGTCGAAAAGAGAAGTTGGCGTTTCGTGACGGCCACAAAAACCATCATGGTCGCTGCTGCAATCATGAATCGCCAGGTGAGCGATACATGCGGCGCCACAACGCCAACCTGCAATTTCAAAGGATACCAACTTGCGCCCCAAAAGAAGACAATTGCTGCGTATAATCCAAAGTCGGCAGGACTTAATCGCAACCCTTGGGAATTATCGGCAGGTGTAAGTGAAGTTGCTTGAAGCGTCATAGCTCTCTCTGAGCGATAAAAGCATAAGGATGAGCACTAAATTGTACCAAGTCCAGTCAGTAGAATTGACCCATTGATCAAGAAAACAAATGTGAAAGTGGCTGGTTTCTGGGATTTAGGATGCCAGACTAAACTGCTTTCGCATAGGCATCATGCATATCGGATATTTCCTTCATGGTCTGATCAAACAAACTCCAGTCATCCGCCTCTGCGATGGGAGCCCAAATCGCCTCAACTTCATCAATCAGCATGGTTCTCGGCGCTTCGCGTTGAAAATATGAATGAGCAAGGCAATCCATATCAGGTGTAGAAAACTGATTTGCGAGGAGTATCCGAACCGGTTCAAAAAATTTGCTGGAATAGTGGTCAGCATTAGGGCTGCGTGACAGTCTGTTTGGGTCTGACAATCCACCGCGAAGATCAAAGAGTGTCTGCTCATACGAAGCTTGTGTTTGCGTCCAAAATTCAATCAAGGCGCGGAGCAAAGACATGGTTTGCTCAGTTTTGTTTGAGTCTTCTTTTGGCGCAATCGCAAACCTGCTGCAAAGCTTGGTAGCGAGATGGTTCTGAAACTCCGACCAGAAACCAGATAGCGCTTCTTCCAATTTTTCGGATGTCGTAAAGTCTAGGAAACACTCGGCCAATCTGGCAAGATTCCAAAGCAGTGTTTCTGGTTGCCGGCCAAAGGAATAAAGCCCAGTGCTATCAAAATACGCGGCGGTAAATGCAGGATCATAGTTGGGGAGGAAGCGCCAAGGCCCATAGTCAAAGCTTTCACCTGTGACATTGATGTTATCGG
Organism: Hyphomicrobiales bacterium; assembly: GCA_045107035.1. GTDB lineage: Bacteria > Pseudomonadota > Alphaproteobacteria > Rhizobiales. Next base: position 14,560 of record JBGCFS010000015.1, read on the forward strand.
TATTCAAAACGCCATGAACGAAACCAGCTGCAGTCCACTCCGCCCCCGTTTTAGCAACGTTTACTGTAACTTGTTTGAGAAACGCCAGCACACGTTCCTCAAGATTGTCGTGCCAAACATCAGGCATGTAATGCGTGATGGCATGATCTATAAGTTTTTCAATATTGTCAGGCCGTTTCAGCGTTGCCTGTCGTTGGAAGCTGCCGATCCGAATATGACTATGAGACAAGCGCACCATGACCGCAGAGCGCGTAGGTGACGGTTCGTCACCACGTTGAAGGTCTTCACCGGTTTCAACAATCGAAAACGTTTTTGACGTGTTGACCCCAAGTGCTTCCAGCATTTCTGTTGCTAGAATTTCACGCACCCCACCTTTTAGCGTAAGCCGTCCGTCACCCTGGCGTGACCAAGGCGTCTGGCCAGACCCTTTTGTACCAAAATCCAAAAGGCGTTGATCTTCAAGGTCACGCATTTGAGCGAACAAAAAACCGCGACCGTCGCCCAGGTCAGGATTATACGATCTGAATTGATGGCCGTGGTAGCGCAGCGCAAGTGGTTTTGGAAAGCTATCCGGCATGGGCTGAAATGCACCGAAATGTGACAACCATTCGGCTTCGGTTAAACCATCAAGGCCAACGCGTTTGGCCCATTTTTGATTTCGGTAGCGCAGGATGTGCTTTGGAAATTGTGCCGGTGAGACCTCATCAAAAAAATCAGTTCCGAGATTCTTATGGATGGTCTCAGGTTCAAATGTCACAAATTGTCCTTCGCTGAATAACTCTTCAACCGCTGTTCAAGCGTGCCGGTGTGTAGTTCCAGTAGATGGTTATCCGCGTCATAAAAGTAAATAGAGCGTCCTTCACCCTCCACTCGGTCTCGCGGTGGTTTTACATCAAGGCCCAAGGCGCGAATGGCCGCCAGCCTTTCATCAAATTCGGATTCGTCAATTTTGAAAGCAATATGATTGTAACTGCGTGCGGGCAGGCGGTCGCCCTTCATAGTTGCAATCCAGATATCGCCGACAAGAAAGAAGCGTTCTTCAGAGAGCGAGAATTGTTCGCTGCCGCTGTCATAGACACATTTTGCCTTAAGCACCTGCTCAAGGATCGATTGCATCTTGTCCAAATCCTGGACGATAAAAGTAATGTGGCTAAGGGCGGACATACCCAAACTCAATAAGCGAAATCGTCAAAAACACGATTGATGTCACCATTCCATTCGCCATGGAACTTTTTCAACATGAGTTCTGCTGGTGTTTTTCCTGAAGCGACTGTTTCGTCGATTGGTGTCAAATACTGGCTTTCGTCAAAGCCTGCGCCATTCAGCTGATTGCGTCTTTGCAAACCTTGGTGCGACAAGAGAACAACCCGCTTTGCCACATCCAAAAGCGTGCCGCGTCTGAAAGGCATATTCAATGCCAGTTCAGGAACTGTATCGCGCATGTTCTGGCGTTCTTCATCGGTCCAGTCAGCCAGATAATCTTCCGTCTCACCCATTGTGTCTTCATCGTAAAGCAAGCCGACCCAAAACGCCGGCAAGCCACAAATGCGGCGCCACGGATTGCCATCTGCGCCACGCATTTCAAGGAAGCCTTTGAGGCGAACATCAGGGAAAACGGTCGAGAGATGGTTCTGCCAGTCACCTTCGGTAACTTCAGTGCCTTCTGCACCTTCTGGGCGCTTGCCATTCATATATTCCCGGAAAGTTACGCTGGTCGCGTCGATATAGTCTGCGCCCCGTTTGATAAAGTACATCGGGATATCGAGCACATAGTCTACGTAGGATTCAAATCCAAAACCTTCGTCGAATGCGAAAGGCAGCAAGCCAGCGCGCTTGTTGTCTACATCACGCCAAATCTCGCCACGATAAGAGAGTTGGCCATTGGGTTTGCCATCCAGAAATGGGGAATTAGCAAATAGGGCTGTTGCAACTGCTTGCAGTGACAGACCAATGCGCATTTTGCGCACCATGTCGGCTTCACTTTCAAAATCCAGATTGACCTGAATTGTACAAGTCCGATGCATCATATCGAGACCATTTTTGCCAACTTTTGGCATGTAATTGCGCATAATTTCATAGCGCGACTTCGGCATATGCGGCGTCTCAGCGAGCGACCATTTCGGGCTGGCTCCCAATCCCAAAAAGCCGATGCCAAGTGCGTCTGCGATTTCGCGTACATGAGCTAGATGGCCATGAACTTCGCGACAGGTTTGATGGAGTGTTTCAAGCGGTGCACCGGATAATTCAAACTGACCGCCCGGTTCGAGTGAAATGGCTCCGCCACCCACAGGATCTGCCAATCCGATAATACGATCATGATCGTAAATACCTTCCCAGCCCAGATTGGCCTTCATTCCGTCTAGCAATGCACGAACGCCGCGATCTCCCTCATAGGGAACAGGAGAATAGTCATCGGTATAAAAACCAAATTTCTCGTGTTCTGTGCCTATGCGCCAGTCTGCTTTCGGCTTGCATCCGTCGCTTAAAGCTTCGATCAGCGCAGTGCGCCCTTCAAGTGGTGTGTCGTTAGCTGTATCGCGAGCCATATATGCAAATCCTAATTGCCAAAGCGGCGCGACCATACTGCGCGATTGCGACGCATGGCAACCCTTTATCGGTAATCACCGATAAAAGCTTGAACGATTGCCAATGCAGCCACTGCCGCGGTGTCTGCGCGAAGAATTCTTGGACCAAGAGAGAGGCCATGAACAAACGGTTTGCTGCGCAAAAGGCTGCGTTCCTTTTCCGAGAAACCGCCTTCTGGGCCGATGAGAACCGCTTTGGGTCGGTCAGAGATGATTTGCAATCTCTCAGCTTGATCGGAGGCATCGGCTAGCTCATCGCAAAAGATCAAAGCGCGTTCCGGCTGTGCTTCAGGCCAGTTATCCAAGAGGTTTTCCAGGGGTATGGCATCGTTTAGCTTTGGAACATTCAATATCCCACATTGCTCTGCTGCCTCAACCAAGTTTGCAGATATGCGTTCTTCATTGAGCTTTTGCACTTGGGTGTATTGTGTAATGATCGGTTGAAGTGCTCCGGCACCCATCTCAACGGCTTTTTGAATCATATAATCAAGTCGAGCCTGCTTCAGCGGTGCAAAGCAATAGAGCAAATCATAGGGCTGAGGTTGAGCCCTCAACAGTTCGATGGGGACAAGATCACATGCCTTCCGACCAATAGGGCGAATGGACGCACGCCACTCTCCATCTTTGCCATTGAACAACAGCACATTATCATCGGCTCGTAGCCTTAGAACATTCAGCAAATAGTTTGCTTGCGCGCGATCTGAGTTGACAGCCTGATTTTCAATCAAGTCATCTTTGACAAAGAGCCTTTTCGTTCGAAAATCATAGCGCTCGCTCATATGTTTGCCTTAACACTCTGCTTCCTTGACCTATTGCAGGGTTGGGTGACACACAGATACCCAATTGGTCAATAATTTCGAATCGCCACCAGGTACTTTATGAGCGACACGGATAACGCACCGCGAGAAACAAACGCTGCAGAGTTTTCTGTAACGGAAATTTCTGCTGCTTTAAAACGCACAGTGGAAGACACATTTGGGTATGTGCGCGTAAGAGGCGAAATTTCCGGATATCGCGGGCCTCATTCATCAGGTCACGCCTATTTCTCCATGAAAGACGACCGAGCAAGGCTAGAAGCGGTCATTTGGCGCGGCGTGTTTTCCAAGCTGAAGATCAAGCCTGAAGAAGGCATGGAGGTGATTGCTACCGGTAAGCTCACCACTTATCCAGGATCTTCAAAATACCAAATTGTCATTGATCGGATTGAGCCAGCGGGTGTTGGCGCGCTCATGGCACTGTTGGAAGAACGACGCAAAAAACTAGCGGCCGAGGGCTTGTTCGACGAACAGCGCAAGAAACCACTGCCATATCTGCCAAAGGTGATTGGCGTTGTGACATCGCCGACTGGAGCGGTTATTCGCGATATTCTCCATCGTTTGAGAGATCGTTTTCCGACGCATGTTTTGGTGTGGCCAGTGCGCGTACAGGGAGAAACCAGCGGGCAGGAAGTCGCAAACGCGGTCTCCGGGTTTAACCGACTGGACGGAAGTACTCTGCCAAAGCCAGACCTGCTCATTGTCGCGCGCGGTGGTGGCAGTTTGGAAGATCTTTGGGGTTTCAACGATGAGGCGGTTGTCAGAGCTGTCGCAGCCTCAGAGATTCCAGTGATCTCAGCTGTTGGCCATGAAACTGACTGGACCCTCATAGATCACGCCGCTGATTACCGTGCCCCGACACCAACTGGTGCAGCTGAACGCGCGGTGCCCGTTCGCCATGAGCTTGAGACAGCGGTCCAAACATTCGGCATGCGCAATGCGCAAGCAATGCGCCGAAACATGGATCAGCAACGAAACTCTCTAAGAAGTTTAAGCCGGGCAATGCCTTCGTTGGATAGTTTGTTCGGCATGCCGCGCCAACGGTTTGATGCAGCAGCACAACGATTGTCTTCAGCGCTATCTGCAAATACATCGGCGCACAGAACACGCCTTGTCGCGCTGCGCAGCCAGATGCGCCCTCGGATTTTGACAGTACGGTTAGAGCGCGCGGTCGATCGTAAAGTTCAGGCCACGCAGGGGCTCGGCAAGGCGCTGGCCATTATCGTGGATCGCCGGCGGCAGGACTGGAAACGCATTGGAGCGTTGAAGCCTGAAACGCTTTCAAGACAAGTCCTACAAGGAAGAACGCAATTGTCTGAGCGCTCTTCAAGGCTCAATAGGTCTTTTGCTAACAACACGACACAATTGAGAAAAGCTCTCGATGCACAGGCGCAAATTCTAAAGCTGGTGTCGTATCAAAGTGTTCTGCAGCGCGGCTTCGCGTTGGTGCGTAATGATGAAGGACAGCCGGTCCGATCTGCAGCATCGACTGCATCTGGCCAAGCACTCTCTCTGGAATTTTCAGATGGAAGAGTTGCCGCAATCGTGGGAAATGCTTCATCCATTTCTCTTGGTGAAAAACCTGAAGTCAAAAAACAGCCTGTAAAGAAACCGGTGCCGAAAAAGCCACAACGGGATCAAGGTAGCCTGTTTTAGCAACTACTCTTGGTGAACCAATCGTATTTTACGAACAACATACCACATTGCCGCAATAACTATCGGAACTGACAGTGCTGTCAGCACAGAGCTTATGTGTTCGAAACCGAACGCGCCTTTGAGTGGTTCATCAATTCCCTTCAGCACATAAGAAACCAAGCCCACCACGTAGTAACTCACGGCAGCTATAGATAATCCTTCGACAGTTTGCTGCAGACGTAGTTGCAATTTGGCACGGCGATTCATGGACGAAAGCAAGTCACGGTTCTGCCGTTCCAGCTCTACGTCTACCCTTGTTCTCAACAAATTGGCCGCTCGTGAAAGTTTGCGAGAAAGGTTTGCCTGTCGGTCTATCAAAGCCTGAATTGTTTGCATGGCAGGCTGAAGCCGACGAATAAGAAATGCTTCCAGAGTTGAGTGGTTTTCGTACGCCATTTCCTGAATAGCATGAAGACGTATTTGCACTATCTCATAGTAAGCTCTGCTGGCACCAAAACGGAACAAACATGCAGCTGCATTCGCCTCCAAATCTGCAGACAATTTGGTAATATCATCAAGCAAACGTTCATTTACACCTTGCGGATTATCACTCAGATCAGCCGTTATTCTTACGAGGTTGTCTTCGATGTTTCCAACGATAGGGGCGACCTGTTGTGCCAGAGGTAAGCCCAAAAGAGCCAACGTCCTGTAAGTTTCGATCTCTAAGAGACGTTGCACCAACCCACCAATTCCAACGTCATTTGCATCCTGATTAATCACGGTCATACTGGTGGCGCCATCATCAGTTTGCCTGAAATCGGTCGCGATAAGAGCAATGCCGTTCTCGACTTCCGAAACGCATAATGAGCGGCTGTCATATGTTTTCTCAAGATCGATTTCGTCAGATTTTTCCACCACATCAACGCGGGTCATCGAGATGATTTGGCCCAACGGGTTTTTAGCGCGTTCAATGATCAGCGCGAGGCCGTCATGTTTGTTCTTAGGCGGCGCATCCCAGGTCAGCGATCCAAACTCGGAATGTTGTTCCCATCGTAAACGGCCACCAAAAGCGTTTAGAATATAATAGCGAACGTGCTCTGCGGGTGGTGCGACACCTGCTTCGACAGCACATTCTGAAATAGCTGCATGCAGGGCCTGAGCTTCTTCTGGCCCTGTCATGAGAGCTACATGCCGGACGACGCTTGGCGTTGCCATTGGTTCAAATGGTCTGGCGTGAACTTCGCCCAATACACGCGCACGTTCTGGGTGCGTAGTGATTACTGCAGACATGTATTGGCCCCGATTCTTTGACTTGAGTCCCATCATTGTCACCCTAAGTAAAAAAGGAAAGGTCAAACCGCAGCAAAAGGACGAACCAGTGCTGTTTTGGGATTAACTGTTCAATTGGGCAATTTTATTGACCACCCGTGATGTGTCGCTATACAGTCGGCTGCAGCAGTAAAGATCCAAGCAGGCGAAATGATATTTTCTGAGATTTCACACACACGCACCGCAGACGAAGTGGCGCACCAAATTGAAGAGTTGGTGCTCCAAGGCGTACTGAAACCGGGGGATCGCATTCCTGGCGAGCGTACACTGTCGAAATCGCTCAACGTATCAAGACCTGTACTCCGCGATGCCCTACAAGACCTGGAAGCACGTAATTTGTTGATTACTCGCCAAGGCGAGGGAACTATGGTGGCAGATGTTGTGGGAACAATATTCAAAGAGCCAATCGTTGAACTCATTCGCAAGCATCCAAAAGCAACCGCTGATTACGTTGAATTTCGCCGGCAGATAGAAGGTGATGCAGCTGCCATGGCTGCAAGACGGGCAACTGAAGCAGATCGTGAATTGCTCACTCGGTTGATTGAGCAAATGAAATCGACGCATTCCATTGAAGATTTTTCTGCAGAAGCTGCCGTTGATGTCGAATTCCATCAAGCCGTCGGCGAGTGCGCGCATAACATCGTGTTGTTGCATACCTTACGTTCTTGCTATCGTTTGTTGGAGCAAGGCGTCTTTTTCAATCGCAGCCGGCTCTATTCTCATACAGGATCTCGTGACGCCTTATTGGAACAGCATCTGGCGATTTACGATGCGATTATGGATCGAAACCCTGAGGCTGCGAAGCTTGCTGCTGAAGAACATATGGATTTTGTAGCAGAGGCTGCAAGAGAAGTAGAAACAGTGGGGGAGCGCGAGATCGTATCCCGTATGCGCCTTGCCCAGCACGAAACCTTAAATACCCCAAAAAAACCCGTAAAACCGGCCAGAGTAAAGTAGATTATGAACGAGCAAGCACCTGTTGCAGATACTGAGTCCTCGGAAATTGTAACGCCAAAGAATGTAGGTCTTTTCGTGACCTGTTTGGTCGATTTGTTTCGGCCATCTGTGGGCTTCGCAAGCGTGAAGCTCTTGGAAGATGCAGGCTGTACCATTTCTGTGCCTCCCGCACAAACCTGTTGCGGACAGCCAGCCTATAATTCTGGCGATAAAGCCGACACACGTGACATTGCCATGCAGGTCATTAAGTCATTTGAAGGCTATGACGCGGTGGTCGCCCCTTCTGGCTCTTGTGCCGCAATGATCAAGGTTCATTATCTGGAGTTATTTGAGGATGGAACGCCTTGGCATGACCGAGCAAAGGCATTGGCAAATAAAACCTTTGAGCTTACAAGTTTCCTGACAGACATTTTAGGGCAGGCTCCAGTCACTTCCCGCTTTGAAGGGGCCGTGACGTATCACGATAGCTGTTCAGGGTTGCGTGAGCTTGGTGTTGAAAAACAGCCTCGTACATTGCTGCGCGCAGTGGACGGGCTTGAGCTCAAAGAAATGAAAGACAATGACGTATGTTGTGGTTTTGGTGGAACCTTTTGCATCAAGTACCCGGATATCTCCAACGCAATCGTTGAAAAGAAAACAACAAATGTAGATGCGACAGAGGCTGGAACGCTTTTGGCTGGTGATCTTGGTTGCCTGATGAACATGGCTGGAAAACTAAAACGCGAAGGCAGCAAAGTAGAGGTTCGACATGTTGCTGAGGTGCTCGCTGGGATGACGGATACGCCGCCAATCGGCCACGGCAAGAATGGCAAGAAGGGATAGCGACGCAGATGCAGATCACATCACCTTATTTTAAAGAGAATTCTTCTGCCGCCTTGAAAGACAAGCAGCTGCAGAAGGCCCTTGGAAACGTCGAGAAAGGATTTATCGATAAGCGCGCGAAAGCAGCTGCGAACCTTCCTGAATTTGAAGCTCTTCGTGACCGTTCCAGAGATATCAAAGATCATGTGCTTGGTCATCTAGATCACTATCTGGAAGCCTACGAGGCAAAGGTTCAAGACAGTGGTGGCAAAGTCCATTGGGCAGCTTCTGCGCAAGACGCTAGAAACATCATTTTGGAAATCTGCAAGCGGGCGGATGCCAAGACGGTGACCAAGGGTAAATCGATGATCTCGGAAGAGATCGCGATCAATGAACACCTTGAGAAAAATGGTATTGAGCCAATCGAAACAGATTTGGGTGAATACATCATTCAACTGCGTGACGAGCCGCCAAGCCACATTATCGCACCCGCGGTTCATGTGAACAAAGAAGAAGTTGAGGCGGACTTTCGCAAAGCCCATAGGCACTTGCCGCCCGGACGAAACCTTGAGGATCCAACGAGCCTGCTGTCAGAGGCGCGCGGTGTGTTGCGTGATAAATTTCTGGCCGCTGATGTGGGCATAACAGGAGCCAATTTTTTGGTTGCTGAATCTGGAACGTCGATCATCGTTACTAACGAAGGTAATGGCGATTTGACACAAATTTTGCCCAAGGTTCATATCGTTATCGCATCGATTGAGAAGATTGTTCCGACACTTGAAGATGTGAGCCAAATTCTGCGCGTTTTGGCGCGTTCTGCGACTGGTCAGGATATGTCAGTCTACACGACATTTTCCACAGGCCCAAAGCGTGACGAAGATCCGGATGGCCCCGAAGAGTATCACGTGGTGTTGTTGGACAATGGCCGCTCCGACATGCTGGGCACAGAGTTCCAGGACATGCTGCGCTGCATTCGTTGCGGCGCCTGCATGAACCATTGCCCGGTTTATCATGCTGTTGGCGGGCACTCTTATGGATGGGTATACCCTGGGCCTATGGGTGCGGTTTTAACGCCTACGTTGATTGGTGTTGAAAAGGGCGGGCATTTACCCAATGCATCGACCTTTTGTGGGCGTTGCGAGAGTGTGTGCCCAATGCGCATTCCATTGCCGAAAATGATGCGCCATTGGCGGGAAAAAGAGTTCGAACGCCATATCACCCCGGGCGGAATCCGCAGGGGACTTGGCATTTGGGCATTTGTCGCGAAGAGGCCCAAATTGTACCATGCTGGAACCAAGCTTGTTATTGGTGTGCTTGGGAAGTTTGCGGGTAAGAGTGGTGCATTCAAAAAACTGCCATTGGCTGGTGGTTGGACGAAGCATCGAGACTTACCAGCACCGGAAGGGCAAACCTTCCAACAACAATGGGCCGAACGGCACAAGAATTCCAAGGTTGGGAGAGCGGCATGAATGCAAGGTCCGGTATGAATAACCGCTCAGGTGCAAGTGGGCGCGCTGGTATTCTTGCAAAAATTCGCAAGAACATTCCAAATGCGGATGATCCTAAGAGGCAGGCTACTGTTGACGAAAGAATGGCAAAAAACACGGTTGGTCTTATTCCAGCACGTGGAAGAAAGCCGCAAGAACGGCGCGTGGATTTGTTCTGCGAGCAGGCAAGCAAGGTGCAAGCCACGGTCACAAGAATAGAGTCCATTGATGGTTTGCCAAAAGCGCTTGTGGAGTATCTGCGGAGCAGGAACCTTCCTCAAAAAATGCGTATGGGAGATGATCCGTTTCTTGCAGCTCCGAACTGGAAAGACACGCCCAATCTGGAAGTTCTGAAAGGGCCGTCTGATGGACAAGACCTTGTCAGTTTGTCTCGTGCTTTTGCTGGTGTTGCTGAAACTGGGACCCTTATGCTGCAGTCTGGAGCCGAAAATCCGACGACCCTGAATTTCCTTCCAGAAACGCACTGCGTAGTTATAAAAGCATCTGATATTGATGGCGACTATGAGAGTGTTTGGCAATCGGTCCGCGAAGAACACGGCAAGGGTCAGATGCCCAGAACGGTCAATATGATTACCGGTCCATCGCGTTCGGGTGATATCGAGCAAACTATATTGTTGGGAGCCCATGGGCCGCGCGCATTGCAAATCTTTGTCGTAAACGACGCATAACGCAATAAAGTCATCAAAGCAGCGCATAAAAAAGCCGTGCTCTGTATGAGAGCACGGCTGTTAAAATACTCAAATAGCTCTATTCAGCTTTTTTCCCGTCAACATCGAACTGGCCGAGATAGGCAATGATATTTTCCAAATCGGCTTCTTTTTTCAAACCAGCAAAAGCCATTTTAGTACCTTTTACAGCCTTCCTCGGATTTGCTAAATAAGATGCCAGTGTTTCTTCATCCCAAGTCAGGCCGCTTGCCTTCATAGCTTTGGAATATTTGTAGCCCTCAACCATAGCGGCTTCACGCCCAACAATACCGTTCAGAATCGGTCCAACGCGATTTTTCGCCTTTTCGCCTACTGCATGGCATGCCTTGCATTTCTTAAAGACTTTTGCGCCTTTGGTCGCGTCGCCCTCAGCAAACGCGGCAACAGGCGTGAATGTCATCAGCGCAGCTGCAAGAATAAGTTTTTTCAAGTCGTCTCTCCTTACTCAAATAGATACCCGTCATTGAAGCCGGGTTGAATTGCGCACCCGGATTGTTTGTCGATGCTATTCAGCACAAGGTCAACCCCAGCCCATGTGTTTATAAAACGGAATCAGAAGAGATTTAGCTTACTTGGAAACAATCAGCCAGTGCGGCATATTTAACTGGTAAAAAAAGTTGACCAATTTACAGAAGTCTGTCAATTTGGATTAACTTAGAGGAGGATATCATGGGTTCTATTTCGATTCCAAAGCCAGATTTGGCAATAATGGATAGGCGGGATGAGATCGTACAGGATCTCAGAAAACTTGTGCCCGGCGATGGGGTTATAAGCGATCCTATTGAGTTGGTTCCATATGAAACCGATGCATTCACAGCGTATCGCAGAGTTCCTCTTGCTGTCATTCTGCCAGAAACAACAGAGCAAGTTTCTGCTGTGATGAAATACTGCCATGATGCAGGCGTTCCGGTTATTCCTCGAGGGGCTGGAACTTCTCTTGCTGGCGGCGCAATTCCCCAAGAAGACGCAGTTGTAATCGGCGTTGCCAAAATGAGCCGTGTCCTTGATGTAAATTATGCAAACAGAAGTGCGCGTGTTCAATCGGGAATAACAAATCTGCGCGTATCCGATCACGTTGGCCCCGACGGGTTTTTCTATGCGCCAGATCCTTCATCTCAACTGGCGTGTACGATTGCAGGCAATATCGGGATGAATTCTGGCGGCGCGCATTGTCTGAAATACGGTGTAACCACCAACAATTTGCTTGGCGTCAAAATGGTTATGCTGGATGGAACAGTACTTGATATTGGCGGCGAGCATCACGATGCACCAGGATATGATTTGCTAGGACTGATCTGCGGATCAGAAGGCCAGATTGGTATTATTACAGAGGCTGTTGTTCGGATACTGCCGAAGCCGGAAGGTGCACAACCGGTGTTGTTCGGTTTCGAAACAGCGGAAAGCGCTGGCGCGTGCGTTGCAAGTATAATCGCTGCGGGGCTTGTACCGGTTGCAATGGAGTTCATGGATAAGCTCGCAATCGAAATCTGTGAAGCTTTCGCGAAAGCCGGATATCCTATGGATGTTGATGCGCTTCTCATCATAGAAGTTGAGGGCTCCGATAGCGAGATGCGTGAGCAATTAGACAAGATTGTGAAGATCGCCAAGGATCATGGCGTTAAAACAATCAAGGAAAGTCAATCTGCTATGGAAGCGGCCAGCATCTGGAAAGGTCGTAAATCTGCATTTGGTGCAACAGGCCGTGTTGCTGATTACATCTGTATGGATGGGACAATCCCAACAGGGCAGCTTCCATATGTTTTGTCCCGCATGACAGAAATTATCGACCACTATGGTTTGCGTGTCGCCAATGTTTTTCACGCTGGTGATGGCAATCTACACCCTCTGATTTTGTACGATGTGAATGATCCTGTTGAGAGACAAAAGGCAGAGGATGCCGGCAACGATATTCTTACGCTTTGTGTTGAAGTGGGCGGCTGCCTGACAGGTGAGCACGGTGTTGGAATCGAGAAGCGCGATCTTATGCGTGTCCAATTCACTGAAGATGATTTACGACAACAAATGTTGGTCCGCGCAGTCTTCGATCCAAATTGGCAGATGAACCCCGCCAAGGTTTTCCCACTTGATGGGCGTGTGGAGGTAAAAGCAGCATGAGTACTGTGATGCCTTCCGATGAGGCGGCACTCGTGTCCGCAGTCCAAGAAGCCGCTGATAGTGGTTCGTCAATCTCCATCATGGGTGGCGGATCCAGGGCTGGCTTCGGACGTGAAACAAACAATCGAAAATATTTAAGTACCAAAAAATTGAGCGGTATCACTTTGCTGGAACCAGCTGAAATGGTGTTTTCGGCACGCGCGGGCACGCCGGTTGCCGAAGTAGAAGCGGCATTAGCCGAACATGGCCAGGCGCTGACTTTTGAACCAATGGACCATCGCCGCTTATTGGGAACTAAAGGTGAGCCAACAATAGGAGCTGTCGCCGCTGGAAACATTTCTGGACCGCGTCGCATCTCAGCAGGGGCTGCACGTGACAGCCTAATTGGTGTTCGATTCGTGAATGGAAAAGGCGAATTGATAAAAAACGGTGGCCGGGTGATGAAGAACGTCACCGGGCTAGATTTGGTGAAGCTCATGTCTGGCTCTTGGGGAACATTAGGTGTTCTAAGCGAAGTTACCTTTAAGGTCCTACCAAAGCCGGAAAAGTCAACCACGCTTCAGATCTCGGGGCTCAGCGATGAGACGGCAGTCCAAGCACTTTGCCATACCATGGTATCTCAATTCGAGGCGACCGGCGCTGCTCATTTACCTGCGGGGATTGCTGGACCAAAGGCCCGGACAATTGTTCGCCTAGAAGGGTTTGATAGCCAGTTGCGCTATCGCTTTGACCAAATGTCGAAACACTTGGCTGAATTTGGTAAGGCGGAAGAAATTTCCGGCAGCGAAAGCGAAGAACTCTGGGCAGATATTCGCGACGTTGGTCCATTAGTTGAACCAAAAGATAGCGCTGTATGGAAGGTGTCAGTCGCACCAACAAAAGGCGCAGAACTGGTTCATCGATTTACAGAAGGTAGAGATGCACGCGCTTTCTACGATTGGAGCGGCGGTTTGGTCTGGATTGGCTTAGATGCCTCGGTAGATGGTGATGCAGGTGCAAAAGCATTGCGAGATATGACTGCAGAACTGGGTGGACACGCTACACTCATTCGCGGGCCTTCAGATTTGCGCGCGCGAATTGATGTGTTTCACCCTTTGTCTCAACCCATCATGAAACTCACCGCCGGAATCAAATCGACATTTGATCCCAAGGGTATCTTCAATCCCGGCTTCATGTATTCCGGCGTTTAAGGCTTCAAAATGCAAACAAACTTTACACCGGCCCAGCTCAAAGACCCACAAGTCGCGTCGTCAGAAAAAATATTGCGGACTTGCGTGCACTGCGGATTTTGTACTGCAACCTGCCCAACATATCAGTTGCTTGGCGACGAGCTAGATAGCCCGCGCGGACGCATCTACCTCATCAAAGACATGCTTGAAAATGACCGCCCAGCGGATGAAAAAGTCGTGAAGCACATTGATCGCTGCTTATCTTGTCTGTCTTGCATGTCGACCTGTCCTTCAGGTGTGAACTACATGCACCTGGTTGATCACGCGCGTTCTCACATAGAGAAAACCTATACCCGATCTTGGCACCAACGGTTGATGAGAAATATCTTGTCTGGTGTCCTGCCGTATCCAGGGCGTTTCAGAGTTGCTCTCGCAGGTGCCTTTTTCAGCAAACCGCTTGCACCGGTGTTGAAAAAAATTGGCGGTCCATTTCGCCAAATGGGCGCCATGCTGGAATTGGCGCCGTCACGCATTGAGCCTCGCACACAAATGAGCGCTGGTGATGTTTACAAGCCCGACATTGAGCGAAAAGGGCGTGTTGCTCTGCTGACTGGCTGTGCGCAACCGGTCTTGAACCCCGGCATAAATGAAACCACTGTAGAGCTGCTAAAGCGTGTTGGCGTAGAGATTGTGCTTCCGAAAGGCGAAGGCTGCTGCGGCGCTTTGGTTCACCACATGGGGAAGGAAGAAAAGAGCCATGCCCAGGCCAAGGCGAATATTGATGCTTGGTGGCGCGAATATGAGGGCGATGGCCTGGACGCGATTATCATTACGGCATCGGGTTGCGGCACGACGATTAAAGATTACGGCCACATGTTTCGCGATGACGCAGACTATGCAGAAAAGGCCGCGAAAGTTTCGTCACTGGCTAAGGATGTCACGGAATATCTTTCAAGCATTGAACTCGGCGAGCCACAACGCGGCTTTGATTTAACGGTCGCGTATCACTCCGCTTGCTCTATGCAACACGGACAACAAATTAAAACACAACCGAAAAGGCTTCTTGAAGACGCCGGTTTCCGGGTTGTAGAGGTGCCTGAGGGGCACCTTTGTTGCGGATCGGCCGGTGTTTACAATATTTTGCAACCCGATATTGCAAGACAATTGCGAGATCGCAAGATTGCAAACATTGAGAAGACGAAGCCTGATCTCATTGCGACAGGGAATATTGGGTGCATGACCCAAATTGGTGGAGGGACTGAACTATCAATTGTTCACACAGTGGCATTGCTGAATTGGGCTTATGGCGGAGAAATGCCTCAAAAATTACGGGATGAAGGCTTTCAGGATCCTGCATTGGGGACGGGAAAACGAAAAAACCGTGTCGCTTTATTCCAAGCGGCAGAATAAAGGGTCGAAACTTTGCGGACACTCTGCTAAACCCGCGCCAAATACGTTATCAAAATGAAACAAAGATTTTTGCAGAGAGTTTTGTCATGATCGAAGGCAACCAGTTAGAAAAAGTCATCAATGTTGGCGCAAGCGATGATGGCAATCTGTCATATGTGACACTTCAGGTCGCTGGAGCGGGCAATGTTCGTCTCGTCGTACCTAAAGAACAAGCGTCCACGCTGCTTTCCGCAGTCATGACTGCAAAGTCACAGGCGGAAAATAATCGTGCTGTGGCAGCCGGAGAAGCATCTGGTCAGCGCGCGTTTTCGCCAGCAGGTGCATTGCCGGTAAAAACATTCGCAGTTGGCGCAGCTACTCGTTCCGATGGTGAACGCAGCTTGTTCCTGCGCATTGAAATTCCAAACGGCGGCTATGTGGATTTTGGGTTTGATGAAACACAAGCGACCCATCTGGCACGCGGCGTGCGTCAAACACTTGAACGCAAGTAACTCTCGACGGAAGATTGATACAAAAAAACCGGCGTTGCTTTTGAAGGCAACGCCGGTTTTTTTGACTCTGTAAGGGCAGATTAGCCCTTGACGATAACTTTCGCACCCAGCTTAACCTGTGTGTAAAGATGCTCAACATCCTTGTTCAGCATGCGAATACAGCCGGAAGACACATTGTAACCAAT
>JBGCFS010000150.1:0-4143 GCA_045107035.1 Hyphomicrobiales bacterium
GAGAACGGATCAAACGAAAGACGCTGGAAACGCGACGCTTGCATCACAGACAGCACGCCGCATAATCAAACCAACCAGATGAGCCAAACTCTCTCTTAGTTTAGGCCGCCTTTGGTTCCAAAAACTCTGCCGACGGACAGGCGCGACAGCAGTCACTCACCTATTTATTTACACGATAGGAAGTGTTGTTGGCCCGCTCGTTGGTGGTGGTGCCACTGCCGCTTTCGGCGATAGCGCTATTATATGGTTAGCCTTTGCCATGATGGTGGCCGGCTCTGTATTTTCAGTTGCGCGCATTCGGACCCATGAGGGTGTTGCGACCGCAGAGTTGTCAACTCACGCCACCCTCGCACCCAGCTCTGTTTCCATGGTTCCTGAGGCAAAGCGTCGATAGGCGGAACCGTAAACTGTTTGTGCAGTATCCATATGCATACCCTAATTTCTAACCAATAGGTATCCCCACCTCAACCCTGACTGGGGCTGGGTGCACAGACGGTACATGGCCTCATGCCGACTTCGTATGGGACGCCCAAAACAAAAAAATGCCCAGAGGTTGAGCCGCTCAAGCAGTTCCGGCGAAACTATTCTGACCCAAAACGAGGGCCGACCGGCAAGGGCGTTGCCAAGTACCAAGCAGTACGTCGTTTCAATGTTGCTCAGAAAGAAGGTTGAGATGCTCTTCGCCCCCCTCAAACGCATTCTTGGTCTGAGGCGGCTCCGATTACGTGGCGCATGCGGCGCAAATGATGAACTCCTGCTTGCTGCAATTACCCAAAATCTTCGCAAGAGCTCAAAAAGGCGATTTCACAACATCTGTGAACTTAACTATTTTGACGACACCCAGTATGCGAATCCTAGCGCCAATACCAATGCGGCGAAGGCGAAAACAAGCTGTGGATCGGTTTCCTTGTAGTCAAGTGTTATAATCTTGCGTGCCACGGCCATCAGCCCGGTTGCAACCACAAGCCGCACATGTATTACGTTAGAGGTAAGATAAAGTGCAGCATTTGTGTATACCTCAATGGCAATTAACACAGACAAGACGGCCCCAAGCACAACCATCAGGCCCTTTCCCTCTATTAAGAATACCGGCGGTTCAAGCAGGCGAATACCGAAAGTATAGAAGGCGTCTAGTATCGTCCAGCCAATGACCAAAACCATCAATACAGAAAGCACCCGCGCCATCTGACGTACGATTCTGTTCGAAACACGGATAACGGAATCCTCATGATTTGGGTCTAGTTCGACGTGGAGTTCTTGGTTTTCACTTGCCATGCATTCTTCCCCGCGCGTTGTTAGCTACCGAAACGCCAATTTGACCATTATCTATATTCCCCATATGTTCTACTCTACTCAATCGTTTTGCAACACCCATCGACCGGCTGCTACCGTGGAATTCTAGAGGCTGAAGCAGCGCTTACCGTTTATGTGACAACATCCCAACGAAAGCTACGAGAAGCTCGTTGTGGATCATCCTGATCGCTTTGCCGATGACGTGATTGAAATCGCCAAAGCGCGTTTGGCGGAATATGACTTCGCAACACCCACCGATGATCGTGAAGAGTTGGAGGCCAAAACGAAAGAAATTATTGCACGTCCCTAAATGATCAACGACCCGCCAGCGGGGAATCCATCGCCTCGGCGCGAAGTGTCAACAGGCATCGTATACAAGTTGGATCTGTGTGATGGGTTGGATCACAACACACAAAGCGCCCGTGAGCTAGAAATCATCATCTCCCCCACCTCGATATTTGGTCGATCTCTAGCAAGGGTTGGGTCACCACCGGGGACAGTTGCCAAGACCGAACTATTTGGACACTCCGCCATCTTGAGACATTTCAGTATTTTCCAGCAAGTTACTTGCATCTTTGATCTGGTCGAAAGTTCGAGTTCTTGTTGCGCCGGTCAGTTAGCTGTTCAGGGTCACACCGCCCAAAGATTTGCAACCCGGTCCCGCTTGTCGACACTTCGCCCAGGCACTCGCCAAAGGACTGGAAGAAGGCCGACGCGTCGGTTGAGCTTCCTGCAGGTGATCGGCGTAATCCAGTCAAGTAGATAAATTCGCATCCAATTTCGTGATTTCGTGTGCGGGCTGTTTCTTATGCTTATCCGAACATCTCGCAAGTTGCCGTCGAACCGCCCCAACTTTGAGGCACTCTCGCGCCGGTGGACCGTTCAGTGCGGTATCCGGTGCCGAAGTCGAGCCGAAGACATCGGTCAAAGCCCGACGTTCTGCGGCAGTCAATCCATTGATCACCATCGATCCAACGAGCAGCGATTCGGACAGACATTCATTGGCCATGATCACTTCGTGTCGGTCCAAGGCGAAGTGGCACCATACTATTTGCTGTATTCCGTTCATATGTCGGATACCACGCAAGCCAGTCAGAGCTTTTGCAGGCGCAAATGCTTCTGTCTTAAAATGATCTTTCAACTGACCCTGCCCACCAACAAAGATCCGATGCTGAGGTGAAACAATCGTATCCCGTTCAGGACGTCCGTTACCCAATGCGTTGGCGGCGATCAGTACTGGTTTTTTGCCCCTTTCGGCCGCATTTAAAGGTTGGACGTCCTGACGAAGCCAGCAAATCGGCTTTGGACCGTTATCTAATGTTTGCACTAAATCGCCCATTTTCAACGCCTCAATGGGTAGCGATCCGCTAGGGGTAGCTATCAAAGTACCCTTGGCATAGCACACGTATTGGAATTCCTCCGTATCCTGATCCGACGTCCAAAAGGCGTTGGGGCTGGAGGGACCACCCCCATTGTTCCAATACCAAGCTTCCAGATCATGCCCCGGTGACCAAACCATTTGAAACAGTTCGCCAGTATTGGAATTTGTACCTTCGAATACAATGGCACCTTGACCCGGAGCAATATAGTCTGACCTGATAACGGTGGCATCTTCCATATTGCCGCCGCCATGGCCGTTCCATGTGAGATCATACGTTTCGCCTGTTTCGAACAAACCCGGACTGGAGTCATCAGCATTTGACGTGATGGTCAAATCTTTGGTTGAATTCGGGGGGTGGTCGAAATAGCTCCAGTCGGGGTCCCAATTGACATTGTCCCCGCTTGCAGCTGCGAATTCGTAATCTGGTGGTCTAAATGTTGTCGGCATGTCGTAGCTTCCGAGGGTTACATCCTTAGTGGCGGACCACGATGAACCATAAAGTAGTTGTAATTTTGGTAGGGGGAGACGAGCAATATGCCATCTATTTTAAGAAAATCCGGTCAGTTATACTTTATTCGGGTCTGCGGTAAATTTTGAGATGGTCAGTTTTTAGGTGGATCCAGTACCGACGGAGGCAACGTTGAAAAACGGTGCTGATATAGACCAGGTTTTCTTACACAGCCCGAACATGTAACTCGATAAAGCCCAAAGCTAAAAGTCGATCGCCAAACAGGGTAGCATCAAGAATTCCGGGCTCTCATCAGGCGTTCGCGTCGCACCAAAACAATCAAGGCATCGCGAACTTCGCTGCAAGAGCACCAGTGGCGGCTCTGTCACAAGACCTGCTCCCGTATAATGAGAACGCCAAGACTGTCGGATTAAAGCTGATTTCCAAGAAAGCGCTAGGAGAACCTTTATTCATGGTCGATTTAAGCAAGTTCGGGTTTCTTGTTCTCTTCAATTGGCATGTGGATGATCGCAGCAAGCACCCCAAATACTATGGCGGCCCACCACATAGGCGTGTAACTTTGATAGATATCGAAAATTCGCCCCCCCAGCCATGCTCCAGCAAAACTCCCGACTTGGTGGCTAAAAAACACCAGCCCTGCCAACGTAGATAAGTAGGTGAGGCCCTGGGTCTGCGCGACCAATCCCATTGTACACGTAACCGTCGAAAGCCATAAACCTCCCATGACAATTGAAAAAATGTAGATCGTCGTGGGGGACACCGGTGTAAGGATGAAGATTGTGATAACTATCGCACGAGACAGATAAATGCTCGCCAACATATTCTTTTTGGAATGAATTTGCCCGCTCCATCCGGCAAAAAACGAGCCTGCTATATTGAACAGCCCAATCAACGCCAGCGACCACCCCCCCACAATGATCGGCAAACCAAGGTCAGCAATATAAGCTGGCAGATGTGTTCCAATGAATGCGACATGAAAGCCGCAAACGAAGAAACCAAA
>JBGCFS010000151.1:0-8024 GCA_045107035.1 Hyphomicrobiales bacterium
CTGGCTCTGGCTCTGGCTCTGGCTCTGGCTCTGGCTCTGGCTCTGGCTCTGGCTCTGGCTCTGGCTCTGGCTCTGGCTCTGGCTCTGGCTCTGGCTCTGGCTCTGGCTCTGGCTCTGGCTCTGGCTCTGGCTCTGGAGACAGATCAACAGGAACCACAGCTTCCGCAACAGTTTCCTTTATTGTTTCAACGATTTCATTTTGGCTCGTTGTATCAACTGCCAGCACTTCATCCGGCACATCAACCGGTTTCAAAACAGCGGGAACTTCAGGGGAAATCACTTCAGCAACAGGAGTTGGATCAGATTCGACCTCAGGCAGAGTCTTTTCGGGCTCTGGCTGCGTTTTTCCGCCGCCAAAAAGCTTTCGGAAAAAACCCTTTTTTTCACCCTGAGACATTAGGCTGCCTCTCCAAATAAATGCCGGTGCGAATGGCCAATAATATGTACCGGAAGAATTTCACCGGAATTGCCACCTTCCAACTCAACTTGAGTAAATTGTTCGGTACGGCCTAAGCCGGGCTTTTCAATCAGGCAGTTGTGCTCTGATCCAACTTCACCGCTCAAGTGCTTAGCGAGTGCCGCCTCTCCCTTGACACGCAGACGGCCAGCGCGTTCCTTGATCAACCCACGGTCCATTTGCGGCATCCGAGCGGCGGGAGTTCCAGGACGCGGCGAAAACGGAAAAACATGCAAGTGCGTCAAATCGCATTCATCGACAATCGCCAATGACCCCTGGAACATGTCTTCGGTTTCCGTTGGAAAACCAGCAATAATATCGGCGCCAAATACTGTGTCTGGACGCAAGCGTCGGACCTCATCACAAAATGCAATTGTATCTTCGCGGAGGTGACGTCGCTTCATACGCTTTAAGATCATATTGTCACCAGATTGAAGCGACAAATGCAGATGGGGCATCAATCGCTCTTCATCAGCGATAGCGGCCATCAATTCCGTGTCGACTTCAATGGAGTCTATTGAAGACAGCCTTAGCCGTTCTAATTCTGGGACATGTTTCAGGACAGCCTGAACCAGTGCGCCCAACTTTGGTGCACCGGGTAAATCTGCACCGTATGATGTAATGTCGACGCCCGTTACAACGACTTCCCGATATCCATTTTCCACCAATTTACGAACTTGCTCCACCACAGAACCCATGGGAACTGAACGTGAGTTCCCGCGTCCGTATGGAATGATGCAGAAGGTGCAACGATGGTCGCAGCCGGTTTGGACCTGAACAAATGCACGTGTCCGCCCTTCCAAACCCTCGATCAGGTGTGGAGCCGTTTCACGGACCGACATGATGTCGTTTACGCGTGTTTTTTCAGTATCGTTCACCCCAAATTGCGGCAGCATTCTATAGCTTGCAGAAACCAGTTTTTCTTCATTACCCAATACAAGCGAAACTTCGTCCATCTCTGCAAACATGTCAGGGTCAGTCTGAGCAGCACATCCAGATACAATAATTGTCTTTTCCGGGTTTTCTTTCTTTGCCCGACGAATAGCCTGCCTCGCTTGACGAACAGCTTCGTTGGTAACGGCGCAGGTATTGACGACAATGGCGTCATCTAGGCCAGCCGCAATGGCTTGGCGTTTCATAACCTGGCTCTCAACAGTGTTAAGACGGCATCCAAAGGTCAGCATTTCTATATTGGGTGTCTTTGTCATTTATCGGCCTCAAGCAGCATCCGATTGTGCGAACATAGCCGCGGGCAGAACACCTTCATGCTCTAGCTCCCAAGGACCGGTCATCAATACGTGATTGTCACCACGCCAAAGCATTTTCAAATCTCCGCCTGGCAAAGAAATACGCACATCGCGTCCAGTTTTTGAAAGCCTGGCGCTTGCTACAGCTACAGCGCATGCAGCTGAACCGCAGGCTCTTGTCTGTCCAGCGCCACGTTCCCAGACCTTCAGCAGAATATGATCTCTAGATATAACTTGCGCCAAAGAAATATTCGCAAGCTCCGGGAAGAGTTCATGATGTTCTAGCTCTGGGCCGACATCGGCCAAGTCAATTGCAGCAACGTCTTCAACCCAAAATATGGCATGGGGATTGCCCATATTGACAACCGATGGATTCGACAATTTTACACCATGACTCTGATAATTCAGTCCAATAGCCGTCGTATCTCCAGCATCTTTCGCGAGCGGAATATCTTGCCAATTGAATTTCGGCTCGCCCATATCAACGGTGATTTCATCACCTGCACGCACGGTATCAAGCAAACCGGCATCTGTCTCAAACACAGCACTTTCGATGCCCAACCGATTCAACTCCATCGCCGCTATACAGCGTGTTCCGTTGCCACAAGCACCAGAACGAGAGCCATCATTATTCCAAATATCTACATAAGCCAAAGAGCTCGTATTACGCGGCTCTTTCAGAACCATCAGCTGGTCAAAGAATGCACCTTCGTGATTGGCAATTGCGCGTGCCACCTCTGGCGTAATCACAACTGATTGATTACGCAAATCGAGCATGACAATTTCATTGCCTGCGCCATTCATCTTGTAAAAGCGATTTCCGTCCATGACCTTTGGTTTCTCAATGCTAATTCTCAAGCCTATATGGCGGATAGAACGTCAAAATACCATACGTCACCTGAAAGAACCTCTAATCTTGCAAAAAACGAGCGAAGCCCTAAACTCAGCGCAACCTAGATGGAGTTACCGAGATGCGTGCAAATCGAGTAATCTTATCCGCGATCGTGGCATCTATTATCGCGGTATCACAGGGTTTTGCTGCGCCAAAACCCACCTCGGTCCAATCTAAGAGACCGCCAGTAAGCACCTGTCTTGCAATTGCCGAAAATTTAGACAATTCGCCACTGCGACAAAGCGTTAAATATGTCAATTTCGAACGCTCAGCCCAATTTGGGCCAACCTTCGCCACCCTAGGTTCGCAGATTGATACGGACCCAACGAGGGCGCTCACACCTTTTGAGGTGCGGATAGGCTTCTTCGATCACTCTACCTACATCATTGAAAGCAGCGCTGGGATCACTGCAGCAACCGATTACTTTGGATTTGCACAATACAAATCTAAAGGCCTCATTCCCAATATCGTTACAATGAACAAGGCGCATTCGACCCATTTCACCTTAAACCCAGATGCCCGCATTGAGCATGTATTGCCAGGTTGGGGAGCCGAGGCTCCCGCAAAACATATTATTCAAGTTGAAGATATGTTGGTTCGAAACGTGACCACTGACATCGTGCGCGGCGGATTTCGAGAAGCAGATGCCAACTCCATTTTTATATTCGAAGTGGCAGGCCTTTGTATTGGGCATCTAGGACATCTGCATCATGCGCTTACAGACACGCACTATGCCAATATTGGTCGGTTGGATGTTGTAATGGTGCCCATTGACGGTGCAATGACACTTAGCCTCATCGGCATGGCAGATATCGTGAAGCGCATGCGGGCTAGTGTAATCCTGCCAATGCACGCACGTGGATTTGCAACACCCGATACCTTGATCACAATGTTGGGTGATGGCTTCGACAGCCTTAGATTAACAGGAAACAGTATAATCCTGACAATTAATTCCTTGCCGAAAAGGCCTACTATTATCGTACCCTCCAGTCTCTAATCTCTAACGCGACGCATTTCATCTGATTGTTTGAGCATGGTCATAAAGTGCTCTCGCACCTCATTGAATTTTGCATCAACAGCATATTCAACGGCAGGCCGAATTGCGCCAGCGATAGCTTCAGTCTGTCCCGCTGCTTCACCATCTTCAATCACACGAACGGGATTGGATTCAAATGTAAAGAGATGCGGATCAGTGATGGCGATAAGCGCCGCGGGATCGTGCAGACAGCAACCATCAAAGCTTCGAGCTTCTTTATAGAAACGGACATAGAATGCAGATACATCCCGCAAGAAACCTCCGATTTTTGGAGCGCCGGTTGCAATGCTTTCAAGATCATTAGAACTGCATAGTATTTTTTCTGTGACGTCGAGACCAACCACACGCAAATTCCAATCTGCCGCAAATACCTTTTCTGCAGCATGTGGATCGTTGTGAATATTGGCTTCTGCGTATTGGTTTACGTTGCCTGGAACGGTAACAGCGCCACCCATAATTACCACTTTGCCAACTTTACTTGGCAGATCAGGATCCATATCCAGCGCATGAGCTAAATTTGTAAGGGGGCCGATTGGGCATAGAATTAGTTCCTTTCCATACTTGTCTGCCATTTCGCAAATAAACCGGGCTGCGCTGCGGGTATCCGCAGGTGTTTGTGGGTTTGGAGCCGGGAGATCTCCCAGTCCTTCATCTCCATGGATAAAGTGTGCTGGGTCCTTTGCCGGCTGCTTGTATGGCTTTTCAGCGCCATGTGCGACAGGTACTGACAGACCTGCCATCTCTACAAGGTGACGTGCATTCCGTGTGGCTTGGTAGGTATGAACGTTTCCAAAAACCGTCGTCAAACCAATGAGCTCAATTCTTGGATCTGCGAAAGCCATATGAATTGCGAGCGCATCATCCACACCTGGATCAGTATCAATGATGATTTTATAAGGGGTCGAACTCATCTGGAAACTCTTTCTATAGGTCAGCTATGGATGTTTATCGTTGCAATCTGCTGATAGTTGGCGCCAAAAGAAACCTTCTATCAAAGTTGTTTTCTAACCGAAACGTGCGAATAACATTTTCTAGGAACAGTATACCGATTGGACTGCCGCGCAGGCACTCATAACACTATGTTTGACAGCATCACACTCATCACCATTTGCCTGTCATTCTTCGCTGCAGGTCTGGTAAAAGGCGTTATCGGATTGGGCCTTCCAATTGTCAGCGTAGCGCTGCTAACCGTATTTGTTGGTCTTCAAAATGCACTTGCCCTGTTGCTGATACCTGCCCTTTGCACCAATATCTGGCAAGGCTCTGTCGGCGGACATGCAAAAACCCTTTTAAAAAAGATATGGCCATTTCTTACACTTGCGATTCTGTTTGTGTGGGTTGGAACACTTGCGCTTACAAGGGTGGACATACCTTTGCTAGCCGCTTTTCTTGGGTTGGTATTGTTGATTTACTCCATTTCCAACATGGTCGGGTTTCGAATTGTCATCAACGATACACAGAATAAGTGGCTTGGGCCGATTCTTGGTATTCTCAATGGCACTATTACAGGCATGACAGGTGCCTCTGCGATTCCAGGTGTTATATATTTTCAGGCTAGAGGACTGCAACGAGATGAAATGATCCAGGCAATGGGCATTCTTTTTGGCTTGTCCACGGCCTCCCTTGCATTCTCTCTTGGTGGGAATGGTCTTTTGAAGTCCGAATTGGCCATAATTTCTGCCTTTGCTCTGGTCCCATCTATTGCAGGCATGATCATTGGACAAAAAATTCGAAAGAACTTGTCAGAAATGCTGTTTAGAAAAATATTCTTTGTCGCGCTGATGTTGTTGGGCATCTACATCATTCTGTCCGCAAAACCCTGGGCTTGATCACCCCTCAATCTGCTTGACGCCTTTGCGATTTCGGCATAAAAGCCAATCATCAATCGGATCGAGCCAAATTCGAGCCGCCGACCATTTCTGCTTTTCAGTCAGGATGGAGGTCAACACCCGCCAGCGCGTTGCGCCCACGGGTGCGTTTTGCGTTTGGCTTGTTGTATCCCTATCTTGGGTGCATCCGAAACAAATTGGGCGCGGACAATTGTTCGTGTGAATTGAAGAGCCATGTTCGACACACTGTCAGACCGCTTAGGCGGCATATTAGATAAGCTGACTAAACGCGGTGCGCTGAGCGAAACCGACGTAAATGCCGCCATGCGGGAAGTGCGTCGCGCACTTATTGAAGCCGACGTCGCGCTTGATGTGGTTCGAGAATTCACTGCGAAAGTAAAAGAACGCGCTATTGGCGCTGATGTTGTTAAATCTGTCACGCCGGGACAGATGGTTGTCAAAATTGTTCACGACGAGCTTGTTGGCATGCTCGGATCTGATGCAGAAACCATTGATCTGAACGCAGCAGCTCCAGTTGCTATTATGATGGTTGGTCTTCAGGGTTCCGGTAAAACCACGACTTCAGCCAAAATTGCGAAACGCCTTTTTGACAAGCAAAAACGCAAAGTTTTGATGGCGTCCTTGGACGTACGCCGCCCTGCGGCCCAAGAGCAGTTGAAAGTACTTGGCGAACAAATTGGCGTGGACACGCTGCCAATTGTTGCTGGCCAAATGCCCGTTGATATTTCTTCGCGCGCTATTAATGCTGCAAAGCTTGGTGGCTATGATGTGGTCATCCTGGATACAGCTGGACGGACACATATTGACGAACCGCTCATGATGGAAATGGCGGACATCAAGCGTGCAACAATTCCTCATGAAGTTTTGTTGGTCGCTGATAGCTTGACGGGGCAGGACGCCGTTAATCTTGCATCATCATTCAATGATCGTGTGGGTATAACAGGTCTGGTTCTAACCCGCGTCGACGGTGATGGTCGTGGTGGTGCAGCACTTTCCATGCGAGCAGTTACTGGCAAGCCAATCAAATTGATTGGTGTTGGTGAGAAAATGGAAGCGCTTGAGGATTTCCATCCCAAGCGTATTGCGGATCGCATTCTTGGTATGGGCGACATTGTTAGCCTTGTTGAGAAAGCCGCTGAAAATATCGATGCAGAGCAAGCTGCGCGCGCTGCCGAAAAGATGCGCAAAGGCCAGTTCGATCTGCAGGACCTGTCTGACCAGCTAGGCCAGATGCAAAAGCTTGGCGGAATGGGCGGCATAATGGGCATGATGCCCGGCATTGGTAAAATGAAAAAGCAGATTGCAGCATCAGGCGTAGACGACAGCATTTTCAAGCGCCAGCAAGCCATTATCTCTTCCATGACCCGCAAAGAACGTTCAAATCCTAAACTGCTAAACGCCAATCGCAAAAAGCGTGTGGCTGCAGGTTCTGGAACAGAAGTTCAGGAAATTAACAAGCTCCTCAAAATGCACCGTCAAATGGCAGACATGATGAAGTCCATGGGCAAGAAAAAAGGCGGCCTAATGGGCGCACTTGGCGGCATGATGGGTGGCGGTGGAATGCCAGGCGGGATGCCGGGCGGCATGCCACCTGGAATGGGCTCCGGCATGCCTGATATGGACCCAAAACAGCTAGAACAAATGGCGAAACAGCTTGGTAGTAACACACCTGGTGGATTGCCTGGTCTTGGTGGCCCTTCTGGAATACCTGGCTTGCCTGGTTTGGGCAAAGGTAAGAAATGATGACCGCTGACACACCAACAGATACCAGCCAAGATGCTGCATTGATTGAACTGGAAAAAATCCGAGGTTCCATCGACAACATAGACGCAGCTGTCATTCATATGCTTGCAGAGCGCTTTAAATGCACTCAGCGCGTTGGTGTTCTCAAAGCAAACAATGACTTGCCTGCATCCGATCCAGATCGTGAGCAACGCCAGATAGCACGGCTTCGCACGCTTGCTGCTGATGCTGAACTTGATGCTGAATTTGCCGAAAAATTTCTGAATTTCATTATTCGGGAAGTTATTCAAAAGCATTTGGCGTTGAGGAACTGACCCAGATGGTTTTAACGCCAAATCTTGAAACAGAGCGATTGGTTTTGCGCGGCTTTACCGAAGCAGATTTCGATTCTCTCGTTTTATTTTATGGCGAAGAAGCGACCAGTAAATTTGTAGGCGGCGTTTCTGAACCGTGGGAAGTGTGGCGCCGCATGTCCAGCTACATTGGTCATTGGCAATTGCGAGGCTACGGACTTTTTGCGCTCGAAGATAAATCTAGCAGCGCGTTTGCAGGTTATTGCGGCCCTTGGTGCCCACATGGATGGCCCGAACCTGAATTGGGCTGGGGCTTAATGCCAGAATTTCAAGGCAAAGGACTTATTGTGGAAGCAGCAAGACGTTGCCTTTCTTATGTTTATGATGACCTGGGCTGGACTACCGCCATCAGTGCCATCGATCCAGACAATGCCGCCTCGCGGCGCGTTGCAGAACGGTTGGGTGCGACATACGAGTCGCACAGGCCGGTCTCATTTTTCACCGCC
>JBGCFS010000152.1:0-42335 GCA_045107035.1 Hyphomicrobiales bacterium
GGGCGTTGCCGGCGGGTTGTCAGGCGTCTTTTCCGGTGTCTTTGCACTGGCAAATCCGCAGATGGGTTGGAATCTCATTCTGATCACAACCATGGTGTCAATCGTTGCGGGCGTAGGCTCGGTTCGTGGCGCGCTTATTGCGAGCATAATTGCCGGAATTCTTACTTCATTCATAACGCTAATATCAAAACCGCTCTATGCAGAAGTTGTTTTGCTTATGGCCTTCATCCTGATCCTGTGGCGTCGCGGGGGACGGGTGGCGTAATGGCTTATCTCATTTTTTCTTTATCACTTTTGTTGATTTATATTGGGTTGGCTCAAATGCTGCACGTGCAGTTTGGCCTTTTAGGTATCCCTAACTTTGGAGTTGTCGGCTTTTGGGGCCTTGGAATGTACGCTGACGGCGTCATGCAAGTGCAGCTCGGTATGTCATTTGTAGACTCAATGGTCTTGTCCGGTGTGGTCTTGGCTCTTGTTTCATACGGTCTAGGGCATTTGATCCTGCGATTGGAAAGACAGGCTATTCTGTGCGCCACCATCGCATTCAGCGCCATTATCGCCCTACTCGCTGTAACTGAAAAATGGATGACAATGGGCGTTGTGGGGCTGGGTACAATCCGTCAACCTTTCCGCATATTTGGTCTGGAAGAAATCTTGTTCTTCCTCTTTTTAGTCGTTCTGATTGGCAGCCTTCAATTTCTTATACTGAAATTGCATAAATCGCGCCTTGGCCGTTTGATGATCGCTGTACGTGACAATCAGGAGTTAGCCGCAAGTCTGGGCAAGGATACATTTCAGGTAAAATTGATCGCCTTTACCATCACTGCAACCATTATGGGTTTGCTTGGCGGTCTATCGGCACCGCTCAATCAATTCCTGACTCCAAACATGATCGTTCCATCGATTACATTCGCAGTATGGATCTCACTTGTGTTGGGTGGCAAGGAACACGCATACGGGCCAATGTTGGGTGTTTTCGTGACCTTTGGCCTCTTCGACATCTTGATCGAAACTTATGCACCCGTTTCTCCTGAGTTTGCAGTTGTTGTTCCAAATCTGAAGCTGTTTCTCTACGGCGCATTGTTGGTGGGCGTCTTGATTTTCCGCCCCAGAGGAATTCTCGAACACAACGCTAAACCTGACCAACCCCTAAACTCATTTGAGCGAGGACTATCAATCGTCGCGGAAGAGATAGGGATTGGCTTTAGAGCCATAACCAAAGGTAGCCAGCGATTGCTTAGCGGCCATAAAAAGGAGGACGACGCATGAAGCTTCACATGCGCGGCCTTACCAAATCGTATCACGCTCATCCAGTTCTCAATGTAGCAGAAGCAACTTTGGGCACGCACGGTCTTGAAGGCTTGATAGGCCCCAATGGCGCCGGGAAAAGCACCCTTATGGGACTGCTTACACGTCGCATTTCAGCGACGACGGGTTCTGTTAAATTGGAAGACGGTGAAACAACTCACAATCTCAATACAATACGCTCACATCAGGTTGCGAATTTGGGACTAGTCAAAACAAACCAGCGTATCCAGGGATTTCCTAGCCTGACAATCAGGGATAATCTGCGTTTGGCCGCAACGCCACACGCGAAAGAGACCTACCAAGATGTATTGAATGGCACTCAACTTGACGAAGTCATTGAAGCGGAAATTGATGACTATCTGGAAAAATTCACGTTTGCCGACCCAGATGGATTTGCGAAATCTGGAGGTGAGAAGAAACTCCTAGATATCTTGCGATGCCTGATCTTGAAGCCGCGAATGTTGTTGATGGATGAGCCCACGGCAGGCCTGCCGGATGATGTAACCAAACAGGTCATGGAACTGGTTGGCAGCAAAGTGAAATCCGGCGAGATGACCGTTGTCATCGTCGAACACGATCTGGATTTGATCTGGAAATATTGTTCCTATGTTCATTTCCTTTCAGAAGGCGAAATACTCTTTCACGGGACACCAAAAGACGTGAAAAAGAATCGTGTTGTCGCTGAAAAGTACATGGGGATTTGACCATGCTTGAAGTTAGAAATTTGCACAGTGGTTACGGCGACGTGGAAGTCCTGCAAGACATCACGTTCGAAGTGGAAAACGAAATTTTTGCGGTGCTTGGAGCTAACGGGGCGGGCAAGACCACATTGTTAAAGACATTGTCGAAACTTCTGCCGGTATCGTCGGGAACAATAACTTGGCAAGGTGAGGACATCACTAAGATGCCAGCATTTGAACTTTCAACTCGTGGCGTCGCTTACGTCCCGCAAGAGCAAAATGTTTTTCCGGATTTGAGCGTGGCAGAAAACCTTTCATTGGGTGCTCTGGTTGGCAAACGGAACAAACAAGAACGGCTGGATGAAGTCTTTGATTTGTTTCCGCGCTTGGCGGACCGGCGCGAACAGTCTGGCGGTAGCCTGAGTGGCGGCGAAGGACAAATGTTAGCGGTTGGGCGCGCATTGATGCAGGACCCCCAAATTATCCTGCTCGATGAACCTTCCGCCGGCTTGTCCCCTTTGTTCGTCGACATCTTATTTGAAAAGATTGTGGACACCCGTACAAACCGCGGCGTTGCCATTGTTCTTGCAGAACAAAATGCCGTGAAAACACTGGAAATCGCAGATCGCGTACTTGTCCTTAGCCTTGGTGAAATGCACCTGCTGAAGGACGCGAAAAACCTCGACCGAAACGAACTTATGGAGGCTTATCACATTTAAGTTCGCTGCTTATTGCAGTTTCAACAATTGAATAATTTCAATACTTTGGGAGGAATGAAATGAAGAATACAACACTTAAAACACTGCTAGGTCTTTCGACGGCACTAGCGCTGACAGCTGGTAGTGCGTGGGCTGAAGACATTAAGGTCGGGCACCTCACATATCATACTGGTGAGTTCGGCGGGTTTGGTGAATTCTTTGATGCGGTGACGGATATGTCGTTGGAAGTAATCAATGCTGACCCCCCTCTCGGACGTGCCTTGACGCCTATTCACCAAGATATTGGTGTGATTGGTGAAGCGCGTGCGGCGCGTAAATTGGTAGACAGTGATGGTGTCGAAATCCTGTTGAATTCCGCGCACAACTATATGTCTTACAGGGACTACATTTTGAAACAAACCGCAGATGTCGGCGGCCCATTGCTGCCATCTGTGCATGGCGGTGCGATTGAATCCAAGTTTGGCGGCACAAGTGCAGAGCCTCTGTTTCGCGGCTCACCAATGGATAGTGCGCAAGGATCAGCTGCATTGTTGCATGCGCAGGCGGCTGGCAAGTCAAATGTGGTTCTAGTTGCGACCGAAGCCGCGGGCTCTCAATTGCAAAAGAACGCAGCTGTGGCCGCAGCGAAAAAGCTTGGCATCAATGTTGTTGAGACAATTGATATCCAGCCAAACCTGCCAAATTACCGGTCAGTCGTAAGCCGAATTGGTAGCCTTTCGCAGGACGCTGTTATTATCTTCTCTGCCCCAGCTGATGGCGGCGCGTTTGTAAAGAATGCCGCGGAATCTGGTAATTCCTGGTTTATCGTTGGTACATCCGAGTGGCAGGAACCTGGCTTCATTCAGACGGCTACAACAGACGCAGTTGCAAAACATGAGTCAGTTACATTGGCGGCATTCTCCAACGCAGAAGGTCCTGCGTGGGACTTCTATAAACCACAGGCAGAAGGCTCGGAATATGCTGAAAAAATTGGAGATGTAGCAAACTCCTATGCCATTCAGTATTATGACCTTCTTGTCGCAACAGCACTGGCCATCGAAAAATCAGGCGGCACCAAAGCCGAAGGTTGGAGCAAGGCCATGTATGAAGTTACAGGCGGTAGCGGTGATATTGTCTATACGTATGCAGACGGCATAGCAGCACTTCGTGCAGGCAAAGACATCAACTATGATGGCGTGACAGGCTCTATGGAATACACCGACACTGGTGTGGTCTCAGGGATCTTCGGCATCTTCCGCTGGGCGGATGGCGAAAAGCTAGAGCGCGTCTCTTTGATCGATGGCGATTCAGTTCTAGCTCTCGACCAATAAAGTCAAGGCGCATCCCGGCAAACTCGGGGTGCGCTTCTGGACCACGCATGGTGATCCGCACCTCATGGCCTTTTCTCATTGAGCGCATAAATTTCACATCTGCAGCGTGCGAACATCTCACTAGCTATTTCAAGCTCAGCGGTTGAAACGACCATACCGTCGATATCTGACCAACGAGCCAATTCGAACGAAGACACCGCACCCAGTTTTTCTGAAGAGGCAAGTAGCACCGCGGCTCCTGACCGCGCAATAACAGCCCGCTTTACTTCCGCTTCTTCGCTGTTTCCTGTTGTGATACCAGCATCAGCATGTATTCCGGATGCTCCAATGAAGCAGACATCGGGTCTGAAACGATCTAACCAAGCAATGGTGGTTGCCCCACACGTGACGATCGAATGTCGGTACAGCCGTCCTCCAACAATCTCAACCTCCAACTTTTCATGATTTAGTAATTCCAACGCTACGTTTGGGCTGTGCGTAATGATTGTCGCTTCAATGTGTTGTGGAATTTGACGCGCCAATTGCAAGGCGGTTGTTCCGCCATCTACGAAGACAACCTGACCGGGCTCAATCATCAGCGCTGCCCGTCTGCCTATCTCGTTTTTTTCTGGGCTTACTATATCAATTCTGTGACGAAATGAAGCATTAGCCAACGCAACAGGGACTGCACCGCCGTGCACCCGTTTCAAGTACCCCTCCTTCGCCAATTCTCGCAAATCACGACGGATCGTGTCTTCTGAAAGCATCAGGTCTTGGCTCACATTTTTCGCAATAACGCGACCTGTTTCTTCCAATATCTTAAGGAGATGCAATTTTCGCTCGTGGCATAGCAATGCGAATTCCTTCTTGATTTTGCAGGTTTTTGCACGATATTGCCCAATTTGTAAAGAAGCATTTGCAATGAGTGAGTCTATGGATTTTCAACTGGTAAACGCAAAGGTTTTAGCCAACGACTGGGGTGTTTTGACGAGATATGAATTTGAATTGAAGCGTAGAAATGGCGAGTGGCAACATCAAATTCGTGAGACGTATGACCGCGGAAATGGTGCGACGTGTCTTCCCTACAATCCCACGACAGGTTGCGTTTTACTTACCAGCCAGTTTCGCCTTCCGGTATTCTTGAACGGTCGGCTCACATCATTGATCGAAACGCCTGCAGGCCTTTTAGAGGGTCGAGATGCCGCAGAGAGAATGCGTGCCGAACTGGCTGAAGAAACAGGGTATGAAATCGCGACCCTTGAGCATGTGTTCGATGTCTATATGAGCCCCGGCTCAGTTACCGAATATTTGGCCTTCTTCCAGGGCCACTATTCGGAAGAAGAACGTACTTTTGAAGGTTGTGGCATTGTGGACGAAAGAGAGGACATTGAAGTCATGCATTTGCCCTTACAGACAGCTATGGCAATGATCGAGACAGGAGAAATTCGTGATGCAAAAACAATTATACTTTTGCAACGCCTGACGATTCAAAAAATGAAAGAAGAAGCTCTCCCAGCCTAGGGAACCAGCGCAGCCTTCATATTAGACTCTGGAAAGCATGTAGGGGATTGTCCGGACGACTGTTGCCACCGACCGATTGAACGTCGGGTTTTAAAACCAGCCAAGCCATCTGCCCCACCCACATCATGCCCCTGCCCTTCAAGAGCACGCTGCATGGTTGCCACTTCAGACCGCATCAGACCACCAACAGCGCCCCACCGCCCAGCAAAATCACCCACTCCATATTGGATACGATCTCCGACATGCCCAACAAAGAGTGCATAGAGATCGCTCTTATTGTACTCTTTCAAAACGAAGAAATTTGGTGTCACAATGAATGCCGGGCCGCTTAACCCGGCGGGCAGAAGTAGATATCCCTCGCCTTTGCGTTCATGTTCGGGAAATGGTCTCCCAGACACACGTTTAATGCCCATTACTTCCCAATTGGCAATGGGCCGGCCTTGGTCTGGGCCTTCAAGCGTGCAGGAAACAGAGCGTGGCAGCGAGACTTCAAAGCCCCAATCGCGACCACTGACCCAACCATGTCTGGCAAGGTATGTCCCAATTGATGCAATTGTATCTGCTTGTGACCCCCAGATATCCGCTCGACCATCTCCATCGCCATCGGAAGCATAAGCCAGAAAGTT
Source organism: Hyphomicrobiales bacterium (assembly GCA_045107035.1). GTDB lineage: Bacteria > Pseudomonadota > Alphaproteobacteria > Rhizobiales. Next base: position 6,144 of record JBGCFS010000152.1, read on the forward strand.
TGATGGCATAAATTGTGGCTGACCCAACGCACCTGCCCAACTGCTTTTCATTGCTCGTTTTGGGGCAAGCCCTGCCTCGGAAATTCGCAACGCAGCAATAAGTTCGTCAGTAAAGTAAGCCGGCCGTGTGCTCATAAAAGCTTTTGTTCCCAGGACTTTAAATGCATCATGTGGGATAGCCGCACGGCCATATCCGCTCTCTCGTCCCCAGATGGCAAGTATGATCCGACCAGGCACTCCTGTGCGCCCTTCAACCATTGAAAGGGTCGTTGCGTGACGTTTTGCCATTTGCCGTCCAACGGACGTTGCGCCATCAATACTGCCGCGTCTGAAGTATTTTCCTGGAGAGCTGAATTCTGCCTGACGCTGACGTTTAGGCACTTTTGCAGGAGAACCGGGGGGTACCAGTCCAGGTAAATCCCAGTTCAATTCTACTCCCTTAAAGGCAGAATTGAAGGTAGCATGTGAAACACCTTCAGCAAGCGCGCGTGGCAATACTGTTTGTTTCAGCCAATTCTGAAATTGTCGCTCAACAGACGCTCGGTTTTGAGCGTGAGCATGCGAACAAACAAGAAGAAGCGAAACAGAAAACAGAAAAGCTCGTAGAAACAAATGATGGCTCCAAATCAATCCCACAAATGCCGGCAAAACGACGCAACACGTTTGCCTAGCATAAGGGAGATTGAAGCGGAACTGCACCAAATTTTTCAAGTCGTATCGCTATGGCCGCGTCAATATGGAGCTGTGTGGAATTTTGGGAAGAGTTCATTCCACACAGCTCGTTCAAGTCTGCGTACTTGCATCCACAGCCTTGTTCTTACGACCGCGACGGATGGTGAACCAAACCGCGCCGCAAATCAGCAGCACATTGATAACAATCAAAATGGCTGACACCGGCCTTTCCAGAAATATCCAATAGCCATCTTGAGAAATCAAAAGCGAACGACGCAAATTGTTCTCCAAAAGCGGGCCCAGAATAATTCCGATTACGATTGGAGAGAGTGGATAGGATCCAGCGCGCAGTAAAATGCCAACCAAACCAAACCCAAGCATCACCATCAAGTCAAATACCGAAGCCTGCAACGCAAAGGTACCAATGGAACACAGCAGCAGGACAATAGGTATGAGATAGGATTTCGGAACACGCAGCACGTAAACAAATAGCGGCGTTGCCAGTATTCCTGCAATGAGCAGAAAGATATTGGACGTTAGGTAGACGAGAAAAATACCGCCAACAATTTCCGGCTGTTGTTCAAACAAAGTCGGCCCTGGGAAGAAACCTAAAATCAACAAGGCACCAATGAGGACAGCCGATGATGCGTCACCTGGAATTCCCAGCGCAAGCGATGGAACCAGGGTCCCGCCAACGGTCGCATTGTTAGCGCTTTCCGTTGCAACGACGCCGCCTTCGGCACCCTCTCCGTATTTTTCTTCGGGCTTTGCTGCCGCTTTGGCAACCGCATAGGCAGTAAAGGAGCTGATAACGCCGCCTGCCCCGGGCAAGGCCCCAAAGAAGGCACCAATTGTTGAAGAGCGCAAAAGATTTTTCCAATGCTTCAACGTCAACAACACCGAACCAAATCCGGGGCGCGCAATGTCAATTTTTGGCTTTGTCAGCAAATCGTTGCCCATTGCTTGGTGGGCCATCTCGGAAATCGCAAACAACCCCACAACAACCGCAACAATATGAAATCCGTTCAGCATATGATGCGTGTCGAAGGTGAACCGATACCCGGTTGAGAATTCATCGGTACCGATGGTTGCGAGCAACAACCCAAAGCACCCTGTAATCAGTCCCTTAAGTAACGATCCTTCAGAAATCACAGCAATCGCAATCAATCCTGTAATAGCAAGAGCCGCATATTCTGGCGGTGCAAAATTACTGGCAAATTGCGCAAGGGCTGGTGCCAGAAGGATCAATACAATTCCGCCAAACAAACCGCCAAGTGCGGAAGCAGAAATGGCAATGCCAATTGCATCGGACGCACGGCCCTTCTTCGCCATAGGATACCCATCAAACAGGGTTGCGGCGGCAAGCGGCGTGCCTGGAATTCTAAGGAGAATTGCTGAAATCGAGCCACCACAAGATCCACCAACGAAAATGGCAATCAGAAAGCCCATTGCAGCAACTGGTGGCAGCCCTATTGCAACAGGTAGGAGAAGAATAATGCCCATAAGGGGCCCAAGGCCCGGCAAGGCACCAACGACCAGACCGAATATGACACCGAGCAATGTTAGCCCAATGGCAAGTGGCGTCATGAATAGCGTATAACCTGAGAGAATTGCATCAACCAACATGTCAAATCACCACGGTATATTGAGGCTAAAGATGCCTCCCGGCAGCACGACTTTCAAATAAACCTCGAAAGCGTAGGCATGCACAAAGGCGATTAGCAATGAAGCGATTGCGGTTGAAAACCCAGGACGCATTCCACACAAAACCATAATGCCAAATAGCATTGGTGCCGTTGTGAGATGATAGCCAAGTGTGCCGAGCAGTGCGAGATAAGTTCCAAATATCAACAACAACAATATTGGACGTTTTAGCCCCGTAACTGATATCTCTTCATTGCCTTCCCGCGAACTTTCGGCACGAAAAAGACTAATGCCGGTTTGGATGGCTATTAAAAAACCTATGAGGATTGCAACGGCTTTGGGATAAGCCGCTGCGTTATCATAGGGACCGCCAGTGGCGATCCCTTGTTCGGTCATGGATGTCAGGATCTGTTGGAAGACAACCGCGACGATCGCAACAAAGAACAGAACGATCATCCAAGTTACATGTTTTCTGCGGATTACCACGGTCGCAACTTTCAGTTTGAGAACTCTATTTTAGCTTTTTGAGTTCGTCTTCTTCCCACTTCAAAGCATTACCCATTGCAGCTAGCTGTCCAGCCACAGGGCCAACAATGCTTTCGTATTGGGTATGATCCCAGTCTAGCGGCACAAAGCCCACTCGGGAAATCTGCTCTTTTACGTCGTCACGCGACATGGCTTTTTTCATCGCCGCACGTAAAACATTTGCCACATCATCAGGTGTGTCTTTGTGAACAAGCCACCATGTCCAACCCATTGGGGCAAGACCGGACAAACCCAGATCAATTCCCATGTCGGTGATGCTTGGAGCACCATCATAGGATGCTTTTGCACCTGGTAATTCTGAAAGAACCAACAGGATTTCAAATCCTTCTTTGTCTTGCAAATAAGCACCGACATTGATGAATGAGAAATCCAGAACGCCAGATTTCAAATCTTTACGTGCATCGCCATCTGTTTTGTACGGAATGTTTTGTGCAACAACGCCGTAAGACTGAAGCACCTTTGCGATTACCATGTGCGGCAGGTTGTTGCGCGACCCTGATGAATAGCGCAATTTTCCAGGATTAGCCTTACCGTATTCCATCAATTCTTCGAATGTTGCCCAGCGGGTTTCACCCTTTTTGACACCAATCGAAAAGGCGTTGGAAACAGCGGAATGAAGAGGTTTAAAGTCTTCGTACGTCCAATCCGCATTACCAAGCACCGGTTGCAGTACGAGTGGCGCAACATAACCATCGAAAATGGTATATCCATCGGCTGGACGGTTCATAGCCGTTTTAAATGCTTTTGTTCCTGCTGCTCCCGGAGTGGAAACAACGGGCACCGACACACCCAACTCTTCGCCAACAGCTTTGGCTATAATTTGGCTGACCGACATGGCTGTGCCAGCCGACCATGGGAACAAGTTTTCAACAGTACGTTCCGGAAATTCTGCAAATGCAGCGGACGTGGTCACTACCACCGCCGCAATCGACCCTGTGATTAAATTTCTCAATTTCATTTTGTTTTCTCCTCCTGTTTATTTTCTTATTGCCTGAGTGTTTTCTTATTGATTGACCGCAGCGGACTTCAATTGTGTCTGCTGCGGGCATTCCAGTCCGTAGTGGGCATAAATTTCTGTTGGTGCATCGTGCCGCAGTAGCTCTGAGACAATCATTGCCGTCAGCCTTTCCACGGCGCGCGCATCGTCGATCGGGTTTTCTTGTTTGGGATCGGATGCAAGGTCGTACAGCCCGGTGCTACCGTTCCAATTCGCAACACAATGAACGCCGGTTTCCCCGACTAGACTGGAAAGATGCATGCGCATAACCGGCGCACCTTTGGTAAAATTAAATGGCGCGGCCATTTGTGCTGATTTCAGCTCTTCAACCGAAAACTGATTTTCCAAATGAGATGGCATGACCGTATAAAGTGGCAATGCATCACTGCTTAGATCCACCGGGAAACGGAAATAGGTATATCTCCCATCAGTCACACATAACGGGCCAGCAAACATGCCTAGAATAGCACAGTCACGTTCCCCTGCCTCACCGCGCAATAACCCCCCAAGGGAAAATGAGGTTCCCTCCACCGGCATTTCAATTCCGTGAAATTCCAAAATGGTTGGCATCAAATCTGTCGTCTGTGTCAACGCAGACACGCGCTTTCCTGCATTTTGTTGGTTTTCTGGATGTGAAACCATAAGTGGTATGTGAGAGATTTCGTCGTAATAAGGCATCTTGTTCTTGCCCCACCACTCATGCTCTCCAAGCAAAAAGCCGTGATCTGTGGAAAGAACGAGCGCGGTATTATCCCAAGCGCCAGTTTCATCCATCCAGTCCAATAAGCGGCCAAAATACTCGTCGCACATAGCAACAAGAGCTGCGTAGTTACCGCGTATCTCCGCAATTTCCTCAGATGAGTTCGTAACGTTTTCGTAAATTGGCCAATCCAGGATTTTACCATTGTGGCCAGTCCGGTACGCTTCTTTGAAACGATCGGGTGCTGTAAAAGGCTCATGGGGATCGAAGCATTCGATCTGCAAAAACCAATCATCAGCTTCTTCATTCAGTTCCAAAAATTTGAACGCGCGTTTGAAACACTTCGCTGTTGGGAAATCGTCTTCTTCGGCCATGAATTCAGTATTGATTGCATGGCGGGAACGGCGCCAAGAGTCCATCTCAGTTGTCCCACGCGTGGCCGTTTTACCCTCTTCCAACCCCTTCGTTGGATAATGATGACCATCAAATTTCTGACGGATCCGCTCTACCGGCGGACGCACCAGAACCTCAATGGGATCATATTCTTGTCCACGAATGAAATCCCAGCTGTCAAAGGCAGAGACGTAGCCTGAGCCGCCATTTTCGAAGTAATGCAGATGATCGGAGACGATATGGGAATAGACGCCGTTTTCACTTAGGAGCTTCGCATACGAATTATCGAAAGGTTCCAGCGGACCCCATGGACGATGCATGAAATTCAATCGGCCAGTGTGCATATCACGACGAGCAGGCATGCAAGGCAGACTGCCCACATAGTGGGTGTCAAATGTTACCGAGCGCTTTGCAAACCGATCAAAATTCGGCGTGGCAATTGCATCACCACCATAGGCTCCCAGCGCTAGTCGATTCAGTGAATCAAACAGCACAAAAATCGTGCGCATTATTATTTCCTCCCAATCCCAAGAAAGTGTCTTGGAATGGAAGGAGCCTAGGCTTTGAGAAAAATTCTGTAAAATCGCTTTTATATTGGATTACGATAGCTTATTTGAATACCTCATGGATAAAGGTTTAGACGCATTTCTTGCCATCTCTGAACATGGCAACCTAACGGTTGCATCAGAAAAGATTGGCCTGACACAACCCTCGCTTACCAAACGTTTGATCAATTTAGAGCATGAATTGAATTGCAAACTTTTCACACGGCATCGTCGCGGTATGTCTTTGACACCTGCAGGCAAAAGCTTCCTGCGCCGTGCCCTTCGCGTTGAACAAGAAATGCTTCAGGCAACAGAAGAAATTAGAAGCCTGGAAGATGCAGGACTTGATGTCTTGCGTGTAGGTGCTGGCCCACTTTTTCACCAGCGCTATATCGCTCCAGTGCTTTCCAAATTGCTTTTGGAGTTTCCCTCGTTGCGATTGGATATCACTGTTAATCAAAACGATATTAGCCTTCCCATGCTCATCAAGGGTGAGTTGGATATTGTGCTCGGCGTCATTCAACCGACCGGCCCAGACGGAGCGCTTCAATCCATGCCGTTGACGGTTTTGGAACACGGCATCATCACATCTCCAGAAACCTGGGCGAGCGGTCTGTGTGAGGTTTTACCCGAACAGATGCGAGATTTGCGCTGGGTGCTCTATGGCGATGACGAATTCTCCGAAACTTGGCTCGCTAATTACTTTCAACGCAACAGTCTTGGAACTCCGAACATTGCAGTTAGAACGGCCTCATTCGCAACGGGTTTAGGCCTGGTGCGCAGTACAGGCTTTGTGATGATGTCCCCTATACAATTGGCGCCAGTTATCGAGGCAGCGGGCCTTATAGTTCTGCCAGCTAAACCAGCGATAACAAACTTTACCAGTGGCGCATATGTGCGCCCAAGCTCGATGGGCTTTCCGGCCATAAAGCGCTTTTTAGAATTGTTGCAGGAAGAATTTTCGAGCTTGTAGTGGCCAAACCGACCTTAGCGGCAATTATCGCGGCGTTCCGTCTGCAGTGTATCCGCCATCCACATAGTGTATTGAACCTGTTGTGTAATTGGACCTCTCAGATGCCAAAAAAGCGACGGCATCGCCGATTGTCCTTGGTGAACCAAGCCCTGCCATTGGAACACGGTCGAACAATCTCTCGCGACGCCTGATGCTTTCCGCATCAGTTGCATGATAGATCGGGTTCATGCCTGTATCGATAGTTCCGGGCGCGACCGCATTTGCGCGAATGCCGTGTGGCGCTAACTCAACTGATAACTGACGAACCAGCATATCAATCGCAGCTTTACTCGCGCAATAACCGCCCATGTCAGCCTTTGCGACTTTTCCATGAAGCGATGAAATCGCAATGAAAGAACCTTTGATACCGCGGTCGATCATCGACCGCGCCGAAAAACGGGCCGTGTGGTAAGCACCATCAAGATTGGTACGCATCACCTTTTGCCAATCTTCATGTGGAGTATCGACAATACCTTGGCGTGTGGTGACGCCCGCGTTGTGAACCATTAGGTCCAATCCGCCAAAATGGGATTCAGCGTGCTTCACCATTGCCTCAACGGCTTTGGGATCGCCGACATCTGCATCAAACGAAACCGCTCTCTCTCCCAACTTGGCACAAACTTCAATTGCTTGCTCCGGCTCAGCCAAATGATTGAGAACGACTTTCATGCCCTCTTCCACAAGCACCGATGCAATTGCTGTACCAATGCCCCGCGTTGCACCGGTCACAATTGCGACTTTGCGCTGTAAACCTAAATCCACGCCAGTTTCCTTTGATTAGTTACTTGGCAACTGCAAACTCAGGCTCTGGAAGCCCCGGGACGTCTACATCGAATGCAAACAATGCTCCCGCATCTGGCTCCTTATCAAGCGCTGCTTTGTCCATGCGTTGCGTGGCTGATGTTACATAGAGCGTCTTCATGTCCTCTCCACCAAGGGCGCAAGACGTCACCTGCTTCGATGGCATTTCGACCACCTGAACCACTTCACCTGCAGGGCTAATGCGCGCTACGCAACCACCATTATACCGCGCATTCCAAAGGTAGCCTTCGCTATCCACGACAGCGCCATCTGGAATTCCGGGCAGTTTGCCTTTTGCCAGCAGTTTTCCGGACGCACTGTAGTCCCCGGTTTTAGGATCACGTTGCCATTTCTCAATTTCATCTACCCAACTATCCGCGAAGTACATGGTTTCCGCATCTGGAGACCAACACAACGCATTGGGTACAATGATTGAGCTTCGCTTTTTGACCAGCTGCACGCCGTCATAGACATATAGCGAACCTTCAGGCGTACGCGTTGTATTGCTCATTGTCCCAAACCAGAACCTGCCATCGCGGCCAACGCGGCCATCATTCCCTCTGTTACCAAGAGAGACCGGCTCCACGTCCACGAGAGTTTCAAATTCACCGTTTGGTTTGTAATGAGCGATGGTCGACAACATGCCCAAGATAAGCCCGCCCTTTTTGTGCAAGCCAATGGCTGCAACAAATTCAGGCGTGTCGATTGTCCATGTTTCACCGGTTTCCGGCTTCAGGACATGAATGCATTTCGCTCGGATATTGGTCCAATAGAGTTGGCCAGTTCGCCAGCACCAAATTGGAGATTCGCCAAGATCATTGGCACAGGCAACTGCAATACGGGTCATAACCGGCTCACAATCGCATCGGTAACCGTTTGCATGTCTGAGGGGCCGCCGAATTCCATCGGCAGTATTTCAGCATCTGCATAGGCATCATACACTGCCTTATCCAGCGCTACGCCAGCCTTTGTGAGGGTTTCATCATTATGTTGTTCACCCAACCACTCCAGCATCATCGCTGTGCTTACCAGCATCGCTGTCGGATTAGCGCGGCCCGTGCCAGCTATATCTGGCGCGGTTCCATGAGCTGGTTGGAACAAGGCATTTTGCAAACCAATTTCTGCACAGGGCGCCATCCCCATTCCACCTACCAAACCGCCACCAAGATCGCTCAAAATGTCTCCAAACATGTTTTCCATAACCATGACATCAAATTCCCAGGGCCTTTTGACAAGATCAAGCGCTGCTGCGTCTACGTACGCATAATCTGTGTTAACGCCGGACGACAGATGAGCCCTTTCGGCGAAAATCTTGCGAAAGAATGCCATCGATACGAATACGTTTGATTTATCAACGCAAGTCAAACGCCCTTTGCCACGTCCCTGCTCTTTCCGCCTTCGCGTCAATTCCAATGCAAAATCAAAAAGACGTTCGCAGGTCGCTCTGGTAATCACCATTGTGTCTTTGGCGACAGCGTCATTTTCAATTGTCCCCTTGCCACGTGAAGCAAACAAGCCTTCCGTAGACTCCCGCAAAATGACAAGATCGATGTTTTCTGCTTCGGGACTACCCAGTGGAGATGGAGTGTTTGGATAACGCCGCACCGGACGCACCCCCGCAAACAAACCAAACTCAGCACGCATTGTCAGATGAGGCGCGATTTCTGTTCCATCTGGAAAACGCACATCTGGCAACCCCATTGCGCCAAACAGAATGGCATCTGTGGCACGGGCTGTTTCAATTCCGTTTTCTTGCAGGTCTTTTCCAGTTTTTCGATAAAACTCCGCGCCGCCATCCATATGGATCCTATTTGTTTTGAACCCAAATTTAGCTTGTAGTTTATCCAAAACACTTAGAGCACTACCCATAATTTCTGGACCAATTCCATCACCGCCCAGAATTGCAATCTTGTACGTTTTCATTCTTCACCACTCGTAATTCTAGATATTTATAGCCATTTCGTTGATCTAAAACAGCGTTTGCTTTTGCTCACGCAGAATTTTCGCTTGTTCCAAAGCCATAGATTTCAAATCTATTTTCCCAGCATTCCTGCCATTTATTCACATTTCCGCACCTTCCTTGACATGAATTGCATCCGCTGTATGCAGTGAACACATGATGTACAATGCATACGAATAAGGAAAGCAAATGCGCGTTAACCCAATTGCCGAAAGCCTCGAAGACCGGGTCTATTTAGAGATTCGCGCAATGATCCTGGCGAAAACGCTCGTGTCAGGCCAAAAACTTGTTCAGGAAGACCTTGCTGAACGGTTGGGCGTTAGCAGAACACCGCTTCGCAGCGCTATCGCGCGATTGGAACGCGAGAATTTTGTTGCGATCACGGCGCGTGGCGAAGCCCAAGTCGCTGAATTTGGTCTCCAGCAGATTATCGATGTATTCGAAATCAGGGCAGTCCTTGAAGGTCTTATATGCCGACTTTTAGCGCCGCAAATTGAGCGCAAACATACCATTTATCTACGTTCGCTTATGGCCTCAGTTGAAGAAGCAGCGAATAGCGAAGACCATGCCGCATACCGTGAAGCGGATGTCGAGTTCCACACATATCTCACAAATTTGGTGGCTGATGGCGTTCTCAACCGGATGCTCGATTCCGTACAACTGGTAATGAGTATGGCCCTCTTCCATGGCATTCTGCGCTCACCAAAGGAAACTTATGTTGAGCACCTAGCCATCATCGACGCGCTTGAATCCGGCAATGCCGATGAAGCAGAGCGCGTGATGATCGAACATATTCGAAAGACAATTGAACTTTTGAGAATTCGACTTGCTGAAGCTGAAGGTTGAAGTCTGCTTCTGGGAGGGAGCCGACTGTGCCGCACTAAAACCAAGGGAGAAAACCATTGAAAAAACCCGAAACCCATGCAATGAGCGCACGCAAGTTGCTTGCCGCCACGTTGCTAAGTGGAGCAATTTTTGCATCCGCCATTCCGACCACAGCGAACGCTGAAAGCATCGAGTTCTGGACCCATACTTATGGCGATCAGATTAAATGGAAGAACGCTATAACCGGCCTCGCAGAGGAATTTGAGGAGGAAAGCGGAATTGAAGTCAATCATGAGATTTTGCCTTGGAAAGTCTCCAGCAAAACCTGGCTAACTATCGCGCAAAGCGGTGCGCACCCAGATTGTGCCGACATGTATTGGCTGCATTCCTTTTCCGCCATTGGTGGCGATAAATTTGGGCCAATGCCAATAAACGAGCATCGCGAAAAATTCGCAACATTGGAACAAGACTTTTACTCAGGTGCTTTGCAGGATGTTTTCTGGAAGGACGACTTCTACGGCATTCCATGGCGCGGCGATATTCGCGCAATCCTTTATAGAACAGACACTCTGGAAGAAGCTGGCCTGACTAAAGCCCCTGAAACCTGGGATGAGGTTGTCGATGCAGCCAAGAAAATGACAAACCCGATGCCAATGGAAATTTAGAGCGTTGGGGCTTTTCCTTTGGCACATCAAATGTCGTTTCATGGATGCAGTTTTTAGCCAAAGATTCCAGCATGCAAAAATTGTCTGAATCTTCAGGCACAGTTGGCACAAAGCCAGCCGTTATGCAGTCTGAATTTTGGTCTGACCGCCCTTGGAAGAAGGTCGTGGCCGTTGCGCTGGAAGATGCTCACACATCACAACACCCAGCACCGGCTTGGTCCGCTATTTCTACCAGCGAACCAGGCGGCATCATTTATGACCTGATCTATTCCACTGTGGTAGAACAGAAAACCATCGATGAAGCTGCGGATATGGATGGCGCCGGCCTCATGCAGAAGTTCTGGCATGTAACATTGCCGATGCTCTGGCCTGTCCTGCTTATCTTGCTTGCGTTGTTGTTTATGGGCGGTTTTGGCCACTTTGAAATGAACTACATCATGACAGGTGGTGGACCACGAAATCTAACAAATGTTCTGGCCGTTTGGACTTACCAGGAGGGATTTCAATTCCTGCGCTTTGACCGTGCAGCTGCGGCCAGTGGCCTCATCTTGATCATGACTGCGTTTGTTTCAGTTTTCTACTTGTGGGCACAATCCAAAGATAACCGGAAATGAGCGATGTAGTTTCCAACAATACTGCGCGGATTGCTGTCCCCTCTTCCAAAAACATGGATCGCGTGACGCGCATCGTCATTCTGGCCGTCCTCGTGATGATGTTGGCTTATATTTTGCTTCCTGTTTTTTGGATGCTCAAAAGCTCACTTCAAACAACTCGTGAAATTCAAGCTATTCCTCCGATGTGGTGGTCAGACGACCCATCGATTGAACCGTACTTTATTGCTGATCAATTGATCCCTCTGGTTCGCTACATCAGCAATTCTTTGTTTGTGTCTTTGGCGGCAGCACTTGTGGCAAGTGTGATTTCTTGTACTGCGGCCTATGTGCTGGCCAGGTTCCGCTTTCCCGGTGCCACATTGATCCTTGCACTCATTCTTTTGACACAGCTAATCCCAAGCGTGACGCGCATTTTCCCGGTCTACTTCCTTATTCAGGACATGGGGTTGTTGAACATATACACCGGCCTGATATTCGCCTATGCAGGCTTTTCAGTACCGTTTGCCGTGCTGTTATTGCGTGGATATTTCCAAACATCCTACCCTCCGGAGCTCGAAGAAGCTGCCATGATGGATGGCTGCACATATTTCGGTGCTTTCTGGCGTGTCATCCTTCCTGTGTCCCTCCCGGGCATCGCGGCAGTGACAGTGTTCACATTCCTGAACGCCTGGAATGACTTCCTATGGGCGAGCCTTCTGCTGTCATCTGGAGACATGAAAACCATTCAGGTTGGCATTGGCGCCTTTGCCGCTGAAGAAGGCGCTGGCCAATATCAAAATGCATTCATGGCCGCGTGTTTTGCCTCAACGATACCAGCGCTCATTCTCTTTTTCTTTGTTCAAAAATGGCTCGTTGGCGGTCTGACCGCTGGCGCCGTCAAAACCTAATCATTCTGGATTTCATACTATGACCAAGCTCACAATTGACGGCGAAAAGTTCCTCATCGACGGCAAACCCATTCATGCAGGCCGTCTATACAATGGCAAACCCGTTGAAGGTCTCCTTTTCAATTGCCGCATGGTCCAAGCAACATTTGATGATGAAAACCCAGAGACCGTCGGCCAATGGGCCTATCCTGATACGGGAACTTGGGATGCAGACCGCAATGTAAATGAGTTCATTGCAATGCTACCGGAATATCTAGCTTATGGCTGCACCGGAATAACAATAAACCTTCAAGGCGGCATGCCGATAACAAAAACTGAAAGCGTGCAACCTTGGCTGAATACGGCCATTGATCCTCAAGGAAATCTGAAGCCTGCCTACATGGACCGGCTACACCGCATTTTGAAAGCCGCAGATGAAATCGGCATGGTGATTATAGTTGGCTACTACTATTTTGGCCAAGACAAATACATGGTCGACGAAGAAGCTATAAAACGCGGAACCGTAAATGTCAGTCAATGGCTGCTGGAGACCGGTCTGGAAAACATTCTCGTTGAGATTAACAATGAGAGTGACATTCCTCACTACAAATACGAAATCCTGCTTCCTGCGCGCGTGCATGAATTGGTCGAAATCGCGAAAGATGTTTCGCTAGATGGTCGACGCCTTATTGTATCCACGTCTTTTAGTGGCGGTGCATATCACATGCGCAAAAATGGCGTGCTTGATCGGAACGATCACGAAAGCCTGGCAAAGGGCCTGCCGACAGAAAGAGCCCTTGCCGCTTGCGACTTTGCAATTGTGCACACCAATGAGCACGACACAGCAACGACAAAAGAAGTTGTCAATCGCACCCGTGCCTTAGAGGCTTACAAAGCGCGGCCAATGCCAATCGTTATCAATGAAGACTCCATAGCTGTGGCAAACCTGTTCGCAGCCGCAGAAGTTTACGCTCCTTGGGGATATTACGATCAAGGCGACAACAACTATTGCGATGGCTATCAGGCCCCTCCGGTAAATTGGGGCATCAACACGCCTGAGAAGAAAAAATTCTTCGATGGCGTTGCCGCCATAACCGGCGCAAAGCGTTGATTAAATTCAAAATTCAAGAATGAGACGGACAAAATAATGTCGCACATAACAATCAAAGATGTTCGGAAGTCGTATGGATCAATGGACGTTGTCCACGGGGTTTCTCTGGATATATTTGAGGGTGAATTTGTAATCCTGGTTGGGCCATCTGGTTGCGGCAAATCCACCCTTTTGCGCATGATTGCAGGGCTGGAAAGCATTACCTCCGGGGACGTAATCGTAGATGACCTGATCATCAACAAGCTGCCGCCACGCGAACGCGTCATCGCAATGGTATTCCAATCATACGCATTGTACCCACACATGAAAGTTCGCAAAAATATGGCGTTTTCGCTTAAATTAGCGGGAGCGCCTGCGCATGAAATTGAAGAGAAAGTGGCAACAGCTGCAGAAATCCTGAGCCTTCAGGAGCTGCTGGATCGAAAACCAGCGCAGCTTTCCGGTGGCCAACGACAGCGTGTCGCAATGGGACGTGCTATCGTACGCAATCCCAAATTGTTTCTGTTTGACGAACCGCTTTCAAATCTGGACGCCAAGCTTCGTGTACAAATGCGTTCGGAAATCAAAGAGCTTCATCAGCGCCTGAAAACCACGACCGTTTATGTGACCCACGATCAAGTGGAAGCCATGACTATGGCAGATAGAATTGTGGTGATGAATGCGGGAAATATTGAGCAAATTGGCGCACCGATGGATCTCTACGACAAACCTGAAACATTGTTTGTCGCATCCTTCATTGGGTCACCATCAATGAACATGCTGAACGGACAGATTGTTGAAGAAGACGGCGATAGAGTCTTCAAATCTGATACAGGCACAACAATCAGTTTGGGTCAAAATGTTGTTGAAACAGAAATCGGCACTCCGGTTGTTCTTGGTATTCGCCCCGAAAACATTGGGATCAATCCAGATTTGGCGCAGTTCGGAAAAGCAACTATTCGAGTGGTCGAACCAACTGGATCTGAGACATTGCTTGCTTTGAAGCTGGCACAGGACAATCTATTGGTTCTGGCAAGAGACCGGCAAATATTTGAAGTGGGTGCGGTGATGAATTTATCTGCTGACCCATCAGATTTTCATTTCTTCAATGCCAAGACCGGCCAGCGACTTTAGAGGTGGTTGGACAGTATAATCACTGTTGCTAGCTGTTTGCAGTCCTACATTAGAGGGTACAATAAAGGCCCTATTTGATACCCCGGAGTTTTACTCAAACGTCTAACGGGCTGGCTCTGCCGTAATCAACTAAGCGCTCGTTAAGTTCGGTGGCCTCATCAGTTCCTACATCTAAGGCAAACACATATGCATGCGTCAGGTAGAAACATGCCGCGTCGGTTTTTCCAGCAGCTTCGCATTGATTGCCAACTTCAGTGTATAATTGAACCAAGGCAGGCATGTTTTGTTCTGCATGCGCCTTGAGCAGAGCAAGTTCAAGATCGTCGCTATTCATCGAATTCTCGCGCCGCTAAATTGACGTCCAATCTGTTGCTCTGCATGCCAAATAAGTCACTCATTCAACGCGCCTGCTTCACTTGACTGGCAACCCATTGGTGAAAATTATAGGTCGGGCCATCCATCACAGGTGAAAACCGCCCGCCATCAAACAACGTACCGTGCCTGCCTTTCTGCATTCCTTCAACGACAAAAATATCCTCTTCAAATACAGTCTTCCAGAGCTTTGCATTGTTTTCCCTTAAGCCGTTTAGTTCAGACGTTTCCACTGCATCGACAGCATAGTACAATTCCACACGCTCCCTGGTTTCCTCACAATTTACTGGCTCAAGAATAATTACGAAGGCATGGTCGCGTTGAACACCCAGAAGAACATTTGGATAAAGAGCGACGTATTCCCCTCCACTCACCCAGCTTTCGCCTAGATCTTTGAAATCCGGCATTACTGTTCCATGCTCATCGCTTAGCTGGCGGTAAACAAGCGTACCCTGACCAGAGAACTTTCCTGGCTCTTCGATATTGTAATGATCTTCAAGTTTTGAATAGCTGTTTAGGCCAGGATGGATCCAAGGCAGATGATAGCTTTCGCAATAGTTTTCGACTGCTAATTTCCAATTGGATTTAACATGGAGTTCAAATGAGGAAGCTTTGCCGCCATGATACACTGGTTGTTCGAAGTCTTTCCATCGCTCCAACAATTTGCGATTCACTTCGTTGAATTCTGGCGCCAGACCATCGATATTGACGAATATAATATCCTGCCAAACATGCGATCGTATCTGAAATAATCCCAACTCATTAGGGTCTATGTCTTCATGGGTGTTCTGCCCCGGGCCGCCCACATGTGGTGTCGCTCGCAGCTTTCCGGTTAAATCGTAACACCAGCTATGATAGGGGCATCGTATTGCACCGCTTATCTTTTTGGGTTCCGACACAAGGATCATTCCACGGTGTCGGCAAGTGTTTTGAAATACGTCAACTGCGCCATCGCGATTTCGAACCATCAGCAACGGCATACCTAAGAATTCTATTGGTTTCGCGTCACCAATGTCCGGGATATCTTTGCCAAACCCAATGCCTGACCAGTTCTTGAACAAAACGGAATGTTTTTCTTCATCGAAAACTGAGGGGTCGACATAATGCTCATTCGGCAAGCCTCTGGGTGTATTTGCATCAGCCAATACGGAGGCAAGTGCATCTTGCGTGGTCATTGAACAGTCTCCAACACTCAACCTGATGCATTCGCATAGATGTTGGCGCCCAACTCTATAGCGTGCATCAAATTAGCCCAACTTATCTCAGTATGAATATTTTTGAGCCGAAGGCGAGAAATGATTGAGGGCCGTATTACCAAGAGGCTACTAATCAGAGCTCCTGTCGCCTTGCATCGAAAGCGCGGCATCTCGAACAATTTCGGAAATTTGGACCAGTTGCTGAGATAGTGGGCTGGTTTTTCGCCATATCATTCCAATTGTTCTTGATGGCTGTGGTGTATTGAAGCGAGCAACTGAAACAGGAGCCGAACGCGTTTCAATATTCACTGCCATTTCTGGAATTAGTGTTACGCCAATGCCAGCGCCAACCATTTGCACCAATGTGGACAAAGAGCTTCCATCCAACATCTCTCGCGGTGGGTTTGGCTGTATGTTGCAAAATGAAAGGGCCTGATCCCGGAAACAATGTCCCTCCTCTAGCAAGAGCAATTTCATCTCACGAAGTTTCGCCCTGTTTGGTACTGGCTTGCCTTCATCTTCGCTTGGTCGCACCAACACAAACTCTTCTTCAAACAAGATTGTTTCCACAAGTGAAGGTTCCGAAACAGGAAGCGCCAGAATTGCCGTGTCTAACCTGCCCTCTGCAAGCTCTTGAATAAGCTTTTGTGTCCGTGTTTCGCGCATATGGATATCTAACCGGGGATGCTTTTGGCTTAGATGCCCAATGATTGTTGGCAATAAATATGGTGCAATTGTAGGAATAATGCCAATACGCAACCTGCCCTCAAGCCAGCCCTGCGAGCCACGCGCCAAATCTGCAAGTTCGTCAACAGAGCGTAGAATCTCATGCACACGCGTCGCGAACATCTCGCCGAAATTGGTCAAACGAACCTGTCGACCGCCTCTTTCAAACAGGACCGTATTCAAAGTTTCTTCTAACTCTTTGATTTGCAGAGACAAAGCCGGTTGCGAAATTGAGCACGCATCAGCAGCGCGCCCAAAATGGCAATGCAATGCCAATGCCTCAAAGTACCTCAACTGCTTCAGCGTCAAATTGTTCATAAGCTCACCTTATCGGAACAATAAGTAAATTCAAATTCCTCAAATCGGTTGTGTTTGGTATGAGTACCCATCAAAAGACTGAATCAAGTTTCATTCGCACGAAAGTTTCGACTGAAAATTGATCAACAGAGATAGAAAATTCATTCCATAATGGGAGACGAAAATGAACGAAATGAGCGTTGATTCCAAAGGTAAATGCCCGGTGGTTCACGGAGCAAATGCTTTTAAACCCTCAGCCAGTTCCGCAAACCAGCAATGGTGGCCAAACCAACTGAACTTGAAGGTTCTTCACCAAAACACACCGGCGTCAGATCCAATGGGTGGTGACTTCAACTATGCAGAAGAATTCAAGAATCTGGATCTTGCGGCGGTAAAGCAGGACCTTTATGCCCTTATGACAGACAGCCAGGAATGGTGGCCTGCAGATTATGGCCATTATGGCCCATTTTTCATCCGCATGGCATGGCACAGCGCCGGCACTTACAGAACATTTGATGGCCGCGGCGGCGGTTCCTCTGGCTCGCAGCGTTTTGCTCCGCTCAACAGCTGGCCAGACAATGTAAACTTGGATAAGGCCCGCGCCCTGTTGTGGCCGATCAAGCAAAAATACGGCAAACAAATTTCCTGGGCTGACCTTTTGATCCTGACCGGAAACTGTGCGCTTGAATCCATGGGCTTCAAGACATTTGGTTTTGGCGGCGGCCGCGAAGATATTTGGGAACCAGAAGAGGACATCTATTGGGGTCCGGAAACAACGTGGCTGGACGATGAACGTTACCAAGGCGAACGAGAACTCGACAATCCATTAGCAGCTGTTCAAATGGGCCTCATTTATGTGAATCCTGAAGGTCCAAACGGCAATCCTGATCCGGCAGCATCCGGCCGCGATATTCGTGAGACATTTGCGCGAATGGCGATGAATGATGAGGAAACCGTTGCATTGGTCGCGGGCGGACACACATTCGGCAAAACTCACGGTGCGGGTGATCCGGGACAATTCGTTGGCGCAGAACCGGAAGGCGCTGATCTGGTAGATCAAGGCCTTGGCTGGATTAATAAAATGGGTGCAGGCCATGGTGGCGACACCATAAGCAGTGGACTTGAAGGCGCATGGACAACCAACCCGACCAAATGGGATAATGGTTTCTTCGATGTGCTGTTTGGCTACGAATGGGAACTAACAAAGAGCCCGGCAGGCGCGCAGCAATGGACGCCAACGGATAAATCGGCAAGCACAACTGTTCCAGATGCACATGATGCATCCAAGACGCATGCGCCGATGATGACCACTGCAGATATGGCGATGCGGATGGACCCTGCCTATGAAAAAATTTCAAGGCGCTACCACCAAAACCCTGAAGAATTTGCAGATGCGTTTGCGCGTGCCTGGTACAAACTGACCCACCGCGATATGGGCCCAATTGCTCGCTATCTCGGCACAGAAGTGCCTGCGGAAGAATTGATTTGGCAAGATCCTGTGCCTGCAGCGGCGCAAGACCTCATCAATGATCAGGACATTGCAACACTGAAGGCAAAAATACTTGCTTCCGGCTTGTCTATTGGTCAGTTGGTTTCCACCGCATGGACTTCCGCAGCAACTTTCCGCAATAGCGATAAGCGTGGCGGTGCCAACGGAGCGCGCATCCGGCTTGCGCCTCAGAAAGACTGGGACATCAATGCTGCGATCGGCTCTGCTGACGTTATTGCTGCTCTGGAAAATATCCAAAACGATTTCAACGCAAGTGGCACGCAGGTTTCACTGGCTGATCTGATTGTGCTTGGCGGGTGTGCCGCTGTGGAAAAAGCAGCAGAGAATGCGGGACAGGATATTGAAGTACCGTTCACGCCGGGCCGGTCTGATGCAAGCCAAGAGCAAACTGACGTCGAGTCGTTTGCTGTTCTGGAACCAACTGCGGATGGCTTCCTCAACTATCTACAAGCCGGGCAAAACCACCCTGCTGAAGAATTGCTCGTGGATCGTGCGCAACTTCTCACACTGACCGCCCCAGAAATGACGGTTCTTGTTGGTGGCTTGCGTGTATTGAACACAAATGCTGACGGTTCGAAGAATGGTGTCTTCACAAACAAAGCCGACACATTGAGCAATGATTTCTTCGCAAACATTCTTAGCCGAAACATCAAGTGGGATGTTTCTGAAAAAGATGACGGCACTTACAATGGCACAGAACGCTCTACCGGTGCTGAGAAGTGGGTTGGAAGCCGCGTTGATTTGGTCTTTGGTTCAAACTCGCAACTGCGCGCACTTGCAGAGGTTTACGGCTCTGATGACGCGCAACAAGCCTTTGTGGCTGACTTCGTTGCGGCCTGGACCAAAGTGATGAACCTTGATCGGTTCGATATCGCTTAAGCAGTTCAATTCGGTCTAGCCCTGGCAGAAATGTGAGGACAGCCGGAATTGATTAAAAAAAAGCGGCGCTTGAAATCATTCAAGCGCCGCTTTTTAGTAACGACTTGATTCCTAGCTCACTTTTCCTTTTTAGAAAAAGCGTTCTCTATGAGATCATTGTCAAATTGATCCGGTATCTTTCCGTCCACGGCATAGGTATAGAGCGCCGCCTTGAGAATTGCGCCAAGTGTTGTGAAGACCAAACCACTCACTAGACCAAACGCTATGGCACCAATGCCCATTGCAGCTGTGACTTTTAAAGAATAATCGGACAAAAAAATCGCCAAAAAGAAAATCAAAAAAGCTATTAAAAATGAGCCACCCGCCAGGACTGACAAGCCAATCACAGAAGCCAGTGCCTCGCCCCAGGTCCTTCTGATGATAGACACTGACCGCTCTATGGCGCTAATCGGTCCGATATTCTCTGAAACAAGGACGGGAACAACAAAGTAGGTAGCTACGCCCCAGGCAGCACCAAGGAATCGAAGGAAGAAACTGAATATACCTTCGCTTTTTTTCTCAAATTGTTCGAGGATAAATCCAACTGTTGCAGCAACGGTGGCCCAAACCAAAATTTGTGGCAGCCTGGTGATGGAAAACCGTAGCCCGTCAATAACAGTAGGGTCTCCACCGGCAAACCGGATTTTTACACACGCGATCATCGCCGCATTGAAGAAAATGATGACAAAGTAAGCGACGAAATATGACAGGAATGCATACAGGACCAGCACCCATTCTTGCGTAGTTTCAAGAGTACCAATCAGATTTTCAATCGCCCACTCAAAATCGTAGAAGAAGCCAAACTGAAACAACACGGACATTAGCAACGATGCCTGAACAGCCATGGACATAACTGGGAACAACAAAAGCTCCTTGTCCAACATCAAAACTTTCCAGCAAGCTTTTACCAGCTTCAGGGCATTGCGAATTTTTTCCAACTTACAACTCCATTGGATGTGGATTCTAGGTTTGCACCCAACAGAACTATGTCGACGTTTAAACGAAAATTGTTGTCATCAATTTTGTAATTGCTGCACGGGAGTGCAAGGGTACATTGGCAACCACCCTTCCCGTTTTGGCAAAGCAACTTCAAAACGATCCGTGTAATTTCCCATATCAAAGGTCACTGAATCAGACACTTTTGCCCCATCAATGATGCAAGCACCATCGTAGTTGCTCAAGCCCGTACCTGCCGGAGTGAAATTAGACAAAACGCAAGAAAATCCCGGCCCTGAAACCGAGTTCTGCGTAAGCGATATTAGTGCGTTAACCGATCCACTGCATCCGTTTTTCTCCGAGGCGTAGTTCGTATAAATATCGTCTTGAGCGACAGCGTTTGCACCGCCGAAAGCTAAAAAGGCGATCAATGCTCCAGCAACTGATACTCTGGTGTTTTGTGCCGTTGGGTTGGAAATCGATTTTGCTATGTTGAATAATTTCATTTGTCTATCGCGGCCAGATACTTCTCGCGTTCGAGTAAGCTCAGCTACCCCTTCAATGGTTCATGGTTGTTACTGAATGATGTCCGGCAATATGATGAATTTACTTCCATCAGAATCCGCAGCAGATATTTGGTTATCGACGTTGGAAGCACCAAGTGCCACCACGTCGCAAACCCCAGCCTTAAGCGCGGGCATGAGTTCATTTATTCCGTCAAACAATACCGGCTCAAACCCCAACTCATTCTCGTCGAAAAAATTTGTAACTTTCGTATTTTCACCGCCTTCAGATACATGCATGCATATAGCGGCGCCGTCCAATTCAGAGGCATTTGTTACGCCCAGAGACTGTGATGTTATCAATCTGAGGTCAGTGCTCAAAACTTTTGGAACCGGTTTTGCAACCACTTTTGGTCTCTGCGGAAGCTTAGGTCTTGGTATCTTCGTTGTACTAGAAGGACTGGCGCCAGGCTTTAGGGGCTTGGGCAGTTTGGGCCCGGCAGATTTTGGCGCGGGCACTTTCCCAATAGTTGGAAGACTTGGAGGCTTTGGCAAGTCATTGGCTCCGCTTGCTGGAACTATGACCATGCCCCCCGCCATCATAGCGGCAATCAAAGCGCTTGGTAACATTGAATAGAATCGACTTTTCATGTCAGTTTTCCTTTTGATCGCACCCCGCGATTAATAGAGACCAGAAACATCAATTACGCTGTCAACTTCTGTGATTTCAGATATTCCGACACACACGGTATCGCCGCCTGATACCGCGAACATGGAGTATGCAAAGCCGATATATGCATCCACCGACTGGGTATCCCCGGCTTCAATGGCAAGCAACGGATTGCCGGACCCTGAATAGTCATTCTCCTGACCATTTTCATCAATCCAGTAGACATAAAGAATGTCATTGCCCGCATTGTAGAACGACGCGGTTGCCTGCTCGCCTGAATTGTATGAAGCAAGTTGACCAAGGAGCTCGCAACCCTGACCTGCCTGAGCAATTTGGCCACTGTTCTGGTCGCTGTAACCGGACTGATCTTGTTCCTGATAGTTGCTTTGATCGTCCTGTTGATAGTCCTGCTGGTTGTCATTAGCTGTTCCAGAGTTTTGCGCAAAGCTGTCTCCCGACATCTGGACATAAACCGAACCTGATGTGACTTCCGTCATTCCAATGCACTGATATTGACCATCAACCACAGTGTATGCGGAATAGAACGAACCAACAGCGCCATCAACATCCTGTGTTTCTCCAGCGCCAATTGTGGCCAGTGGATTGCCAGAATAATTGTAGTCGGTGTCGGAACCATCCTCGCCAATCCAATACACATACAGCGTATCTGAGCCGTAATTGTTAAATGTCAGGCGGGACCCCTCACCGGAGGTGTTCGACACCACGCTGCCGCGCATTTCGCAGCCATAGCCGCCTTCCAAAGACACCTCAACGGGTGCCGCGTTGTCATTTTGATAGTCGGTGTTGTCTTGCGTATCAGCAACCTGATCATTTTCCTGATAGTCCTGCTGGTTGTCATTAGCTGTTCCAGAGTTTTGCGCAAAGCTGTCTCCCGACATCTGCACATAAACCGAACCTGATGTGACTTCCGTCATTCCAATGCACTGATATTGACCATCAACCACAGTGTATGCGGAATAAAAAGAACCAATAGCGCCATCGACATCCTGTGTTTCTCCAGCGCCAATTGTTGCGAGTGGATTACCAGAATAATTGTAATCGGTGTCGGAACCGTCTTCACCGATCCAATACACATACAGCGTATCTGAGCCGTAATTGTTGAATGTCAGATTGGCACCCTCACCGGTGTTGCTGGACACAACACTGCCGCGCATTTCGCAGCCATAGCCGCCTTCAAGAGACACGTCGACCGGCGCAGAGTTGTCGTTCTGGTAGCCCGTATTATTCTGGTCATCCGCGACCTGATTGTCCTCTTGATAATCCTGCTGATTATCATTCGCACCACCAGGATCTTGCGCAAAGCTGTCACCGGACATTTGCACGTATACAGAACTCGAGGTGACTTCCGTCATGCCAACGCATTGCGTCTGCCCATCGACAACCGTGTAGACAGAATAGAAGGACCCGACGGCACCGTCCACATCCTGTGTTTCTCCAGGACCAATACTCGCCAAAGGACTGCCTGAGTAATTGTAATCCGTATCAGTACCGTCTTCACCAATCCAATATACATACAGCGTATCAGAGCCGTAATTGTTAAAAGTCAGATTGGCACCCTCACCGGTGTTGTTGGAGACAACGCTGCCGCGCATTTCGCAGCCATAACCGCCTTCCAAGGAGATTTCCACCGGTGTGGAATTGTCGTTCCGATAATCCGTTTCGTCCTGATTATCTGCGACATTGTCATTGGCAGACTGGCCATCGCCCGCCATGGAGATAAGCGTTTCAGCTGCAGAAATTTCTGCAAGACCAACACAAGCCAGTTGGTCATCAACTATGGAGAATACAGAGTAGGCAAAGCCGATTTCTGCAGTTTCTGTATGGCTTTGTCCTGCTTCAACAATGGTCAGAACATTACCGCTGTAATCATAGTCATTCTCTAAACCGTTTTCGTCGAGCCAGTACACATAGAGCGGCTCTGCACCCGTGTTGGAGAACAACACATTAGCAGTTTCACCAGAGCGGGTTGAGACAACAGACCCACGGCGCTCACAGCCCTGTCCAGCGCTTAGCGACAGTTGTTGTTGTTGCTGTTGCGGTTGTTGTTGGTGTGAGCCGTTTTGACCAGAATTGTTTGTGTTGTTGTTTGCAACATTGTTGTTCGGCGCTCGCGGCGCTGTTTGACTGGCAACATTGTTGGTTGGCACAACGTCACGGCTCATGAGCACGGTTGTTTCAACAGCCGATACTTCCGCCACGCCCACACATTCGGTTTGCCCATTGACGACCGAGAGAATTGAGTAGGCAAATCCGACCGCTGTATCGACGGTTTGCGTGCCGCCTGGCTCCACAGCCAGAAGCGGATTGCCAGAACGGCTATAGTCAGTATCCGTGCCAGTTTCATCGAGCCAGTAGACGAAGAGCCTATGGTTTCCGATATTGTTGAAAGTCAGCCGGCCAGCAGCTCCATTTGTGCTGACAACCTGCCCTCTCCTGCTACAGCCCTGTCCCGATTGGATGACGAGTTGTGCCGGGCCATTGTTGTTGGTCGGCGTTGGAGTGCTGGTTGGCGCTGGCGCATTGCCTGATTGATTGCCACTATTCTGTGCGTTGGAATTCTGGTTGTTTCTTGTCGGTTGGTTGTTGGGTGTTTGCGCTACATTGTTGTTGGCGCCCTCAAGCCCATAGATTGGGTTGGACAGCATCCGTTGCAGGCCTGCGCAAGCATCGGCGTTGTTGAGTTTACATCCCTTTTCGTAAGCAGCTTTCGCGGCAAAGACTTCATTGCGCCGTGCGTCGAGAATATTTTCTCCGGGCGGAATTGTGAGAATGTTGATTTCTCGTAGCGCGTACAAGTTTTCGAGATTGCCGTGCAACAAGCAACCTTCTCCACTATTCAGTTCGCACGCTTGCGAATAGTTCACTCTGGCCTTGTCAATTCCCGGCACATGAAATGGCAGACTATATTGTGATTCAACGGGTACATCCTTGTACAGGTACTGCCCCATGTTTTCAGTGCCAAGGGTGATACAGGCTTTGGCATTGCCGGATGAACATGAATTGGTGTTCTGAGTTTCTGGCCGGAGGTCAAAAACCCGGTTTCGCTCTTCGCAAAGCTCTCTGCCGAGCGAAACACCTGTGTTGTTCAGTGCCTGCGAACAGATATCCTGCATCAATTCATACGCTTTGTTGACATCTTTTTTCGCAAACGTATCCGACGAGAGTATCTTGGACGTTTCTATGCAGCTTTCCGGGTGCTTTGCCTCGCAGCCCCTTTCATAGATCGAGAGTTGTGTTTCTCGCACATCTTTGGGAGCTGCATTCGGATCTGGATCGTCTACAGGTGCAAATTCTGCGGCATGATCACCTAAAATTTTCGCGAATCCATAGCAGGAAGGCCCGTCGCCGATAGCACTAAACGATCTAATACAGCCTTGTTGGAATGCATTACGGGCAGCGGAATAATTTTTGACCTTTAAATATTCTTGACCGGCTGCAGCACAAGATGTTGGGTCATCCAACACACTACATTTATAATAAGGTTTTGCTTTCTCGGCCTGGATTGCAGTTTGAATATCCGTTTGTATTTCACAAGCGAAACTACTGCCATAGCTACAACCAAGAGCCGCCTGTCTTTCTGCGGGCTCATACAAGCCCAATGCATTGCCCAAAGATGCTACTTGTGCATTTGCCTGGTCGAATTGCGCGATGGCAGCGCAGGAATCTCCACCCTGAAATTGACAGCCGGTTTTATACCACTTCTTAGCAGCCGCGACATCTTTGCCACCAGTTTTACCAAATTCGTCCACACGGCCTCTGTAAAAACAGCCTGTATCATCAAAATAGGCGCACAATTTTTGGCTGACGGCCTCTGTCATCCGACAAGATGCTTCGCTGCCAGCTTCGCAAAACTCATAGAGCCTTCCTGTGGCAAATTGAAACCTGCGCTGATTGCCCACTGGGCCTTCATAAGGTGCACCTTCTAAAAATGCTGTGCCTAGCTTGACGCAATTCAGTTCCGCATCAGCATTGCTAAGCCCGCAATTGCCTTCCCAGATTCTCAGATTTACAAACCGCGAAGCTGCACCATTTATCTTATCTATCCGCTGACAACTGCTTTGAACTCCAGCGTTACACGTAGCACGCAGAGGGTCTGGAATGGCTGTACACTCCAGTTTCCGAGCGCCAGTTGGGTGTTCGCAATGCTTTGCATAAGTTTCCAACACGCGATCACGTATACTGGGACGCTTCAGCCAGTTATCAAAATCCATCAACTCGCCAATATACCTTGAGCACAATTCGGGATCCGTTGAGGGACAGCCTTCATTTGCATATTCTGTTTCAAGGCGTGCCCTGTTTATGATGCCTTCGCCGTCAAAATATCGATGCAGCGGCTCAATCCTCAAACTCAACTCATAGAGGCTACCCTCGGACTTCCTGTCGATCAGAACCCGATCGAACTCAATGACGCCATTGGTTTTGATAAATTCTTCAAGCCAGGCTGGATCTGTGGGCGCATTCCATTCAAACCAACCAAGGGAATCGTCGTCACTTGCGTAATCCCATTCTATGAGTTGGATTTGCAATTTTCTGTCGACAGGAAAAACCGCGACACGGTTTACGATCAATTCCTCCTGGGAGCTGATGCTTACTCCATCGTTGCGTCCGCCCCTTGGAAAGATGGCACTGCCACTGACCTTAATTTCCAGATCATCATTGCTGTTGCCATAAACCTTGTTGAAAATCGCCTCGCTGGACAAGGCATCCAGAATACCGGTGGAGACCTTTGCGGCAGCTGCAGCAGCACCTGGAAGGCCCATGGCTTCTTTGGCGCGGTTTGCCACCTTTGCCTTCGGGTCACCCAAGGCCTTATTGACGGCATCCTTCGCGGTGTTCTTGATTGCTTTTTTAACAATCTTTTCGCCCTGCTGGCGCAAAGCCGCCTTTGCCGCTGCTTTAACCGCCTCTCTGGTGACGTGTTTGCTCGCTTTTTTAGCCAGGGCTTTTAGCCCTGCCTTTGCGCCAGCTTTAGCTGCCGCGCTTGCCCCACCAGTCGCGATGCCCATGCCGATGTCTACAGCCAGATCAATCCCCGCAAACAACACTTTTGTCGCGCCGTCTTGCCCCGTGGACGTACGGATGGCTTTTACCGACGTGATCGTGACTTTCAAAAGGCTGGACAGATTGTCTGAGGGCAGACTCAATTTCGTTTTGCTGGTTGCAGCCCGATATTGACGTTCAAAATCAGTAAGTTCGGACCCACGTGCACGCCAAGTTGTACGCTTTGGGTATTTCTTATGATACTCTGGTTTTACCTCCGGAGCATAAGATGTGACATTACCTCCGAATGCCGCAAGATAGGCTCCCTTGGATTTATTGACGATATGAAAACCTTCAGTAAAACCACGGTCCCGCGACCTATTTTCGGCCTGAATAAATTTCCATTTATAATTATCGTCTAAGCCAGGATGCCAACCCCAATTCACAACGTTTTCAACTTTTGAGGGCGCGCCGCCCTGGGTTAGAAACAACGCAGTTTTCAGATTGACGATGTACCAATAGCCCTTGCCTGCGGGCTTTAAGACCCAGTCATACCCTTTGCCGCGGGGCGCGGTTATCATGCCTCGGTCAGCTTCAACATTACGCTTGGCGTCATTACTGGCACCGTAACCCTGACGTAAAAACCCGCCGGTATCCTCATTCCTCAGCGTTATGATTTTGCCGTCCAAATGCCACCACACAGCCATATCGCCAGCGGCCTTGTTCCAGCCTGTCCGGCCGCTGGTATGGTTAGCCTGGGAAACAGTGGTCGTGCTCGCTACAAATGCGAGCGCCAGCACAAGAGAAAGCGCTTTAGTGGTGAGGGCTTTGAACATTATATCTTCCCCCCAAAACCCACCTGCATGACAGCTGAACTTTGAGTAATTCTTACGTTATTTAAATGCGCCAAACGACACATGTTACAACTAAATGAGCAGTTACTGATACTTTTTACAATGGAAAAATGATCTAATTAGAAACACAAAATAATTTCAAGATTTTCCACGAAACCTGTGGTTTTATTTTTCAGAAAAGTCTGCATTCGAAATGAAAAATACTACGTCATGTATCATCGGCCTAGTATCTACTGAAATAATATTAGATTTTTTGAAGAATTAATTTTGTGAAGTCTTATTCTATCGACGAGACTGGGTGATCAAGATTCAATGATTACAGACATTCGTATAGCTTACCAAAGAGAATATTCTCAATAAATTCAATATTTGAATAGGTTACACAGTTTCACTCAAAAAGTGATTCATATTGCGCTAACGACCCATCCATCCACCATCGACTGTCAGGATTTCGCCGCTTACGAAATCTGATGCCGGAGAAGCCAGAAACACGATCGGCCCGGCAAGATCCTCGGGTTTGCCCCAGCGTCCCGCTGGAACGCGCTCCAGAATTGATTTTGTGCGCGCCGCATCCTCCCGCAGCGCTTGCGTATTGTCTGTCGCGACATAACCCGGCGCAATCGCGTTTACATTGACACCTTTCCCAGCCCACTCATTCGCAAATGCTTTGGTAAGCTGACCAATGCCACCTTTTGAGGCCGCATAGCCGGGGACAGTGATCCCTCCCTGGAATGTTAAAACAGAGGCCGTGAAGATAATTTTGCCCCTGCCGCGCTCAACCATCGACTTGCCAATTTCACGGGTCAAAACAAATTGTGCAGACAAATTGGTCTCTATGACCTCGTCCCACAATTCATCATCATGTTCCGCAGCAGGCTTGCGCTTAATTGTGCCTGCATTATTGACCAGAATGTCGATAATCGGATGTTCTTCACGCACCTTCTTGGCAAAAGCATGAAGCGCCTCTCGGTCTGAAAAATCACACTGATAGGCGTGGAATTCACGGCCCATAGCACGAATTTCTTCACCGACAGCGCCACCATCTGATTCCATTGTAGCGCTCACACCAATGATGTCCGCACCAGCCTCAGCCAATCCTTCTGCCATACCGCGACCGATACCGCGCTTGGCACCCGTTACCATTGCGGTTTTGCCAGCCAGATTAAATGAACCAAGCACACTCATCACGCATCCTCCGAGATTTTAATCATAGATTTCATTGCATTGGGGTTCTGGGTCAATGCTTCGAATGCATCCTGAATTTCATCTAGTGGTTTGATATCAGTGATGAAATTCGCACAATCAACAACACCTTGGGCAAGTAGTTCCATCGCGTCATCATAATCGTCCTTCACATAAACGCGCGCACCAACCATTTCCAACTCACGCCAGAAAAATTGGAACAAATCGACTTGGGGTTTGGTCGCATGAATGGCGACCATCACAATGCGCCCACGCGTTGCAGCCGCTTTTGTCATGAGATCGACACCAGGCTGACTGCCAGACACTTCAAACACGATGTCTGCTCCTTTGCCACCAGTACGCTCGTGCATAATGTTGGCGACGTCATCATGTTTGGGATTGAGAACTGCAAACCCGAGCTTTTCAGCATAGGCAAGCCGGTTCTCATTGATTTCTGAAATTGTGACGTTACCACCAGCATTGCCTGCAACAAGCGCTACCAACATGCCGATCGGTCCACCGCCGATAACCAAAACGTCTTCTCCATCCACCAGGCGGCTTTGGTTCACATCATGACACGCAACCGCCAGTGGCTCGATGAGGGCTGCATGTGAGAGGTCAAGTTCTTTGGGCAGCACATGTATTGTATGCGCCGGCACATTCCATTTTTGCTGGAATGCACCTTCCGTATCGATGCCAATGAACTTTAGATTATGACAGATGTGCTCATGCCCAGCATTGCAGGCCGGACAATCTCCGCAGTGATCAAGTGGGCGCACGACGATAGGCAGCCCTACCTTCAATCCGGTGACACCTTCACCAACTGCGGCGATGGTGCCAGACATCTCATGACCGATGGTGCGCTCAAAGCCAACGCGTGTATCCATATGGCCAAGATAGATATGAAGGTCCGTGCCGCAGATACCGCAATAGGCAACATCGATTTGCACCTCCCCAGCAGCAGGCGCTGAAATATTCTTTTTTTCAATACTAAAGGATTTATTGCCCCGATAGACGGCAGCTTTTGATGTCATGGTATATTTCACTGGCTTAGAAGGTTTTCAGCATTCAATTTGTCCCAATCAAAAGTCACACCGGTGCCAGGAACGTTTGGTGCAACAGCGCGCGCGTTTTCAACAACCAACGGGCGCAACGTATATTGGTCGATGGGAAATGAATGAACCTCAAGCCACCCAGAATTGGCAACACCCGAGAGTAAGCTCACATGAAGCTCCTGCATGCCGTGGCTACAAACTGGAACATCGAATTCTTTCGACATTTCAGCAACTTGTAAAAACCCGGTGATGCCACCGCAATTCGAACCATCAGGTTGAACAAACGATAGACTGGCCTGCTTAAATGCCATTTCAAACTCATGAATGGTATGCAGGTTTTCTCCCATCGCCAAAGGCATTCCGGTTGCCTCGGCAATCTTTCGATACCCATCATAGTCATCGGGAATGATTGGCTCTTCGAACCACAAAAGATCAAATGGTCTAAATGCATTTGATGCGGCAATGGCCTGTTCCACTGACATTGAGTAGTTGGCGTCTACCATAAATTTGCGATCCGGACCCAAAAGCTCACGGACAGCGCTTATGCGTGAAATGTCCTCATCCAGTGTGGGTTGTCCGATTTTAATCTTCACGGCTTCAAAACCGCGATCCAAATACCCTTGAATGCTGTCCAAAAGCTTGGGAAGCGGAAAATTCAAATCGATCCCACCGCAATATGCGTTACAGGATTGTGCGGCGCCGCCGGCCATTTTCCAAAGTGGTTGACCTGTTTGTTTGCCACGCAAATCCCATAGCGCAATATCAACAGCCGAAATGGCAAATGAGGCGATGCCTCCGCGTGCCACGTAATGCACATGCCATTGCATAGCTTCATAAAGCTCTTCGACTTGCGAAGCATCTTGTCCAATCAAAAATGGCGCAAGATCGTGCTGGGCTAATGCTGCAACGGCGTGCCCTCCCCGGCCTCCGGTGTAGGTATAGCCAACTCCTTCGCTTCCATCTTCAAGTCGGATGGTAGCGGTTATCAATTCGAAAAAGTGATGGTCTCCATGCTTTGCATCTACCAGCACTTCAGCCAAAGGAATTTGAAAAAGTTGAATTTCAACTGCGGCTATCTTGTTCATGCCGTAAGGCTCTCCATTCATCTAAACACTTGCCTGTTCAGCAGAGCAAATTCCCGCGAACAAGAAAACCTAGCGATACTTTGCAGCGGTAATGAATTCCCCAAAAGCCTCACACCACACAAGCGCGACTGAGTATGCTTCAACATCCACGCCTTCTGGAACATCTAACAAGAACCCATCAAACGTTTTCACATCGCCAATCAACTGGGCTTCATCTTTGATCTTTAAAAATTGCTCTTCATCTTCAACAAAGCTCTTGAGAAGATAGAGCTTGTAATCAGGCCCGGGCGCCAATTTCCCTTCATGAACAATCTTCTGGGGTGTAACACTAAGGTTGCCCTCTCCCCAATGCAGGAAATCGCTGCCCTTTAACTCCCGTGTGAATTCAGCGGTGTAGAGAGCTTCTTTTGCGGTCGTTGCCAACATTTCGCGATCGAGGCTTTTCGGCGCAGTAAGAATGGGCAACAAATACACTCCCAACGCAAAACCAATCGCCAAAACAGCACCATGAGAGACAATTAAAAGAAGCCAGCGCATATTCGTTCCCAGTCTGAATGAATTCGAATTAAGTAAATACAGCAGAAGACAGTCATTGTCTCGATCAAAGCGTAAAACCTTGTTCGAACAAACCGCGTTTTTATACTTGGTTACACTCAACAGTTCATCATCAACTTAATGTATATTGCGCCTTTCCAATTCGGTTGATAGCTTCGCCTTGCGATGCATTTGCATTCTGGGGGGATTATGTTCGCGCATTTGTATCATCGAGCACCCAAAATACGCAGTTTTGCAAACTGCGGCTTGGTTTAGTTCTTATGACTGACCCCGCTTTAAATAAACCAAATGCACCAGTTATCAAAAGTCTGACGGGCGGTGATCGAACAGGCTCTTTTCTTTCTACCTTCACCTCTGTGCAAGCCAAGATTTTGGCGTATGTCGTACCGATTGTATTGATTTCCACCTTGGTTGTATTTGGCATTTTCGAGTTTACTGCCCGCACGACCGCAAAGGAACAATTACAATCTAAGCTCGGCAAAATGATTGCAATCCAAAGTGCGGTTCTTGCCGAGCCAGTGTGGAATGTTGCTGACGAACAAATCGAATTGAATCTCGAAGCACTCATGACGGACACCGATGTCGTTGGTGCAATTGTTTATGACGAAGAAGGAAGCGAGCTCGCAGCAGCGGGCGAAACCGACGGGCTCCAAAAGCATCCATTTTTCGCTGCCGCTAACATCGAGTATGGCGAAGACGGTGACCTAGAGCGGATCGGCAAATTGGAGATTGCTCTTTCAGACAAAGTTCTCGTTGCAAAAGCGAAGGAACGCCTCACCCTTGTTGGTGTCTTGGCTGCAATTTTGCTGACCTCAATTATCGCAGCAACGATATTGGCAAACCGCCGAATTATCGGACGCCCGGTGAATTTATTGCTGGAATCAATCAACCAGTCGCAAGGTAGCGGTCCCCGCAAACGCGTAGACTGGACCAGCAATGATGAGATCGGAACAGTAGCAGTCGCATTCAATGAAATGCAGGAGCGACAAGAAGCCTATGAGGTGCGCCTAACAACATCTCACAATGAGCTGGAAAAACGCGTGAAAGAGCGCACGGTCGATCTGGTAAAGGCGGAGAGCGAAGCAAAGGCAATTCGTAACCAATTAAGCGATGCAATTGAGAGCATTTCTGAAGGCTTTGCTCTATTCGACGATCAAAACAAATTGGTAATAGCAAATAGCAGATATGCTGAAATCATGCTTGGCGAGGCTGCCCAAGAGTTGGAAAACGGCACCTCTTTTGAAGACATATTAGGCCGCGCACTGTCATTGAATCGGTTTCCAAATGTCTCTGCGAACGACACGACTTGGCTTTCGACGCAGCTAGAGCGACAGAAAGACTCGTCTCAACCATTCCTTCTGGAAGTCGCTGGAGATCAATGGCAACAAATCAACAACAGACCGACAGATGAAGGCGGTACGGTTGCTGTTCACACCGATATTACGGAAATCAAGAAAGTCCAAGACGAGCTACACCGAGCCAAGGATGCTGCCGAATCTGCCAACGATGCAAAGAGCTCGTTCCTGGCGACCATGAGCCATGAAATTCGTACGCCCTTAAATGGGATCGTTGGAATGAGCCTTTTGCTCGACGGCACGGCACTGGATTCTGAGCAGCAAGAATTTAGCAGGACAATCAAGTCCGCGGCAGATTCTCTGCTGACCATTATCAATGATATTCTGGACTTCTCGAAAGTTGAAGCCGGCGCCTTGGAATTGGAGCGCCTTCCAATGAGCATCGCCGATATTACGGAAGCTTCAGCGGAGTTGGTAGCAACAAAAGCTGCTGAAAAAGGCATAGAGCTTGCCTGTCACATTGCACCCAATGTTCCTAGTGGAATTATGGGCGATCCGACACGGATTCAGCAGATTTTGCTCAACCTGTTGAACAATGCCGTCAAATTCACTGATAGGGGCGAGGTTGTCGTAACTGTTGAAAGCGTGACAACTAACAATTCATTCAATGCAGGCGACAAGACGCAGATGCGCATCTCTGTACGAGATACCGGCATCGGCATCCCTGCAGACAGGATGGGGAAACTATTCAAATCTTTCAGCCAAGTAGACGCATCAACCACCCGCAGATTTGGCGGAACTGGTTTGGGCCTGGTTATCACAAAACGGTTGGTGGAATTGATGGGTGGTGAAGTCTCGGTCGAAAGCAAAGCGGGGCAAGGCACCAATTTCTCTTTCACGCTTCCTGCAGAACTGGTGGATTTACCAATACAGGCAACACGCCAGAATTTTTTGAATGCCATAAAGGGCAAAAAAGCCCTCATCGTTGACGACAATCGCACCAACCGGCTGATCCTTGCTGAACGGTTGGGTGGATGGGAGATGATAACAAAAGAGACCAGTGACCCTAGAGAAGCGCTCAACTGGACCCAGACCGGTGAACATTACGATGTTCTTATCGTTGACTATAAAATGCCCGATATGAATGGCTTCGATTTGTCTCGAGAAATCAAACAACATCTTGGCGAACAAACGCCGCCGATTATTCTTTTCACTTCCATCTCTCCTGTTGAAACACATTTTAGAGATAGCATTGCCGAGATAGGGTTCTCTGCAGTGTTGACCAAACCAGCAAAATCCAACCAACTTTTGCAAAGTTTAGCGACTGCGTTGAGCTCTGAAAATTTTGGAAGCAATGCAGCTCCCAATAGTGAAAAACCAACCCCGGAAACCGAAGGCAACGAACTTTCGATATTGCTGGTTGACGACAACGCAATTAACCGAAAAGTCGGATCGAAAATTCTGAAACGCCTCGGATATGAGCCAGACATAGCAAAAAGTGGCGGAGAAGCTGTGAGCTCTTGCGTAGAGGGCAGCTATGATTTGGTGCTGATGGATATCGAAATGCCAGATATGGACGGAATGACTGCAACTGGCAAAATTCGCGAATTAATGGATGACGAAAATACACCTTACATCGTGGCGCTGACAGCAAACGCTATGGCATCTGAAAAGGAACGATACCTTGCTTCCGGAATGGATGGGTACTTAAGCAAACCGATTGACCTAGACGCCCTTTCCGAAAGCCTTGCCGCTGCCGTGAAATTCCGCGAACTACGCAGTTAAAAAGAGTATATGAATTAAATGACCAATATAGACATTGAAGCGCTGCGTAGACTGAAAGAAGTTATCGGCGGGGACTCTGAAGACTTGCAGGAACTCATGGATGACTTCTGTGACATTGCACCCGACCTTGTTGCACAAATTGTAAGTGCCTGTTCCGCTCATGATCTCGGTGCACTGAAAATTGCATCGCATACCCTCAAGTCAAACTCACGAGATCTGGGCGCTATCGAGCTTGGAGAGTTAAGCGCCAGAATTGAGGCTGCATCTCAAAGTGGTGATGAGACCGATCTAGATCTACTTTGTGCCCCTGCACAGGATTTGCTCAACAGTGCCATTGTGGCATTGAAGGAAATAAAACCTGATGATGTCTGAAGAATTAGATGTCGCAGAAGTATCACGCGCATCGGTACTGGTCGTCGACGACAGCTTAATAAACAGGAAAAAAATCAGCTTGGCTGTCAGTAACCTTGGGCATGAGGTTGAGACCGCAAAAGATGGCCGGGCAGCCATGGAAGCTCTGCGTCAATACAACTATGACGCAATTCTTCTGGACATCATAATGCCTGAGATGGACGGATTTGATGTTTTGCGGGCGCTTGAAGCAGAGCCCCTTCTCAGAGACATTCCGGTTGTGGTTATTTCAGCCCTCGACGATGAAAAAGAAAGCGTCGTGAAGGCAATTGAACTTGGTGCGGAAGACTTCCTTCCGAAGGATTTTGACCCTGTCTTGCTACGCGCTCGCTTGAATGCATCACTAGCAAAAAAGCGGTTCAGGGATCAGGAAAAAGAATATTTCAACCGAATTGAAAAGCTGACTGAAGCTGCCGAAGTGCTTGAGTCCGGGCGCTTTGATCCGGAGAGTTTGAAACTTGATGCGCTGAAGAAATTTGATGACCCACTAGGCCGGCTTGCTGCTGTTTTTAGCGGTATGGCTGCAGAAATCTACAACCGTGAACTTAAGC
This sequence comes from Hyphomicrobiales bacterium, assembly GCA_045107035.1. GTDB lineage: Bacteria > Pseudomonadota > Alphaproteobacteria > Rhizobiales. Next base: position 41,510 of record JBGCFS010000152.1, read on the forward strand.
TACGAACTGTAATTCAGACCCTTCAAGGTATCTTGCTAGTTATCGCAGCCGGTGTGATTTGGGGTTCTTCACCTTCACTATCTCGTATTGCCTCTGGCCTAGGCGCAACTCCAGTTGCCCTCGCCGCTTGGGTGAATTTGATTGTAGCGACAAGTTGTCTGTCGGTCGCTGCCTACAAAGGTGTATTGCCTAAGCTCAATTTAAGCAGATTCATTTTCTTCGTTAAATGGGCTGCGATAGCAGGCATTTTGCAACGACTCACATTGCTGTTTGTTGCGGGGCACGTCGAAGCTTCCCTGCTCTCGCTCATAGCCGCATTGCAAGGGTTTATTGTTTTTGCATTCGCCGCTATCAGCAAACTGGAGCAAGTCAATTTTAGAAGACTAATTGGAGTTCTGCTGGGCCTTGGCGGCGTTACCTTGGTGGTGTCCAGTAAATTGGATCTCTCCAGTGGCGGAAACGACTGGGTTTGGCTTTGTTTCGCCCTGTTGTTGCCACTGTGGTACGCAGTGGAATGGGTATTTGTTGCCGCAAAGCGCCCAACGGACATCGGGTTTGTTCCCGGCATTGGAATAATGTCCCTTATATCCTGTGTGTTCTTGGTCCCAGCCGCATTCATTTTTGAAGATGGAATGACTTTAAGCAATGGTTTTGGGCAGGTAGAATTCTTGGCATTGCTTATGGGAATAGTGACCTCAATATCCCTTGTAGTCAGCTATAATCTCTTGGGTTTAGCTGGGCCAATTTTTGCCAGCCAAAGCGCATATGTCATGACAATTGCTGGTATTGGCTGGGGTATGGTTCTACTTAATGAAGAGTTGTCCGC
>JBGCFS010000153.1:0-16606 GCA_045107035.1 Hyphomicrobiales bacterium
GGTCCAAAAGGCGAAGTGTGGCAGGTCATGGATGATCTTCCTAGCTTGATGGATGACTGCCGGGCAATTTTATCTCCAAAGGCGGATTTTATGATCCTTACAGCCTATGCTATTCGTGCTAGCTTCTTTATGGCCCATGAAATGATGCGCGATAGAGTTAGCGATATGGGCGGCACGCTCACCAGTGGCGAGCTGGTGTTAGCTCAAAACCCTAAAGAAGCGCGCGAAGACCATCGCAGGCTTTCCACATCTCTTTACAGTCGCTGGGAGGCGTAAGCTATGGATTCTGAAAGATCAGGAACTGAAAAACGCATATCTGGTCAGGTCAAGCAGATCACCAGCGTATCAAACCCTATTATCAAGGATTTGCGCGGTCTGGCACTGCGTAAAAACCGTAACAAGACCAATCTGTTTATGGGTGAGGGGCTGAAACTTGTCACTGACGCCTTGCAACAGAAATGGCGCATTCAAGATATTATCTACGGTAAATCCGTCGCGGATCAGGATGCGATTGCTCAAGCTGCCGCAAAAGTACGTGCTGCCGGCGGCTCCGTTCTGGAAGTTTCCAATCAAGTTCTTGAAAAAATCTCGCGAAAAGACAATCCGCAAATGGTGTTGGGTGTCTTTGAGCAACGCTTTAAAGCGATGTCGGAAGTTCGGCCAAGTGGCGATGATCTATGGGTTGCATTAGACCGTGTCCGTGATCCTGGCAATCTGGGTACAATTCTGCGCACAGCGGATTGTGTCGGGGCAAAAGGCGTTATCCTAGTAGGGGACTGTACCGATCCTTATTCTCTGGAGGCTGTTCGCGCATCCATGGGATCTGTGTTTCATGTGCCGCTTGCAAAATCATCAGAAGGCGAGTTTCTGCAATGGAAACAACGCTCAGGCGTGCGTGTCGTTGGCACTCATTTGGCTGGTGCAGTTGATTATCGTACTGCGGACTTTGGCGAGCCGGGTGTAGTTCTCATGGGCAATGAGCAACAGGGGCTAACGCAATCGTTGAGCGAAGCATGCGATCAACTGGTGCTCATCCCGATGGCCGGTCAGGCAGACAGCATCAACCTTGCAGTTTCAACCGGCATCGTTTTGTTTGAAGCTCGCAAAGCCAAGCTTACTCTATAGCTCGCGGGTCTTTTTAAAGGTCAGCTCTGGGTATTCTTTGATCACCCGGTCCAGCTCCCATTGACTGCGTGCCAGATAAACTGGCGCGCCGTCTCGGTCTTCGGCAAAGGCTGTCTGGTTGATGTTGCGGAATGCTTCCAAAGCGCTTTTTTCTTCGCTGGTAACCCAGCGCGCTGTTGTAAAGGGCGCGGGCTCGAAGCTGATTTCAGCGCCATACTCACCGCCAATACGATCCACCATAACATCCAGTTGCAAGATGCCGACCACGCCTACAATCCATTGTGAGCCGAGGAAAGGCTTGAAGACCTGAGCTAAACCTTCTTCCGCCAGATCCTGCAATCCTTGACGTAGTTGTTTTGTCTTACTGGTGTTGGAGAGGCGGACACGGCGTAAAATTTCGGGTGCAAACGCTGGCAGACCGGTAAAGCGAATGCCGTCCTTTTCGCTCAACGTATCGCCCACTCGTAGTGTACCGTGATTGGGAATACCAATTACATCGCCCGGCCAAGCATCATCTGCGACCTGGCGATCCTGTGCAAAAAACATTAACGGCGAATGGATATTGATTGGCTTGTTTGACCGTCCGTGTTTCAGCTTCATACCGCGTTTGAAGTGGCCAGAAACAAGACGCAGAAATGCAATCCTATCCCGATGATTTGGATCCATGTTTGCTTGCACTTTAAATACAAAGCCAGAAACCGGTTTGTCTTCGGGGCCGATCTCACCACCTTCAATACTTAGCGGTTGCGGCGATGGTGCGAAATCTGCGATCACGTCGAGTAATTCTTTTACAGAGAACTCACGCAAAGCACTACCGAATACAACCGGGCTAAGATGGCCTTCTAGAAAACTTTCATGGTCAAACTCAATATAGCCGCCGGCCGCCAGTTCCGCGCTATCGCGAGCCTCAGCCAGCACGTTGGGATCAACTAAATCGTCCAGTTTTTCGTCCATAATACCGGTTGTCTGAATGCGTTCAGCTGTTTTACCCGGGCCAGGATTGTGGAGGAACACGCCTGTTTTCAAATGGATACAGCCTTGGAAAGTGGAGCCTGATCCGAGTGGCCAAACCACAGGAGAGCAATCCAGCGCCAATTCTTCTTGAACTTCGTCAATCAACTCAAAAGGGTCGCGCGCTTCACGATCAATCTTGTTCATGAAGGTAATAATGGGAATGTCGCGCAGGCGGCAGACTTCAAACAATTTACGTGTTTGTGGCTCAATACCTTTTGCGGTGTCGATAACCATGATTGCGGCATCAACAGCGGTGAGCGTGCGGTAGGTATCTTCAGAAAAATCTTCGTGGCCCGGTGTGTCAAGCAGATTGAACGTCATGTCGTCACGTTCAAATGTCATCACAGTGGACGACACGGAAATTCCCCGATCCTGCTCAATTTTCATCCAGTCAGAGCGTGTGCGTCGGCGCTCGCCGCGCGCACGTACCTGGCCCGCCATGCGAATGGCACCGCCGCATAGCAGCAATTTTTCGGTCAGCGTGGTCTTACCAGCATCCGGGTGAGAGATGATGGCAAAGGTCCTGCGACGAAGATATTCGGGACCGGTAGGGGCGGTTGTTTCAGCTACGCTCATGATTGTGTGGTCTTACCTTGAAAGGCTTTCTTGAAATTGGACAGCTGCGCCGTTGGAAGCTGTGACGAGTTCATCTTCCCACATTACGCGCTTGCCACGAATGATGGTGCCAATGGGCCAGCCGTGAATAGATTTTTTGTCGTAAGGCGTCCAGCCACATTTGGATGCAATCCAGCTGTTTTCAACGGTTGCAGCGCGTTTCAAGTCAACAATTGTCATATCCGCATCATAGCCAACAGCCAATCGGCCTTTGTTGGCAATGCCAAAAATGCGTTGCGGGCCGTGGCTGGAGAGATCCACAAATCGCTCGATTGACAAACGCCCGTTGGCTACATGATCCAACATGATAGGCACAAGGGTCTGCACCCCCGTCATGCCTGATGGAGATTCTGGATACGGTTTTGCCTTTTCATCCAATGTGTGCGGCGCGTGGTCTGAGCCAAGTACATCGGCAATGCCTTGGTCGAGACCCCACCACAATTTGTCGCGGTGGCTTTTATCTCGCACTGGCGGGTTCATCTGTAACAACGTGCCAAGTGAGGCATAGTCATCTGATGAAAGTGTCAAATGGTGCGGGGTCAATTCGCAAGTGGCGACGTCTTTGACGTCTTTTAAATAGTCCATCTCAGCTGCAGTTGAAATGTGTAGCACATGAATGCGGGCACCAGTTGCTTGCGCGATGGATACCAGCCGTTTGGTGCATATCAGTGCAGCTTCCGCATCGCGCCAAACTGGATGGCTGGACGGATCGCCGGGAACTCGCTCGCCCATACGGTCACGCAGGCGAAACTCGTCTTCGCTGTGAAAGGCTGCACGTCGGTTGATGCGAGACAAAATAGCTGAAACGCCATCATCGTCTTCTACGAGTAAATTACCAGTGGATGAGCCCATGAATACCTTGATACCAGCAGCACCGGGGAGGCGCTCTAACTCCGCCACTTCATGTGCATTTTCGCGTGTGCCGCCCACCCAAAATGCAAAGTCACAATGCATGCGGTTGGTGGCGCGCGATACTTTATCTGCGAGCGCTGCTTCATTGGTAGTGGTAGGATTTGTGTTTGGCATTTCAAATACAGCAGTCACGCCACCCATTACGGCGGCCTTGCTGCCGGATTCCAGATCTTCCTTGTGAATGGAGCCCGGTTCACGGAAATGCACCTGGCTGTCAATCACGCCTGGAAGAACATGAAGTCCGTTGCAATCCACAACTTCGCCGGCATTATCTGCGGGTAATGATCCGATGGCGGCAATTTTACCGTTCCGAACACCGACATCAGCAAGACCTTTTCCATCTTGATTGACAACAGTACCGTTTTTAAAAATCGTGTCGAAAGTAGCCATGATCATGTGCCCCTGAAATTGGTCTGGGCGCTTGCCCAATCAGCTTGTTGCGCTTACCTAGTCTGTATCGTTGGGGCAAGGCAAGTTCTGTGCCCCATATCCATTGAAATTGGGATTTAAAACTCGTGTCTATCGCTGTCGTCAAACTTGAAAATCGCGCGCTTATTCACATGAAGGGCGCTGATGCTGAAACTTTGCTTCAGGGTCTTATCACATTTGATATGGAGCGGTTGAAAACCAATGATAGTGGTTTTGGCGCATTGCTGACCCCGCAAGGTAAAGTGCTGTTTGATTTTATTATTCTGCCGATGGGTGACGGCTTTTTGTTTGATACGTTGGCGGGTGCCGGGTCTGATTTGTTAAAGCGTATGAGCATGTATAAGCTGCGCTCTGATGTTCAGCTGGAAGATGTGAGTGATGCCTATTCTGTGCTGGCATTTGTCCCGTCATCGCCAGATGATGCATTGCCCAAATTGTCTGGTCCTATTGTGTCCGACCCACGCCATGTTGGTCTTGGATATCGCGCTTATGTGCCCGTTGCTGATGTTGATGTCGTGCTTGCCAATGCGAATGTGTCTTTAGACGCGCCATCAAGCTACACGGCAAAACGCGTGGAACTTGCCATTCCCGAGGCGCCTGTTGACTACAAATACGCAGATGTCTTCCCACACGACATCAATTTGGACCAGATGCATGGCGTTGGTTTCGATAAGGGTTGTTTTGTTGGGCAGGAGGTTGTGTCACGGGTGAAGCATCGAGGCACAGCGCGCAAGCGTATTGTTATAGTGTCTTCTGACGACAAATTGCCGGAATCGGGCACGGATATTCAATCTGAGAACAAGAGCATAGGCACGCTTGGCAGTGTCGCGGATCATAAAGGCTTGGCCTTGGTTCGTCTTGACAAGGTCAATGATGCTTTGGAAGAAGGCCGAGATATCAATGCCGGTGACGTTCGCATAACACCGGCATTGCCGGATTGGGTGTCATTCTCATGGGTGTAACAACGCCAAAAAAGCAGGCAGGGCAAGCTGGTCAGCCGGCTCGCGCATGGCAACGCATGCTATCTGGGCGCAGGCTTGATCTGCTCGATCCCTCAGCCCTTGATATTGAAATTGAGGACATTGCGCACGGCCTTGCCCGTGTTGCGCGCTGGAACGGACAAACCACTGGTGAACATGCTTTTTCAGTGGCTCAACATTCCATTCTTGTGGCGCAGATTGGCAACAAACTGTTCCCGGATGCCAAGCCATATTGGCACTTGGCTGTGTTACTGCACGATGCGCCGGAATACGTTGTAGGCGATATGATCTCACCGTTTAAGGCCGTCATGGGCGGTGATTATAAGAGTGTCGAGAACCGTCTTCAGCATGCCATTCATTTACGGTTTTCATTGCCGCCAGATTTACCCAAAACCGAGCAACGCGCCATCAAAACTTGCGACCGCATGGCGGCGTTTTTTGAGGCCACCCACTTAGCTGGATTTTCAGATGAGGAAGCGGATCGATTTTTTAGCCGTCCGCGTGGCGTCACTGCGCAAGATGTGGCAGGTTTGTTGTCTCCGCTACCTGCGCACCAGGCTCAGGATGCTTTTTTAGAGTTGTTTGAAGATTTAACGGCCACTTTCAAGGCTGCGCATTAAAGGGATTTGCTATGAGTGCCATTTATGTCTGTTCTTTGGACAAACTGGCGAAAACGGCGCTTGAGAGCAGTGCTAGCCATGTGGCAACTCTCATAAATGCCGATACGAACGTCCCGCGACCGGAAACTGTTTCGGCCGACAATCATTTGTTTTTGGGCTTCAATGATATTGTTGAGCCAACAGAAGGTCTTTTGCCGCCTGGTGAAATCCACGTCCGACATTTTATGGATTTTGTGAACAGTTGGGATCAGGCTGCACCCATAATCGTGCATTGTTGGGCAGGTGTCAGCCGCTCCACTGCCGGTGCTATGATTGCCACATGTATGCTGCGTCCGGAGCTTGATGAAGAATTGGTGGCACGGACCATCCGGCAGCGCTCGCCGGAAGCCACCCCCAATATTCGCCTTGTGGAATTTGCAGATGCCTTACTGGACCGCAAAGGCCGAATGGTGAAAGCGGTGCGGGGCATTGGCCGCGGCGCGCATTGCTTTGAGGGCAGTGTTTTTAGCTTGAATATGGTTGGTGATGCAGATGGCGCGCTCTAATAGTATCCCCATCGCCCCGATTGCGATTGGCCTGAGCGCCGCAATTGTCGGTCTGCAAGATCAGACGCCACTAATCCTGACTGTACGTGATGAAGACGATACCTGTACCAAGGATATGTTGCCGTTTGGACCCTATGATCCTTTGCGTCATCGCACTTTTGAACTGGGCCTTCGCGCCTTTGTGAAAGCCCAAACGGGCCTTCATATTGCTCATGTGGAACAGCTTTATACGTTTGGCGATAGAGGGCGGCATGCTCAGCCCGATGATGAAGACGATCATGTGGTGTCTGTTGGCTATCTGGCACTCAGCCGTGGTGCGGCACCCGATGATGCGGAGAGCGCCGGTGCGCTGAAGCGTTCAGGTGCGACGTTTCAGCCTTGGTACGCGTATTTTCCCTGGGAAGATTGGCGTGTTGGTCGTCCAGATGTGCTGGATGACTATCTTTTGCCAGCGCTCCAACAGTGGGCCGCAATTGATGATACTTCGCGGGCCGAACGACTTAAATTGGCTTTTGCTTTGGATGGCCTGACATGGGATGATGAACGGGTGCTGGACCGCTACGAATTGATTTACGAAGCCGGTTTGATTGAAGAGGCTTTTGCAGATGGACGCCCCGCATTAACCCAAGAGCCTGACTTTTCCAGTCTTGGTCGGGCCATGAAATTTGATCACAGGCGTATTTTAGCAACGGCCATTTCTCGTTTGCGCGCCAAGTTGAAATATCGCCCGCTTGTGTTTGAGTTAATGGGTTCGGAATTTACCCTGACAGATTTACAAAAAACCGTTGAAGCCCTGGCTGGTCGGCATCTTCACAAGCAGAACTTCCGCCGGCTGGTTGAAACCAATGCCTTGGTGGAACCAACAGGAACGGCAAGTGCCCAAACAGGTGGACGTCCTGCACAGCTATTTCGTTTCCGTCGCGAAGTATTGCTGGAACGACCTGCGCCGGGTTTGCGGGTCTAGATCGACAGGCCCCCAATATCCCATCCATAATTTTGCGATGTGAATTTTCAGTTGCAAATGCTGCTTTATCTTATATATACTCAATGTGAGTATAAGTTAGTTCGTGGATACTTTCCTGCGTGAGCTTGTCTTTCTATTTAAATTCGGATCGGAATCCGGATGGGTTTCATAAAGATGGAGGGGCGCTATGCCTAACACATCGACGTCAAACGCGGCACCAATCGGGTCTGCAAAATCATCTGAAAAAACGGCTGCGGAGCGCTTCGGCACTCTGCCAATGCCTGATCTCAGCTATACAGATGAAATAGCGAAGGCTACCGCATCCATCTACGAAAAAGTCAAAGATCAGATACCCGCGATTGAATGGCCTGCATTTGCGCCCTTGATCTACCATATCAACAAGGTGAAGAAAGAGCGCAACGCGGTTATTCTAGCGCATAATTATCAAACACCTGAAATCTTTCACGGTGTGGCGGATATTGTTGGCGACAGTTTGCAGCTGGCCATTGAAGCGACAAAAGTAGACGAAGAAATCATCGTTCAATGCGGCGTGCATTTCATGGCGGAAACGTCAAAAATGCTGAACACGCAAAAGACGGTTCTCATTCCTGACAGTCGTGCTGGTTGCTCTTTGGCTACGTCCATCAATGGCGCAGATGTGCGTTTGCTTCGTGAGGCATATCCCGGTGTGCCGGTTGTTGCATATGTGAACACCACAGCCGATGTGAAAGCTGAAGTCGACATTTGCTGCACGTCTTCCAATGCCGTCCAGATTGTGGAGAGCTTAGGCGTTCCGAAGGTTATTTTTGTGCCGGATCAGTATCTGGCGAGTTTCGTTGCCAGCCAAACTGATGTCGAGATCATTTCCTGGAAGGGTGCATGCGAAGTGCATGAACGCTTTACCGGCGAAGAGCTGCGTAAATATCGCGAGGATGATCCATCCATCAAGATTATAGCGCATCCGGAATGCCCGCCTGATGTTGTGGCTGAATCAGACTTTACCGGTTCAACCGCGCATATGATCGACTGGGTTAAAGATCACCGCCCGGAAAAAGTTATCATGGTCACCGAATGTTCCATGGCAAGCAATGTGGCGGCTGAAGTGCCGGAAGTGAACTTTGTGAAGCCATGTAATTTGTGCCCTCACATGAAGCGTATTACCCTATCCAATATTCTGGATTGCCTGCTCAACATGGAAGAGGAAGTGCTGATTGATCCAGCGATGGCAGAGCGTGCCAAAAATTCCGTTGAGCGTATGATCAACTGGAAGAACTGATCCATTATGGTTGAGATCGTAACACCACATTCGCGCGACGGCATCGATGATGTGGTGATCGTAGGCGGTGGGTTGGCTGGCTTGTTTTGTGCGCTAAAACTCGCGCCAAGGCCGGTAACTATCCTTACATCCGCACCCATTGGAGAAGGCGCGTCTTCGGCATGGGCACAAGGTGGTATTGCCGCTGCTATGTCACCGGGAGATACAGCAGAATCTCACGTTGTCGACACCATTGCTGCTGGTGCTGGTTTGGTGGATGAGAAAATTGCAAGGGTCATGGCCAGCGAAGCGTCTGACCGCATTCATGATTTACTTTCCTTTGGTGTGCCGTTCGATACTGATCTCGAAGGCCATTTGAAGTTATCTCGCGAAGCTGCGCATTCAGAGCGGCGCATTGTGCGCGTGCGTGGAGACATGGCGGGCGCTGCTATTATGAGTGCCCTGATTGCGGCTGTTCGTAAAATTCCATCAATCCGCGTTCTTGAAGGATTTGTTGGAGAGCAACTTCGGAAAAACGGCAAGGAAATCTCCGGCATTGTCGCGCAAGATTTGCGTGGTGGTCTGACAAATCGCATTTTACTGCCCGCGAAGGCGGTTGTGATGTCCTCTGGAGGTGTCGGTGGTCTGTATGCCGTGACAACAAACCCACAACAAGCGCGTGGTGGCGGCATTGCCATGGCCGCTGAGGCTGGCGCAATTCTGGCCGATCTGGAGTTCGTGCAGTTTCATCCAACAGCGATAAATATTGGCCGTGATCCAGCACCTTTAGCCACTGAAGCGTTGCGCGGCGAGGGGGCTTTCCTCATTGATAATGAAGGGAAGCGCTTCATGTTAGATGTACATAAAGACGCTGAGTTGGCTCCCCGAGATATTGTTGCGCGGACTATTCATTCTCAGGTTTTATCAGGAAAAGGCGCATTTTTAGATTGCCGCCAAAGTGTAGGAGATAAATTTCCGGATCATTTCCCAACCGTCTACGCATCTTGTAAATCTGCCGGTATCGATCCGGTTACCGATGCAATCCCTGTCATCCCGGCAGAGCATTATCATATGGGCGGAGTACATGTTGATGTGCGTGGTCGCACGTCAATTGATGGTTTGTGGGCTTGTGGCGAAGCCGCCTCTACAGGTGCCCATGGTGCAAACCGGCTCGCTTCCAATTCGCTTTTGGAAGCGGTGGTTTTTGCGACCCGCATCGCCCAAGATATTCAAGGCTCTCTGCCGTCGCCGCAACGCCACAATTGGCCTGATGAACCAATGCCGGAAGTTGTCGATACATCTGTGACCGACGAGGAAGTTGTCCGTCTAATTCGTCAGACCATGTCTGACCATGTGGGTGTCGCAAGAGATGGCACGGGCTTGAAAAAAGCACTGGCTGTGTTCGAAGAGCTATCACATCGTCCGCTTATGCCCCGCTTTTCAAATATGGTGTGTGTGGCACGTGCAATTGCAGCCGCCGCTTACTCTCGTGAAGAGAGCCGGGGAGGGCATATGCGGCTTGATTTCCCCGATACGAGCGAAGCTTGGCATCATCGCACATTCCTGACACTGGACGATGTGGATCAAATTGTTGCCAATGCCATTCCAGGCGCCGCATAGCACAAGCAGCAATTTATTAATTTCCTGAGAGGTAAAATGAGCAATCTTCCTGAACTGCTAAGTGTAATGGTGGACGACGCCGTGCGCACCGCCCTGCAAGAAGATCTTGGTCGCGCGGGCGATATAACCACGTTGGCGACAATCCCGGCGAATGCTCAGGCCCGTGTTGTTATAGCCTCGCGTGAAGAAGGCGTGATTGCTGGTATGCCGCTTGCGCGTTCGGCTTTTGCCGCAATAAATCCGCAGGTCTGCTTTGAAACCGTTATCGATGATGGAGGGCGGGTCAAGCCGGGATCTGTTGTTGCGCGTATCGCTGGCCGTGCTCGGGATGTTTTGTCGGCTGAGCGCGTGGCGTTGAACTATCTTGGCCATATGAGCGGCATAGCGACAGCAACAGCTCAATTTGCGGATAAAATTGCTCATACGAAAGCCAAAGTTGTTTGTACCCGCAAAACAACACCAGGACTTCGCGCCTTTGAAAAATATGCTGTGCGTTGCGGCGGCGGTGCCAATCATCGTTTTGGCCTGGATGATGCTGTTTTGATTAAAGACAATCATATCGCGGTAGTGGGAAGTGTTGCTGCCACTATTGAGGCTGCACGAGACTACATAGGTCATTTGGTCAAGATTGAAGTCGAAGTCGATACCTTAGAGCAACTCGCTGAAGCGTTGCCTGCACGGCCGGACGTCGTGCTGCTGGATAATATGGACGCGGCCTCGCTGGAAAAAGCCGTAGCAATGGTCGCAAAGATCAATCCAGCAACTAGAACCGAAGCATCCGGCGGCATTAAACTGGATACTATTGCCAAAAAAGCTGAAGCGGGCGTGGACTATATTTCAACTGGATGGATTACGCATTCGTCCCCTGTGCTGGATTTGGGGTTGGACACAATTATTGAGTGATTTTTGAGTCCGAACTTCGCTAAGAGCTACAGTCTTTCGTCCTATTGAACCGATTTTATCCCCTGTTAGCCGTCTTTGTGTGTTGCGCTGCAGCATAGGGCGCGCTAGGCCTATGTTACGTTACGTTAGTTTATGGAACCGTCAAAGCATTCCTGGGGAGAGATTGTTGTGGACAGATGGGTTTACCAATTTGGTAATGGCAGCGCCGAAGGCGCGGCTAGTATGCGTGAACTGTTGGGTGGAAAGGGCGCAAACCTTGCGGAAATGTCGTCTCTCGGCCTTCCTGTTCCGCCAGGCTTTACAGTTACAACTGACGTATGCACCTACTATTATAACAACGACAAAACCTTCCCTGACACATTAAAAAAACAGGTTGAGGACGCACTTGCAGCAATTTCTGAGTTGACTGATCGTCGATTTGGGGATGACGAAAATCCATTGTTGATGTCAGTACGTTCTGGCGCTCGAAGCTCCATGCCGGGCATGATGGATACAGTATTGAATTTGGGTCTGAATGATCGTTCTGTCGAGACCATCGCCGCGCAATCCGGTGACATCCGATTTGCATACGATAGTTATCGCCGCTTTATCCAGATGTATAGCGATGTGGTTATGGGACTTGATCACCATGCGTTTGAAGACATTTTGGAAACGTTCAAATTGCGCGCTGGTTATGTGCTGGATACCGACCTGACAGCTGATGACTGGAAGCAGATCGTAGTCCTCTACAAGCAATTGGTGGAAACCGAGCTTGAAACGCCGTTCCCGCAAGACCCATTTGATCAGCTCTGGGGCGGCATTGCCGCGGTATTCCAATCCTGGATGGCGCCACGTGCCATCACTTACAGGGCAATCAACAACATTCCTGCGGATTGGGGCACTGCCGTTAATGTCCAGGCAATGGTTTTCGGCAATATGGGATCAAGCTCCGCTACAGGTGTTGCATTTACTAGGAACCCGTCTACCGGAGAAAATTCGCTGTATGGCGAGTTTTTGATCAATGCTCAGGGAGAGGATGTAGTCGCGGGCATTCGCACACCACAAAACCTTACTGAAGCAGCCCGTATTGCTGCTGGTTCAGACAAGCCATCTCTTGAGTCTGAAATGCCGGAAGCGTTCGCGCAATTCTGTGCCATTTGTGATCAATTGGAAAAACATTATAGCGATATGCAGGATCTGGAATTTACCATCGAAGAAGGTAAACTTTGGATGTTGCAGACCCGTTCGGGCAAGCGCACGACTAAAGCTGCCTTGAAAATTGCCACTGACATGGCAAATGAGGGCCTGATATCTCGGCAAGAAGCCGTTATGCGCATTGATCCTGCAGCACTCGATCAATTGCTTCATCCAACGATCGATCCTTCTGCAAAACGAAACATCGTTGCCAAAGGCCTTCCAGCATCGCCAGGGGCTGCCAGTGGTGAAATCGTATTCACCTCTGATGATGCCCAAGAAGCTAAGGCGCAAGGTGGTAGGGTGGTCTTGGTACGGGTGGAAACTAGCCCGGAAGACATACATGGTATGCATGCGGCTGAGGGTATTCTCACAGCTCGCGGTGGAATGACCAGCCATGCCGCTGTTGTAGCCCGTGGCATGGGTAAACCATGTGTTTCGGGTGCCAGCGGTATTCGCATTGATATGCGCAACGAAACTCTGAGTGTTGCCGGAAAGATGTTCAATAAAGGTGACATCATTACTGTTGATGGAACCACCGGACAGGTTCTTGATGGCGAGGTTGCTATGTTGCAACCCGAATTGTCGTCAGACTTTGCAAGGTTAATGGAGTGGGCGGATGAAACGCGCACTATGGCCGTGCGCACCAATGCAGAAACGCCAGCGGATGCACGAATGGCACTGAGTTTTGGTGCAGAAGGCATCGGTCTTTGTCGTACTGAGCATATGTTTTTTGATGGCTCCCGAATTATGGCAATGCGGGAAATGATTTTGGCAGATGATGCTGGTGGTCGACGAGCAGCATTGGATAAGCTGCTGCCGATGCAGAGAGATGATTTCACCGAGTTGTTTGACATCATGCGCGGCACGCCAGTAACGATTCGTTTGCTCGATCCACCACTGCACGAGTTCTTGCCTCAGAGCGAAGCTGATATGGAAACTGTGGCAAAAGCGCTCAATCTTTCGGTCGAAAAAGTGCGCTCACGCGCAAGTGCCTTGCATGAATTTAACCCTATGCTTGGTCACCGTGGCTGCCGGTTAGCGGTTTCATATCCTGAAATTGCGGATATGCAGGCGCGTGCAATTTTTGAGGCGGCCGTTGCCGCGGCTCAAAAAACTGGCGCACCGGTCACTCCGGAAATTATGGTGCCATTGGTCTCAGTAAAACCCGAGTTTGATCTCATTAAAGCGCGTATTGATGCCGTTGCCGAGATGGTGATGACAGAGAATGATACAAAGTTTGCGTATCAGGTTGGCACAATGGTTGAGTTGCCGCGAGCTGCCTTGCAGGCAGGTAAAATCGCTGAAACGGCAGAATTTTTCTCTTTTGGTACCAATGATTTAACGCAAACCACCTATGGCATTAGCCGTGATGACGCCTCTGCCTTTTTGGGCGTTTATACAACACAGGGATTGATGGATCAGGACCCATTTGTCAGCCTAGATCAAGAAGGTGTTGGTGAATTGGTGCGCATTGGCGCAGAGCGTGGCAGAGCAACCCGCAGCGATATCAAACTGGGAATTTGCGGCGAGCATGGTGGCGACCCAGCCTCGATAGGCTTCTGTCAAAGCATCGGTTTAGACTATGTCTCTTGCTCACCTTACCGCGTGCCTATCGCAAGGCTGGCAGCCGCCCAGGCGGCACTGGCCAACCTGCAATAGCCGTGGACTAAATATTACGCTGTGATTGTATGGTAACACTATGAAACACAGCGTGATTTTCTGGGTTGCAGCACACCCCAAACTCTGATTAAAGTTGGAGTTAAATACGGGTATGGTTGGGCGCTGATTATTCTTTCTATGACTGAACTTCTCAAAGCCACAATTTTGTAGTTTCTGACACGCGGTTCCAAAAAAGGGGCGGCGGTCTTTTATTGCAGTTTTTATGCGCCATGATGGTTTGAAATCAACATGGTTTGGAAGAGTTCTGAGAGAAAATAGTTATGGTTAACCAAATCCAAACAAATTACTGCAAAGTTTTCGCGAACACGTTAACCGAAACTCAAGGTTAATCAGGCTTAATGAATAAAGATCGGCCCTTGAGGTCAAAAAGTTTGCATCAAGTTTCGGTTCTGTCTTCGGCAGATGAGCCGGATGACGCGCTTGATCTGTCCGATTTCATTATGGACAGTGATGACGCTGATTGGCAGGACCATGATGCAAAAGGGCTCGCGTTGCGTTGGAGTACCCTTTGGATGAATGTGTCGCGTAAAGCTTCACGTGTTGCGGATGGCTTGCCTATCCCTGCAATTCGTATAGACGAAAGTGCCTTGTCACCTGCTGCCAAGAAGCGCGCTGCTATGCAGCGTCGTGCTGGTGCTTTGGCTCGCGCTCGTGCTCACGAACGAGCTGTCGCTGCCCGGCGCCAAGCACGCATTGCCGGTTTTGCTGTATCGACTGCTCTTGGTGGATTGCTGCTTTGCGCAACACCATCCCAGTCGAGCCTGCCGGAGTTTACTGAATTTACCGAAGCTGACGCTTCAATTTTGCTCACGCCAATGGAACGCACGTCCGTTCACGTTGCGAATGTAGAATTTGTTCAACCTGTTGCTTCATCTGGTGTGCTTACAGCAAATCCTGGAAAAGCATTAAAAACTGCTGCCAAAGGCGCAAACGGTGATTTCCACAAGGAAGTGAACCGCAGTGTTAAAGCCGATTTGTTGATGACACGCAGTCGCGCTGTTGCATCAGAGCCAAATCCTGATCTGCCGCATTCTGGAAATGTGTTCGAACTTCGCGATTTATTCTCATCCGTAGATGAAATGGCGTTGCCGCGCACTGTGCTTGCCGCCCCGGGTTGGCCAAGCAAAGGCCAGATTGCTCTGGCAACAAATCATTTTAATGCACCTGGAATTTTGCGCAAACGGTCTCGTACTATGATTGCGGACGCCAAAAAGGCGCGTCCTGCTACGACGACCACTCATTCCACACAACAACCATTGCAAGTCGCGGTCGCTTATGCGCCGGTGGACAGCATGGAAGAGTTCAAATCTCCATTTGCTGCTGTATTGAACGTTCCACAAGAGGCCAAGAAAGCTGATGCGGAAATTAAATCTCTAGACGATGCTGTTGTTCAAGTTGCTGCTGCCGCTGCTAAAGTGCGTCGCAAACCTGAAGTGTCCATCACTGGAGATGTTAAAACAGCGTCTCTTGCCGCAGCGTCTCTTTCCAAACCACGTCCGGCACCTGATAAGCCTAAGATCACGATCGCTGGAAGGATTCCAGTGGCCAAGCCCGACATCTCCGCTGTTCCTAAAAAAGATGGCATTGCAACTGTTGCTGTTGTGCGGCCGAAGCTTGGTACAAAGGATCATTGGTGGGCCAAGAATAAAATTCCACGTGCTGCATTCTCGCGCCGTGAACAACGTTGCCTAGCTGCAGCCGTTTATTTTGAAGCGCGCGGCGAACCAGCAGCTGGCCAGGCCGCTGTTGCTCAAGTTGTTCTAAACCGTGTTAAGGCTCCTGCGTATCCTTCAACGATTTGCGGTGTGGTCTATCAGAATAAGAAATGGCGCAATCGTTGCCAATTTTCATTTGCTTGTGATGGTATCCGCGACAAGGTGACAGACAAGAAGTCTTATAAACAAGCTGCAAAGATTGCGAAAAGCGTTACGCGCGGCAAGTCATGGTCACGTGTTGTGGGCTCTTCCACTCACTACCATGCGACTTATGTGAAGCCTCGTTGGGCTAAGAAAATGAAGCGTTTAACAAAAATTGGACGTCACATTTTCTATCAAACCCACAAAGGTGGTTGGAGCTAAGGCTCCTTCCTTTGACCATCGGTACGTATTGTTTCAACGTACCGCTAAGATTTCCTTCTTCAACTCATGAAATGAAGTTATGTAGTGACGCAATCGCGTTTGCTTTTCCTATTTCCAGCATTATTTGTGCTCATCTGGTCTACAGGCTGGATTGTTGCAAAGTATGCAAGCCCATATGCGGAACCTCTTAGCTTTCTGACTTTGCGTTTTGGTGCTGCGGGTATCTTGTTGGCAGGGTTCTGTTTCATCATTGGCGCAAAATGGCCTGGCAGAAATCTGTTCGGCCATGCCGTCATGTCCGGGGTTTTTCTACACGCCATATATCTGGGCGGCATATGGTGGGTGCTGGATCAGCAAATGCCATCAACCTTGTCAGGCATTATGGCAGCCCTACAGCCATTGATGACTGCGTTCTTAGCCGGTGCAATTATCGGTGAACGGTTGAGCAAACGGCAATGGCTTGGTTTAGCTCTCGGTTTTGTCGGCTTGATGACGGCGTTGGTGCCACGGCTTGCTGAGGACTTGACACAGACCTTGGGCACTGAAGCCAGTTGGACGCTTCTCATCGGTATCAACTTCATCTCAATGTTGTCGGTGACGCTGGGAACAATTTACCAGAAGCGTTACCTGCAAACTGGAGACTTACGCACAATCACAACTTTGCAGTATTTGGGCGCCTTCCTTGTGATT
>JBGCFS010000154.1:0-15488 GCA_045107035.1 Hyphomicrobiales bacterium
TTCAATGTTTGCGCGTATTTTTGGATTTCTATTTACATTTGGAGTTGTGATGACTCTCAGCGCGACTGGTGTCGGGGCATATTTCTTGACGCAGTATGCAGATGAATTGCCCGATTACGAAGTCCTGAGCGCCTACGAGCCGCCGGTGATGACTCGTGTTCATGCATCAGATGGCGTTTTGATCGCCGAGTATGCGCGTGAACGCCGCCTTTATTTACCAGCGGCCGCTATTCCCGATCTGATTAAAGCTGCCTTTCTGAGTGCAGAGGACAAAAATTTCTATCGTCATCAGGGCGTCGACTATGTTGGTCTTGCGACTGCAATGGCACGAAATGTTCAGGCTCTTGGCACTGGCCGTCGGTTTGCTGGTGCGTCCACGATCACGCAGCAGGTTGCAAAAAACTTCCTTCTTTCCAGCGAGCGCACAGTTACTCGAAAAGTGAAAGAGGCGATGTTGGCGCTGCGCATTGAGCAGGCCTACACAAAAGATAAAATTCTTGAACTCTATTTGAACGAAATTTATCTTGGTCTCGGATCATACGGTGTCGCCGCTGCATCTCTGAATTACTTTGATAAATCCGTTCATGAATTGACTTTGGAAGAGGCGGCTTACCTGGCAGCATTGCCGAAAGCGCCGAATAACTACCATCCTTTTCGCCAGACAGAGCGCGCTATCGAGCGCCGCAACTATGTCCTCGATCGGATGCATATCAATGGCTATATTACACAGGAACAGGCTCAGGCTGCCCAGACACTGCCATTGCAAGTTCGCTTGCGCGAATATGGTGGCCAGATCTTTGCTGCCGACTTTTTTGCAGAAGAGGTTCGCCGTGAGATATTTGATATTTATGGCGAAGAGAAACTATATGGTGGCGGACTATCCGTTCGAACAACTCTGGATCCCAAAACACAGGTACAGGCACGCGCTGCTTTGCAACGGGGTCTGATCAAATTTGATGAAGCACGCGGTTGGCGCGGTCCACATGGTAAGGTTGACCTGACTGCAGCCAGCGACTGGGGCAAACTCGTTGGTGAACTGGAACCACTATCCGATGTTCCTGAGTGGAATTTGGCCGTGGTTCTGGACGTAAATGCAAAACAAGCGACGCTTGGAATTCGCCCGGACTCTATTCGTTCACGGGGACTTTCTGATGAACGAAAAACTGGTGTGTTGCCGTTTAAGAACGCAAAATGGGCAAAGTGGTCTGTTGGAGAACGTAAAGGTCGTGCCGTAAAGGGCGTTAGCGATGTTGTATCAATCGGCGATGTGATTTTTGTTGAACAGGTCGCCGATACTGATGCGACCTATCGATTGCGTCAGATTCCTGAAATTAACGGCGCAATAGCAGTGATGGATCCACATACCGGTCGTGTAAAAGCGCTGGTTGGTGGATTTTCATATGATGCCAGTGAGTTTAATCGTGCGACGCAAGCGCAGCGTCAACCAGGCTCGTCCTTTAAGCCCATCGTTTATGCGACTGCGCTCGACAATGGTTACACACCATCTTCCGTCGTTATGGACGCGCCAATTGAAATCGTATCTGGTCGCACAGTATGGCGCCCACAAAATTACAGCGGCGATTTTTATGGTCCGTCTACATTGCGCACCGGTATTGAACGCTCGCGTAACGTAATGACTGTGCGTTTGGCGCAAGATATGGGCATGCCACTCATTGCGGAATATGCGCGTCGGTTTGGTGTGTATGATACTTTGGCACCTTATTTGCCAATGGCACTTGGTGCAGGTGAGACCACAGCTCTTCGCATGGCTGGCGCATTTAGCGTGTTTGCTAACGGTGGCAAAAAGATTGAACCAACTCTGATTGATCGTATTCAAGACCGCTTTGGAAAAACGATATTCCGCCATGATCAACGTATTTGCGAAGGTTGCGAAGCCACATCTTGGGCAGGGCAGGAAGAACCAATTCTTGTGGATGAACGCCTTCAGGTGCTTGATCCGCAGACTGCGTACCAAACCACATCAATGATGGAAGGTGTTGTCCAACGAGGAACTGCGAAAGTTGTGCGCAAAGTTGGAAAACCTATTGCTGGTAAAACCGGTACGACAAATGAAGAGAAAGATGCATGGTTTGTAGGTTTCTCACCGGATTTGGTAGCCGCAGTATATGTGGGCTATGACAACCCTCGCCCAATGGGCCGTGGCTCGACAGGGGGACAGCTTGCTGCTCCAATCTTTACGGATTTCATGACACAAGCCTTGGCAGAAACACCCGCAGTTCCATTTCGCGTGCCTCGTGGTTTGAAGTTAATCCCGATTGATCGTAAAACTGGTCTGCGCGCCAGCGGCGGAACAGATGGCGTGATTATGGAAGCATTCAAACCTGGCACAGCGCCACCAGATAACTACTCGATTATCGGTTACACAGATGACACAGGGCGCCCGTTGACCGTTGCCCCTGAATCTGACAGGGCTGTGATTTCTGGCACCGGCGGTGTGTACTAACTATTAAGTCTAAAGCCGAACTTGAACAACGCGCGTGGGTGATGCATAAGCCCACGCGCTATCTTTTTACTCGCCCGGAGCTTTTCTATGCGCGCCGAAACGCAGCAAATCGTTGATGACATCGAGCAGGCACTCACCCTGCTAAGGAGGCATCTTTGACTGGGATAATGCCCGCAACAGACTAGCAGAGCTGAACGCCCTTGTCGAAGACCCAACTCTTTGGGATGATTCTTCCAACGCACAGAAAATTATGCGCGAGCGCCAAAATTTAGATGATCAAATCACTGGGATTATCGAACTTAAAACGGGGCTTGCGGATAACATCGAACTCATTGAAATGGGCGAGATGGAAGATGATACAGACATCATCGCGGAAGCCGAAAACGCTATTTCAGAGCTAAATACCAAGGTACGAGAGCAGCAAATTCGGGCTATGTTGTCTGGCGAAGCTGATGGAAATGACACTTATGTTGAGATCCATTCTGGAGCCGGCGGCACAGAAAGTCAGGATTGGGCATCAATGCTGCTGCGTATGTATACGCGCTGGGGCAGCAAAGATGGACGAAAAGTTGAGGTGATAGAGGTTCAGGACGGCGAGGAAGCTGGGATCAAAGCCGCAACTATCCTCATAAAGGCAGCGGACTCTTATGGTTGGTTAAAGACTGAATCCGGGGTCCATCGATTGGTGCGCATTTCTCCGTTTGACAGCAATGCTAGACGGCACACTAGCTTTGCAAGCGTATGGGTTTATCCGGTTATTGATGACTCTATCGAGATCGACATCCCTGATTCCGATGTACGGATTGATACTTATCGTGCGTCTGGTGCCGGTGGTCAGCACGTAAATACGACAGATTCTGCGGTTCGTATTACTCACCTACCATCGGGTGTTGTTGTGCAGTGCCAAAATGATCGATCTCAGCATAAGAACCGAGCAACTGCTTGGGGCATGTTACGTTCTCGCCTGTACGAAGAAGAGATGAAAAAGCGCGAAGAAGCTGCAATGGAAGAGGCGTCCTCAAAGTCCACCGTTGGGTGGGGGCACCAGATCCGTTCATATGTATTGCAGCCGTATCAGCTTGTGAAAGACCTTCGTACTGGGCAGGAAAGTACCGACCCCCAAAAAGTCTTGGACGGTGGAATTGATCAATTTTTGGAGGCGTCCCTGTCGCAGAAAATTGAAGGTGGCGCAGGCACAGATATTGAAGATATCGACTAATCGAAAATGAAGCTTTCTCTGCAATATCATAAATTATTCCGCAACCAATTGGTTGCGTACCAAGCTTTGGGTGGCATGCTAGACTGCCCAAATCATAGCTAGATATTTTTACATCTATTGGGAACAAAGTATTTCCAGAAACACGAATGGCGCTGAGGTTGTCAACGCCATTCCTATTAAATTTGGTCAATTTCCCTAGAGCTTAGACAGGTGCTTTCCAGCATCCATGAACGGCTGAGGATTGCGTGCCTGGCCCTTGTTGCGCACTTCATAGTGTAGGTGAGGGCCGGTGCTTCGGCCCGTGCTGCCAACTTTGCCGATAACATCGCCACGCTTCACTGATTGCCCAGCCTTCACACTGATTCTACTTAGGTGTCCAAAGCGAGTGGTTAGGCCATGAGCATGACGGATTTCAATTAGATTACCGTAGCCGCCTGCGCGACCGGCGCGTAGCACTTGACCATCAGCTGTCGCTAAAACAGGTGTTCCTGTCTTTGCCCTAAAATCAACTCCGGCATGGAACGCTGCGCGCTTACGGAATGGATCAATACGGCGCCCATAGCTACTGGAACGAACAGCGTTCTTCAATGGGACAGCAATTGGCAAAGACGCTGAAATCTTGCGCAGGCGCGAAATGTCTTTGAGCTGAGTATCAATTCGTTTTGAGGTGGCCTTGATAGCTTTTTCGTCAAACTCAGCAGGAATGAATGGTCCACCAACTGCGCCGGCTTTTGCCGGTAATTTTAGCTTTATCGGCAAATCTGCGAGTGCTTTGCGGTAGGCCTTGTGTTCCTTTGTAATTGCCATAGCAACGGCTTGAACAGAAACGGCATTGATCTGCTCCATGGCCTGCAAATCGGCTTCAAATCGTTCAATTTGTAGGAACGGGTCATTCAGGTTGGATTCTTGTTCAAATTCTTCAAAAGTGTTTGGCATTTTTAGAACGCCATTGTCGACAGGTTCGTTTTCACCACCAATTGCACTTTCGTCGCCAGTTAACGAGATCCCACTGTCTGCGAGGATTGGCGCGTCTCCGGGCTTAATCATGGGCATTGGGGCGGAGACTGAAGCCACCTGAATTCCCATACGGCGTGCGTTGTCGATTACAGCGGCAACCCGCGCATGACGAGAAGCGTATTGATCCTGGCGTACCGAGAGGTCAGCTAGTTCTGTCGCAAGGCGCGCACGTTCTTCGGAGGACGCATCTTGAACCGTTTCCATTGCTGTTCTGAAGCGGCGAAACTTAGCTTCGTAAGTTTGTCTGATAGCAATTTCTTGGGTCGCTCGTTGTGTGAGCAGTCCATCTCGTTTGAACAGATATACTGCCGCACCAACGTTGAAGAATGCCAAGAGCAGGAGGCAACTTACAGCACTGGTTAAAATCCACGGTTGGATTGCAAGAACAACGGTCTTTTGACCGAAGTTCAAAATTATCCGTTTAGCTTTTCTCTTATCGGCAGGTCGGGCTTTACGCCTCTGAGCAGGCTTGGACATTTTAAACACTCATACGCAACACTTACTGAAAGCTATTACACATGATTAAGGTTAATATAGGCCTTCTAAAACTAAAACCAAAGGTTAACAGGGCGGTGAATTATGAGGGTGGGGAGCATTTCTGTGCTGAAATGCTCAGTATCGTTGGCGAAATCTCACTGCGATACTGAGCTAAATGTCATGAGCTTTTACTTGGTCTATCTTACAAATTACGAATGGCAGAAACCTTAGAGTTCTTTGGCGGCCGCTAAAACTTCTTCAATATGCCCAGGCACTTTAACCTTGCGCCAAGCTTTAACTATGGTTCCGGTTGCGTCGATTAAAAATGTGGAACGTTCGACGCCCATGTATTTCTTTCCGTACATACTCTTTTCGACCCATACGCCGTAGGCGCCCAATGCCGTTTTCTCTTCATCGGAAATTAGCGGCACCGTCAATTCGTGCTTTGCAATGAATTTATCGTGCTTCTTTACCGGGTCTGGCGAAATGCCAACTAAATAAATACCTAATGCGTCAAACTCTGGCTTTAACTCAGAAAACCCTATGGCCTCTTTTGTGCAACCAGACGTATCGTCTTTGGGATAACAGAACAGAACCGTTCCCTTTCCATTTTGGGTGCTGAGAGTAAAAGTACCGTCGTTGTTTGTAGGGAGTGAAAAATCTGGGGCTTTGTCGCCTTCTTGAATGGACATAAATTGCCTTTCTTTTGTCGTGTTTAAGTGCGAATCAAATTTGCCTGTAAAATGAGCGTTATCTTCGGTAAATCGAGCGTTTCCGTATGTCGTTGCCTTGTTCCTCAGGATAGCATATCAGGTGTCAGAATGTCTGAGTCCAGCCATATTGTGAATAACTGGAATGGCGTTGGGTAATATCAAGATCAAAACTCGATTTTGACGGAAAGTTTGAAAGTTTGATGTCTGCTCATGTCCTTAATTGAGGATGATAAATTACAACAGCAAGGTATCTTGACTGAAGCCAATGGTCTGGACGAAGCGGAGACCGGTGGAGAGGTGTGTTTATCTGATATTCAGGGCGATAGTGATTTAGAGTCATTAGAAACAGACCCTTCTGAAAATACCCCGCCGAAAAGGCAAAACCGCAAATGGTTCCGAAGGGTTTTTATTGGGCTTGCCGTAATTCTTGTTGTTCTTTTTGTTGCTTTTGGCGCTCTTTATCTGAGGCTATCGAGCGGGGCGATGTCTTCTGCTGTGATCACAGACAAAGTCACGCAGAGTGTAACGAGCGTATTGCCCGACGGAGTTTCGTTGGAGTTCGAGGACGTTTCTCTGTCTCTCGATCCATTGCGCGGGTTGCTTGGAAACATCATCAAACCATCATTGAAAGACGTCCGTACAGGGATTTCTGCCAATAGCGAGAATATCTCCGTTGGTATCCGACTGACCAGCTTGATACTTGGTTCGGTCAAAATTCGGGACATTGAGGTTGAGAAACCTTTTGTATCGGTTCAGCTAGCCGGCGAACACCAACGTTCGATCCAACAGATGGATTTGTCAGGAGGTGCTGCTGCGAGAGATAATGCAGAGCTAACTCCTCTGGCTCGTGTGGGCCAAGAGCTTAAGCAGCTGCATGATTTTGCGTCTCAAATTCTTATCACTGGACTTGATCTTGGTTTGAAACGCATTACAATTTTAGATGGTTATGTTGCTTTGATCCGCAACCGTGGCGTCCTACAAAACTACAGCAGCATCAGCTCGACCATAAATTTGACAACAGAAAGTAACCGGCTATCGGCCCAAGCATCTGGCGTTGGAAAAGGTGGTTCTTGGCGGTTTGAAGGATCGGCAGAGCCTGTGGTGGACGGACGAGGTCATGAAATAAAGCTTGCATTGTACGATGTAATTTTACCGGAACTTATTCCTGCGTTTGGCCGCGAAAACTTCTCCTTGCGGACGGACGCTCCTCTCAGACTGTCAATGCGCTCTAAATTCGTTGGAGCCAATAGCGTTCCAACGGCATCTTTCGATGCAGAAATTGGTGGTAGCTATCTCTACATTGGCGAGCGGGACTTGGCATTGCTGGATGGAGGCCAGATTTCGCTTATCTGGTCTCCCGAGCACAACGCTGTTAGCGTCGAAACGGCAGTACTGAGGTTTGGCGATACAGTTCTCCCGTTTTTGGGCTATATCCAGACCTCAGATAACAACCCATTGCATGAGCTAGATGTAAGGCTGGTTTCCCGAGACTCTGTTTTGGCGCCACGGGATGTTGATGGAATTGCACCGCTTGGTGTGGAGCTGATCGGTGTCAATGGTCGGTTTGATATTTCCAGCAGATACCTAACAGTAGACGCGTTTGAACTACGAACCGGCGCAAGCCGTGTACTTGCTTCTGCAAATGTGAATTTTCAATCTCAGTTCCCTTCAATGGCCGGTGCGGTTTCTGCGACAGGTATTGAGTCCAGCAAACTTAAACAAATTTGGCCACCGACGCTTGCTGGCGGCGCGCGACGCTGGTTCGTTAAAAATGTTAAGCAGGGGCATATTGAAGGTGCGGACATAACATTTGCAATACCTGCTGGTTTGGTAGGAAACCGTGATCCAGAAAAGAAGTTTCCAGAAGACGCGTTTTCCGGAATGCTTACGTTCTCCGATGCCAAGGTCAGAACATTTGGTGATGTTCCAGATCTCAGTGCAAGTACGGGGCAACTTGGCTTTGACGAGTTTGGATTGACGGCCTCCTTGGAGGAAGGGAGCGCTTTGAGCCCCTCTGGCACGCGTGTTGATATCCCTTCGGCCATATTCAGACTTCCAGTGCTTGGTCCACGTAACCCGGAAGCGCAGGCCACTGTTTCCATGATCGGAAAGGCTACCGACTTGGCTGAGATCGCTGATGCAGCGCCACTATCTTTTATGGCCAAGAGAGGGGTTCCTCCTGAAGCGGTGACTGGAGATGCCGTTGCAGAAGTTAGTGCTACATTTAATCTAAGCCGCAAAATTGCACCGGAGGATGTTTCCACAATTGCTACTGTTCGCTTGTCCGATTTTTCAAGCTCTGTACCCATCCAAGACAGGATTATCTCAAATGGAGATGTGGTTGTTGAGATTGATGCAACAGGCACAGCAGTTCGAGGGAATGCAAAACTTGATGGAATCGACGCAAATGTGAACCTGTTTCTTCCTGCAGGTGGTGCACCTGGGTCAAAAACCAATATCCGCATCGTTCTGTCTGATGCTCAACGAAAGAAAATTGGTATCGACCTTGGCGAGATGCTGACCGGGCCAACGCCTGTGGAAGTTGGAGATACCAACGCGAATGGTGCCAGGCCAATTTTGGTGGATCTCGTCAATACGCGTCTTTCTCTACCTTCTATCGGTTGGAGTAAGGGAATAGGAGTGCCGGCTACCCTTACGTTTCTTTTGATCGACAAGGATGGCGATCAAGTCCTTGAAGACATAAAACTAAATGGAGACGGGTTTTCTGCATCGGGTCGCGCGGAGCTAACTAAGGCTCGAGGCCTTGAGAAATTGCGACTGAACAAAGTCTCGCTTCGGCGGGGTGATGTATCATCACTTGAGATTAGACGAACAGCCAAAACGGCTTACCTCATTAGCATTGAAGGCGAACAGATAGATGTTCGTGGTCTTGTCCGAGCCGTAAAAAAGAGCGCCTATGATGGCTCTGGCGGTGAAGGAATAGACTTTGCGATTGATGGCAAAGTGAAGACGTTGGCCGGATTTGGCGGTAAGATTATTTCAAATGCGAACTTCTCCATTCAGACTGACGGCGGAACACCGTCCAGTTTGCAATTTTCAGGCAGTCAAGGTGGAGGCAATTCGGTATCCGCGACTATTGAAGGTGGAAACGGCTCTTCCTGGCTGAGCATGAATGCACAAAATGGCGGCGATATGCTCGCATTTTTGGATGTTTCGGAAAGTGTAACTGACGGAAGCCTCAGTCTTTCCGCTTCTTTGGGACGTGGCAATGGGGCGACCGTGGGCCAAGTGTTTCTGAGTGACTTTAAAGTAGGAAACAGCGAAAATCTTGAGCGATTGGCTCGTAGTGTTCCCAGAAATGGCAACCAAGCGACTTCATCAACTGTACGGCAATTTGAGCAGGCACGAATGGATTTCACGCTGCGCAATGGGCGGTTGGTGATGGATGATGCACAATTACGTGGTCCCGCGATGGGTGTTACTCTAAATGGCAGTATTGATCTGACAGCGTCTAAGCTGCGATTGAATGGCGTTTATGTGCCTGCTTATGGCCTGAACAACGTATTTTCTCGGATTCCAATCTTTGGGACGATTATAGGAGGAGATCGAAATCAAGGTTTGCTGGGAGTGACTTTTCGCGTTTCTGGAAATCTCAGTGATCCGGTTTTAACGGTTAACCCGATCTCAGCGATCGCACCTGGAATCTTTCGACGGATATTCGAATTCCGATAACACGACGGTGTTCCATTGCACTATTGAGAGGTCGTACCAAAGCTCCAGAAGTAAACTCCGGAACTTTTGACCGCACGACGCGAGTGGCTTCCGTGTAACTAGGAAGCTTTGAGTAAAACGTGCTTTTTCTTACCAAGAGAGAGTTTTACAACACCATCTTCTGTCAGATCAGCTGAACCAATACTGCCGCGTTCGTCTGAGAACGATTTGTCATTCACTTTGACTGCACCACCTTTAATGTGCCGCCTTGCTTCGCTGTTGGATGATGCGAGGCCCGCTGTAACTAACGCAGACAGAATACCCAACTCTGCCAATTCACTGCTGGAAACCTCCACAGTGGGCAAATCAGCGGAAAGAGATCCTTCTTCGAAGGTTTTTCTTGCTGTTTCCTGAGCTTTCTCTGCCGCATCGCGGCCATGTAGCAATGCCGTGATTTCTGTCGCCAATATTTTTTTGGCTTCATTGCGCTCAGCGCCATCAAGCGCGGCTAATTTCGCGACCTCATCTAGCGGCATGGCTGTGTAAAGCTTTAGAAACCGCTCTACATCTGCATCTTCTGTATTCCGCCAATATTGCCAGAAGTCGTAAGGACTGACCAAATTGGGGTCGAGCCAAAGTGCTCCGCTGGCAGATTTCCCCATCTTGGTGCCGGATGAAGTCGTCAAAAGTGGTGTTGTCAGTGCGTATAGTTGTGGAGCGTTTAGCCGGTGACCCAGATCGATACCGTTGATAATATTACCCCACTGATCGGAGCCGCCCATCTGAAGCCGTACATCGTAGCGTTTACTCAACTCAACAAAATCGTAAGCTTGAAGGATCATGTAGTTGAACTCAAGGAACGATAAGGATTGCTCTCGGTCCAACCGCTGCTTCACACTATCAAATGCCAACATACGATTGACGGAGAAGTGAGCACCCACATCTCGCAAAAATTCAAGGTAGTTGAGTTTCAGCAGCCATTCAGCGTTATTTGCCATTATAGCGCCGTTCGATGCGTCGCTGTAATCGATGTAGGCGGAGAAATTCTTTTTGATGGCTTCAACATTGTTGTTGATTATTTCTGGCGTCATTAGCTTGCGCGCTTCGTCCTTAAAGGACGGATCGCCCACCATTCCTGTACCGCCTCCCATAAGGGTAACTGGACGATGGCCAGTTTTCTGAAGCCAATGAAGCATCATGATCTGTATAAGGCTGCCGGCATGTAAGCTGCTCGCTGTCGGGTCAAAACCGATATAGGCCGTTACCACCTGTTTGTTGAACAGAGCATCAAGCCCTTCAACATCGGACATTTGATGGACAAATCCGCGTTCCATCATAACGCGCAAAAAGTCAGACTTGACTTGAGACAGACTGGCGGACATGGGACAAACTCTTAATTGGTGTGTTTCAAATAATTGCTGGGTGACAGCGGCGCTGTCCTACCAGCGATTTGGAGAAAATGCACCCCAAAACAAGGTTTTCTTATGCGCAAGGCCTACACAATCGCGGGAACTATGAGCGGAACGTCGTTGGATGGGGTGGATGTCGCTGTTCTAAAGACTGACGGAGAGGCGCATCTGGAGCCAGGTGTGACCCACTTTCAGAGTTATGATGAAGAAGAACGACGAACATTGAGTGCAGCCTTTGATGTCGGACCAAACATTACGGATCGTCTGGATAGGTCCGGCATTATCGGTATTGCTGACGAGATCGTGACTCGTGTCCACACTGAAGCCTTGAGAGATGGAATCAACAAGTCTCAGCAACAAGTTGAATACGTTGGCTTTCACGGCCAGACGATTTTTCATGACCCTTCAAGAAAGCTGACTGTTCAGATTGGAGATGCACAGGCTTTGGCGGATGCTTTGGGCATCCCTGTAATTCATGATATGCGCCAGAATGATGTGATGCAGGGTGGAGAGGGTGCTCCATTGGCACCTGTATTCCACGGGGCGATGGTGGAGGCATTGAGTGCCGAAAAACCTGCGATCTTCCTGAATGTCGGCGGCGTTGCCAATGCCACCTATATTGGCAATGACGGTTCGTTGTTGGCGTTTGATACAGGTCCAGGGAATGCTTTGCTGGATGATCTTATGCATGCTGAGTTTGGTGAACGTATGGATTTGGGAGGTAAAATCGCTAAAACAGGGCGTGTGAATCAGCATGCACTTGACCAATTGTTGGCTCATCCATTTTTTGATCGCAAACCACCCAAGTCATTGGATCGCCGAGATTTCCATGCATTTGCGCTTCGTGAATTGGAGAATTTGAACGTCCCAGACCGGTTGGCGACTCTCACTAAATTCACAGTTCAAGCGATAATGCGGGCAGCGGAATGGTATCCCAAGTCTGCTAATACGATGATTGTTTCCGGTGGCGGGGCCAAGAACCCAGTTATGATGAAGCATCTGGGTGATACGTCTTCAGTTGTTCCCCAAATTGCTTCAGACCTTGGTTGGGACGATGTTTTCATTGAAGCAAATGCTTTTGCCTACTTGGCTGCACGACACTTGCGCGGGCTTCCATTGTCATATCCCGGAACAACATCTGTGCCTGCACCCACGAAAGGGGGAGAAATTGCATATCCTCGTTGCAGTGCTTAAGCTTGTTAGTTTAACAGAAACCATAGTTCCTCTGGACATTAGGGTCTGCGCAAAGTAGTTAGCGTCACTTATTGTTCCTTTAGCGCGGTTTTTGCGCTGACATGCGTTTCTCATATGGGCAATCCGATAGGAAGCGCATCAATCTAATGTTCAGAAAAGACACACCATGACAGAGTTCGAAGGCATCGTTCCGGCGCTTGGCCAGGCGTTGAAGAAGCGCGGCTATAATGAATTAACACCCGTACAAAAGGCTGTTCTTGCGCTAGAATTGAGCGCCGCAGATATGCTCGTTTCAGCGCAAACCGGATCGGGTAAAACGGTTGCCTTCGGTGTTGCTATAGCACCTACATTGTTGGGTGATACAGAGCGCTTTAAACCTGCGGAGGCGCCACTTGCCTTAGCGGTCGCGCCAACGCGCGAACTCGCGCTCCAAGTTAAACGCGAGCTAGATTGGCTCTATGCTGAGACCGGCGCAATTATCGCGTCTTGCGTGGGTGGTATGGATATGCGTACAGAGCGCCGCACACTTGCGCGGGGTGCACATATTGTTGTGGGAACGCCTGGTCGCCTTCGGGACCACATCACACGTAATTCTCTGGACACCACGCAAATGCGTGCTGTTGTGCTGGATGAAGCTGATGAAATGCTGGATTTGGGCTTCCGTGACGACCTGGAATTTATTCTGGAAACTACGCCAACAGAACGTCGCACTTTGATGTTCTCAGCAACCGTTCCTCGGACAATCGCCAATTTGGCTAAGAAATATCAGAATGATGCCGTTCGTGTCTCGACATCCGAAGAGCAAAAACAGCATGTCGATATCGAATATCGCGCTATGGGGGTTGCTCATAACGAAAAAGAAAACGCGATTATCAATGTTCTTCGTTTCTATGAGGCGAAAAACGCATTGGTGTTTTGCAACACGCGCGCAAATGTAAATCACATGACATCGCGGTTGAATAATCGTGGCTTCTCTGTTGTCGCATTGTCAGGCGAACTCAGTCAGAATGAGCGAACACATGCACTTCAAGCCATGCGTGACGGACGAGCTCGCGTTTGTGTAGCGACGGACGTTGCTGCACGTGGCATCGACCTCCCAAACT
This sequence comes from Hyphomicrobiales bacterium, assembly GCA_045107035.1. GTDB lineage: Bacteria > Pseudomonadota > Alphaproteobacteria > Rhizobiales. The sequence continues at coordinate 13,269 of JBGCFS010000154.1, forward strand.
TGGATTTGGTTGTTCATGCTGATTTGCCTAGTAATGCAGAAACACTGTTACACCGCAGTGGCCGTACCGGTCGCGCAGGCCGCAAAGGTGTTAGTGCGCTTATTGTTCCTAAAAATGCTCGCAAGAAAGCAGAACGTCTACTTGGCTGGGCAAAACTAACAGCTACATGGGCTCAACCTCCATCTGTGGAAGAAGTGACGCGCAGAGATGATGAACGGTTGTTAGCAGACCCAACGCTCAGCGAGCCGGTCAAAGAGGAAGAACAAGCGTTTGCGCAAGAGCTACTCTCTAGCCATTCGGCTGAGCAAATTGCTGCGGCTTATGTTCGGCTCTATCGTGCAGGACAGTCCGCACCCGAGGAACTGCAAGAAGTTAGTGTTGCAGACACCCCACGCAAGCCACGCGACGAGTTTGGTGAGAGCATATGGGTTTCACTTTCTGTTGGTTATAAACAGAACGCAGAACCTCGTTGGATAATTCCAGTGATGTGCGAATCTGGCAACATTACCAATAAGCAGATTGGTGCGATTAAGATCAAAGATAACGAGACCTTTGTTCAGTTGGATGCCGAACACGCAGAAAAATTCTTGAAAGCCATTGGCCCCAATCAAACAATGGACGAAAAAGAACGAAACGTTAAGGTTACACGCTTGGAGGGTGTGCCAGACTTGATGAGTGAACCTCGTGGACGTTCCAAGCCCGATAGAGGCTTTGGCGACCGTAAAAAACCCTTTGGTGATCGTGACAGAAAGTCACGCAGTGGTGGATCTAATTCTGAAGGCGGGCGTTCCAACAGAGATCGACCCAATCGTGGCAAGCCGGATGGCAAAAAACCAGTCAGAGCAAAATCTGAGTGGATCAAACCAGATCACGCCAAACGCTCAGAAGATGGTGATACGCGAAAGAGAGCAGATTCTGATCGCAAATCATCACCTTACGCCGGAAAATCCGACAAGGGTCGTTCTGAAAGTTCAGAAAAGCCGAGATTTGGGAAAACCGAACGAGCTAAACCTGTTGACAAAGATCGTAAACCTGGCCGAAAATTTTCTAAGAAGTCAGACTTTTCTCCACTGGAAAGCGGGCCTGTTGTTCGCTCGGAATTTGAGTCAAAGTCTGATCGTCCACCGGTGCGTGGCGAAAAGCCTGTGTTTAGTAAACGCGGTAAGCCTGTAGTGCGCTCTGGCGCTTCAGGAGGCAAGGAAGAGCGTATTGGCGGAAAGCCACGCTATGGTAAAAGCAAAAGTGTTGGTAAAGCCGGTGCTGGAAAAACCAAATATGCCAGTAGAGAAGGCGTAAAGCATGCTGGTGCAAAAGATGGTTCGGCTCCGGTAAAACGGTCCAAACCAAAGCCCAGTACTTAAGGTCGCGAGCTGTACTAAAGGCGAGCTCTAAATTTCAGGGCTTTCTAAGTCGTCTGTTACAATTTTTGAAAAGAACGAAAGCAACGCTCTTCGAAACAGTTTCGAATTGTCCAAATTAGAGAAGTGGCCGACGCTTGGCAAATCCACCAACTTGGCATTTGACTCGTTGGAAAGCCTGTCCCAAGTCAAATCTAATTGCTTGTTGTTGACGTTATCAAGTTTGCCCTGAAGTTACTTGCAATCGGTTCAAAGTCATAGCAGGCGATGTTTTTTGAATGTGTCGCACGAGCTCTGGATTATAGGTGCTCATCAATTTTTGCATGAAGGGTCGTCCCTTAGGATTTGAGATCATCCGCCCCGTCAATATGTTTGCTCACCAAGATGGCCCAAACAGTTCGGTTATTCCATAGGATAAATCAACTGCCGATGGGAACATTTTAACGCGATATGCTGTTCCACCTGTTGTTTTTGATTTGACTCAAGTCCATGTATGAGGAGAACTGCATCTTACGATGGACGTTTCCACAATCGGAATTTCAAATTTACCCCATCCTCAACCTCGATTGGAACCGGGGGTAATACCTTGGTCAAAGAACGTCCTCACGATGTTAATTCTATCGTGAAAAGCCTCTGTCACAATTTGGGCTATCTTTAGCCCATTCGAATGTTGCGAGAATAAACCCGGCTCAATAGTCAATCAGCCGGGTGAAATTTATTCGCAAACAGCCCTAGATGTCGATTTTTCCGAGGACTTCGAGACGTTTGTCGACATAGTTGCCGCAAAGCTCGAGCAGAACATCTGTGTGCTCGGCAAAAAAATGGTTAGCACCCGGCATCGTCTCATGATCAATGGTGATGC
>JBGCFS010000155.1:0-4583 GCA_045107035.1 Hyphomicrobiales bacterium
GCCGCCTCAGCCGCTTCGGGGCTTTCCGCTAATTCTCTTATCTGTTCAAATACTCCGTTTTCACCTGACACTGCATAGACTTTCTCTTATATGATTTTTGCAAAGTCGTTAATTTATCACATAAAAACATGATGTTGCAAGAATTATGGTATTTGCCTGTTCGCTATGCCCCTGATCGTCTGTTTTCTGATGTTCTCCTGATCCTGATCGACCGCACAGCGTTCGCAAGACCCTGCCCGCACCACCCAGCAGAGCTGGCCGTGTTGGGTCGTTGCGCCCGCTGTTTATGCGGTCGGTCGTCGTCTCCGTCGAAGAAAACAAACGATAGGAGATATCATGAAACTACTGACAAAACCCATTCTCGAAACCATGTTGGCCAATGGTAAAAAGCAAGACCCGTTGCGCGGTACAGAAGAGGAAATCGACTTTAAGCCAGTCGTGAAACTGTTCACCCCAGATGCAAACTGCACATGGCTACTCACTGAGCTTGAGCCAGACGACCCCGATATAGCTTTTGGCCTTTGCGATCTTGGCATGGGAAGCCCTGAACTGGGCAGCGTGAGAATTTCGGAGCTGGAACAGGTGCGTGGCCAGCTTGGGCTTCCTGTCGAGCGTGACCGTCACTGGACACCTAAAAAGACGTTGCTGGAATACGCTCGCGAAGCGTGGAGCATGGGGCGCACAAACGCCTGACCATCATTGCCATCGACCATTCTTAGGCCGATGGCACAGCTTAAAAGGGAAGGAGCTTCTGGCTCACCAAAGAACAACGCACCAGTGCCAGCCCTACGCATCCCCCTTCGCTGAATTGATGCCTGAGAGCTTCGAGAACCTGCGTAAAGGGCAAGCCGCAGTGCGGTGCTGCGCACCCTTGACGCAGAACCCCAAACCCCTCCGAGACGGCATCAGCGAAGGCGGCTCCGAAGAACAGGCACTATTGATGTCTTGCTGATCTTAAGACAATCTTAGGTGGATTAGAGAGAAATGGATTTTAATGTCGCACAGGTCAAAGACGCTTTCACTTCAAAGAGCTTATTTCAACGAGGGATTTAACAGCACACTGGAAACCATCCTTCGGAACGCATTCAACAAGCTGCCCAGTGCCAAAGACCGCATTGTGGACATCGACTTGTTCGCAAGTCAGCTCTTCGCAAGTTTTGACGAAGCGAACGGCGGTGAGGGTGTATTCGTTAGGGTGCTTGAATTTGAGCAGGGCGCAATCGGTGTGATCAACCTCGACACGACCAATAATAGCGCAGCGGTGGAAGAGTTTTTTCATCCAAACAAACAAGATTTTCTCAAGGAAGAGATCGTCTTTTATGTCGTGCGAAACCACATAGTTGCCTGCAACCTTAAGAACAAACATGGAACACTTGCGGGGAATATGCTACAACTTGCGCAGCGTGCAGATGTTTTGGGGGACGATGTGAGGATGAAGATAGCTGATGTGCCAGACCAAACAACGCTTGCTCGCATTGAAGAAGTAGGGGTGCGTGAGGTGGATTTTGCAATCACTTCGTTCATGGAAAATTTGAACATTTCGACACGCCAGCAGGCGGGTTCACGCATCATGCGGATGATCCTTGGAATGCCTGCTGATGATGCAGGGCTACGAAAACGCGCGAATGCGATTGGTCGGATGGTCTTGAAGCGTGGTCGTTTCACGAAGGATGAAATTGAAAAAGACCAGTGGCTTACGGACATTGGCAAGGAGTTGATGATAGCGGGATCATCAGAGAGCTTTACGATCATCCTTGAAGACAAGACAAAAGTTTCAAACTCAATGCTGCGGAAGTCGAAAACCACCAATCTGCGACGACACGCGAACAGTTTCTCATTCGATCATGCCAAAATGGAGCTGGAGGCTTACTATCGCGAGTTGGCCTCAGACGGCTCCCTAGGTGCCTAGTATGGTTGGGCGCGGTTCCATAGCGTGGTTGATCGTCAGCCTGATAGCCGCTGGCTTGGCGGGGTACGTTGCTTATGGTGATCCCGAAAAATTTGCAGCCATCGTTGATTTGCTCGCGACGATCATCTCAATTCTTATTGGTGTTTCTCTCGCTGTCATTGCGGTTCTCACTTCACCGTTTTCTGTTTCCGAGGAAACTGTGGCGGATGAAGACGAGGCGGTACGGATGACTCGACTGGTGAAGAAGGACGATGAGACGTTGGCTAGTGGTCAGCTCATGTTCTTTTGGATATATTTTGGGTCGCTCGCCTCGGCGTTGCTGTTCGGTTGGATGACCGCAGGTGATGCCACCGACTACAGCAATTGGTACTTGAAGACACTTGCTTGTGTGACCGCCTCGGTCGGTGTTTTTGCATTCATGTGGTCTGCGCGCCTTCCCTTGATGTTGCAGCGTATTTCAAGCCAGCGGCGCATGCTCGGATGAATGGCCTTGGTCTCTTCTAGGCGCTGTCGATCATACCTTGTGGCGGCATAGCGACCCCTCTTTCGGCAATATTTTCCTGACTGTCGCGCACGTGTGGCAGGTGAAATTCATTAGCATAGCCATACTCGCTGTTGACGCTGGAGACATGGTTCACGCTGACTAACGAGTTGGCGGCAAGGATGGATATAGCTCGACGGATGCTGTTTTGCGCGATGCCTGTATGCTCCCGTATCTTCTCATAAGATATGTATGCGCGGTTGGTTTTATTGTCGCGTAGGGCAACTATCAGAAAGTAGAGCTTGAGAGCATCCAGCTCTATGGGGTTGCGTAGCTTGAATGTGTCGAATGCGAAAATACAGCCATTTCGATATAATCCGCTGGCAGGTAGTTTGCCCCATCCAGAATTTTCGGTCGCTTTAGTTAACGTGATTGTGCCGCGTATCTGCTTTGGATCACGAGTTATTATCTCGCGTGCCTCAAGCTCATTTAGACCACGAGAGACCAGTGTGCGGCTTATCCCCGATATTTCGGACATTGCATCATAGCTTAGGCGAGCAAGACCCGTTTCTTTGTTTGTGTGATGCGCCAGTACGACGAGGAGCATCAACGCTGCGATCTGGCCAGCGTTGTCTACCTCTGCCTTGGCGCTCCATTTAAAAGATTTAAGGCCTTGCTCGTGCTGAATCCAGCCAGTCGGCAGCTTTGTCCATGATTTTAGGTTCGTCATCCTTTTGGTTTTCCACGGATGACATCATGCAAAATATAGAGCGCGTAACCCACGATAGCGAACGCAGCTATAGGGATTACAAACTCAGGAGGTAGTGACGATAGAAAGTTCAATATTTGTTCGATGGTGCTCATTTTCATTACTCCAGAAAAAGCGGTTATGAGCAAAATTTATGCTATCCCCTTAGTTCTTTCTAGAGAGGGTATTATTGGTTTATAAAATTATTGAACTTTTTATTATTTTGAAACAAGGGCTTGTATGATAAATACGCGGTTCATGGTTGACCTATTCTAGTTCACAAGATTTCCTTTATGGACTGAAATAGGTGATTTTTGGATCATATCAAAAATCTGATAAGAGTTGTTATGTAATATATTGAGTGTTTCTTATCTAGAAAGAGCTTTTCTAAGCGTGATAACTTACCCTTACAAGAACCGTCTGACCTGTCTCATGTAATCCTGAAATGTCGAACCATATTGCGCTTTGAGCCAAGGTTCTTCTGCGAATGGGGCGGCGATTAGAATGGCAATTCCTGCGAGGCCAACAACAGCGACTGACCCCGACGCAGATAGAATAATCCAGCCTCCAACTATCGCGATATCAGCCACATATTGAGGGTTGCGGGAATAACGATACATGCCCGCCGTCCGAAGGGAACCTTTAGCACCACCTGTCTGCGGGATGCCGAAATGGCAAACCTCTGACCAAACGACGATATTGCCAGCCACGATCAGGGGAATACCCAAGCCAAAACGCATCCAAACTGGCACAGAAAGGCTATTCCATTCCATGACACCTAAGACCAGTAGGACGCCAAACAACGTAAAAGTGGGAACCCAGACTAGCACTGGTGTCATCGTTGTATAGCGTTTTGGTGGCCATAGGCGATGCGCAGGAAACGCGATTGACCAAAGGATTGCGACAAATGTTGCCGCCGCAACGCCCAGACCGAGGCCAACCAATACAATCTGCATCATACTTCTGCGTGCTTGTGGTTTAGCACCTCCCGACGTTCTGCGAGGGCTTGGCGCACGATCTGGAACGCAGAAGATAGAAACAGACCCGCCATGATTGTCGCAACGATCAGATCAGGCCAACCGCTTGCCGTGCCCCAGACGCCAAGAGCGGCAAACATCACAGCCACATTGCCAATGGCATCGTTGCGCGAACACAGCCAAACCGAACGCACGTTGGCGTCACCGTCTTTGTAACGCACCAACAGAAACACGCTCGCAAGATTGGTCAGTAGTGCCAGAAAACCAACAAAACCCATAATTTCTGCCGTGGGGACGCCGACATAGAAAACTCGATATACAGTCGACCCCAAGACCCACAGCCCCATCAAAAGTAGGCTTATGCCTTTGAATAGTGCGGCATTAGTGCGTGCGCGGAGCGAAGCCCCAATAACAGCAAGCGACAGGCCATAAGTGAGCGCATCGCCTGCAAAATCTAATGCGTCCGCT
>JBGCFS010000156.1:0-6925 GCA_045107035.1 Hyphomicrobiales bacterium
CTCTCGATGAGTTGTATTTAGGGAAGTGTTTGTGAGATTTAAACTGAAACGATCTGTTCAGTTTCTATGAACATTCACAGCCGCGTGAGACGCCACATGCAAAACCGCAGAACTCCGCCATTCGATGTTTTTCAACTCACGGGAATGACAGAACCGCTCACGCTTGTGTGTATCAAGGTGACAGCCTTGTTATTGAAAAACATCAACTAAATGGGGTGAGACGGGGGATGGACGGGTAAATTCAGTTGAAAACTGCCGAACTTGAGTTGGTTTGGACCGTCAAATAAGAAAAAGAGGCCACCCTCGGGCAGGTGACCTCTTAAATCGCGGATCGGGAGTCCGCTTTCTGAAACTGCCGGCCAGCAACATGATCGGGGGAGAGAATCTTGCCAGCCGTGCTGTCAGGTCTGTTTACGCACTTTAAAAAACTTGGATCACTTCTTTCTGTGAAATATCGTAGAGGGGATTACGATCAAGCTTGAGTGCGTTCAATGTCTACGATTTGATCGCGCAACATGAGGCGGGTCTTTTTAAGGGCTCGAATACTAAGACTATCCGCACTCGGGCGTTTTTGTTCGTAGTCAATCTTTGCATCGATAATACCATGCCTTGCATGAAGTGCATTCAACCGTGTGGTCATTCGTTCCTCCATTTGATCTGCTTACGACTTGTAAATGGTTTTGATGCTCCATAATTTCCAATAGAATAAGTTGCCAATATTGATCAATTTTATCTATCGACAGAAAAATTAGCTGAACACGGAGATTTCTGGGAACCGATCAATACAAATTGTGCGAACAAGTTCTGCAATTTCGGAAAACTGATCACTGTGAACGGATCGTTGTCGCCAAGCCATGCCAATTTGCCGATGCAGATTGCTGGACGAAAACTCCAGCACTGTAAGTTTGTCGCGTTCAGAAATTTCAGATCGAACGTAGAGTGCGGGCAGAAAAGCAATACCGACACCCATGCCCGCCATCAGGCGAATTGTATCGAGGCTGGTTCCCTCATAGTCACGCAACAATGTGGCGCCAAATTCTTCACATAAAATTCGAACTTGTTCATAAAGATGGTGGCCTCGTTCTATTGTCAGAACGTTCTGCCCATTAAGGTCCTTGCGTTCAATGCTGGGTTTCGACGCCAAATCATGATCGCTTGCGACGACTAATCTCAATGGCTCACGGAACAAGCGTTCAACCATTAAATCGCTTTGAGTCACCGGTAGTGGCGAAACAATAAGATCTAGACTGCCAGCTTCAAGCTGCGCTTGCAGATCAATCGGTTTGCCTTCCTTCACATACAGCTTCAAATCTGGGTGCCTTATATGAAGCGATGGAACTATATGAGGAAGCAAGTAAGCGCCGAGCGTTGCCGGCACTCCTAGGCGCACGGTGCCGTGCAGACCATGCTGAGCTGATGCCGCCAGATGTTCAATTTCCTTTATTTCAGACAAAACATGTTTTGCACGTTCGACAATTTTCCCACCCAAGGGTGTTAAAATTACCCGGCCCTGGTTTCGCTCTACCAATGACGCGCCCAGCCGTTTTTCCAATTCTTGAATTTGCATGCTCAAAGTTGGTTGCGTGACATTGCTCCGTTCCGCCGCTCGGCGAAAATGCAATTCTTCCGATAACGCTACAAGGTAGCCGAGTTGTCTAATTGTGGTCACGTCGATTTCCAATGATTTTCAATAGAGGAACTCGATTAAACTACTCGGATATAAATTGTTCAATCAATCGGCAGATTGAGGAATGTCACAACAAAACGCGGAGGTGTTAGTCTTGCTTGTGCATGAACTCCTCAACCTAAATTCCTTCACCTAGATAAGAACAATGCTTTGGGCTTGCCATATTCATGACTTGCATCAGTGCGACAGGGCTTTCGAGTTGACAATTCTATGAGGTCTGACATGTTGAGTTTATCTAAATCTGGCGCGAAATCCGGGCCGATTGTTGTGTTTTTGCATGCTGCAGGAATTAGCAGTTGGATGTGGCGGGACATTGCGTCCAAATTGCCAGATTCGACACATGTGCTTATTGATCTGCCCGGACACGGTAAAAGCAACACAACCCGTTGGGACACAATAGCAGCTTCAGCGCAGTTGGTTTGGGATTCACTGGATGCCTCTTTCACCCCATCTGATATAGATGCCCGCGGAATTCATTTGGTTGGAATTTCTCTTGGCTCATATGTGGGCTTGGCAATGTTAGCGCAACGTCCAGCTATGGTATCAACTGCGGTGTTCAGTGGCATGCATAGTCAAAAGATGAAGCACAGTTTTCTTCTAAAGGCATTCGCAATCTTGATGACACCTTTTTCTCGCATGTCGTTCATGGCCAAACAGACCGCACGCATGTTTGGCCTGACCGGCGACGATGTGGATATCTTCGCTCATGAAGCCGGAAAGACACGTTTAGCGACCATTCGTAGTACAATCGTCCAAGTGATAGATTATGAGGTGCCGGGACATTTGGAAGCCATTAACGCGCGCGTTTTGTTCGTTGCTGGCTCTAATGAACACGGAACGATACTCAACTCGCTGATGGAGTTGGCTTCGAATATCAAATTTGGACAGGCGGCAATTGCGCCAGATCTCGGGCATGGTTGGGCAGGGCAAGATTCAGACCTGTTTTCAGATATGATTTCCGCACACCAAATAGGTGCCCCATTGCCAAAGAAGCTCCAACTACAATTTCATTGATGACTAGCAATCGGAAACCTAAATCTGGCTCTCTCAGTTTTCCCGCTCAATCCAAAACTGGAACTATCGCTGTCATGCACAATATGATTTGAATACGGCGAACCGGTCTCCCATTTCAGAGGCAGACCCAGAAAAGGAAATAGACATGACACGTTCAGTAACGCCAGTGGACCCGGATGGACTGCTTGAATATTCCGTCGTTTTTACCGATCGATCATTAAACCATATGTCCAAAGCCTTTCAGGGCGTCATGAAAGACATCTCTTCAATGTTACGTGGCGTATACAACGCTGAAGCAGCCATTGTGGTGCCAGGTGGCGGGACTTTTGGGATGGAAGCGGTTGCGCGTCAATTCGGCACCGGCAAAAACTGTATGGTTTTGCGCAATGGATGGTTTTCTTATCGCTGGACGCAAATCTTCGAAGCCGGAGACATTCCAGCTTCCTCGACTGTTCTAAAAGCGCGTCGCATTGCAGATGACCATCAGGCTGCATTTGCTCCTGCGCCAATCGAAGAAGTGATCGCACGCATTGCTGCTGAAAAGCCTGATGTGGTCTTTGCGCCCCATGTTGAGACGTCTTCTGGTATTATATTGCCAGATGAATACGTACGTGCCGTTGCCGATGCGGTTCATGCGGTTGGTGGTCTGCTCGTTTTGGACTGCATCGCTTCTGGAACCGTTTGGGTGGACATGAAAGCCGCTGGCGTTGATGTGTTGGTTAGCGCTCCTCAAAAGGGTTGGAGTTCGTCCCCGTCCAGCGGCCTTGTGATGTTGAGCGAAAGGGCGCTAGAAGTTTTGCCAACTACAAAAAGTACAAGCTTTGCTTGCGATCTGTTGAAATGGCACCAGATCATGCAAGCTTACGAGGGCGGCGGACATGCTTATCATTCTACGATGCCGACAGACTCTCTGGTGAAATTCCGCGATGCGATGATTGAGACACGAGAGAATGGTTTTGAAATTGTTCGCGACGAGCAATTTGAGTTGGGACGCAAAGTGCGCGCCCTTATGGCACAGCACGGGTTTAAGAGCGTCGCTGCAGATGGCTTTGAAGCGCCAGGTGTGGCGGTTTTTTATACAGATGATGTGAACATCCACAATGGCAGCAGATTTGCTGCAGAAGGCATGCAAATAGCAGCTGGTGTTCCTTTGCAATGTGATGAGCCTGAGGACTACAGAACGTTCCGGCTTGGCTTGTTTGGATTGGACAAGCTGGGTGACGTTGATAATGCGGTTGGCAAGCTGGAAGCTGCGCTGCAACGTGTGTTGGCCCAAGAGCAAAAGGTCGCTTAAAGCCCTTTCAATTCCAGCACTGCGAATAGAAACAAAAAAGGCGACCCTAGGGTCGCCTTTTTCATAAAATCTGTGTGTGTTGGACTTAGAAGTCCATACCACCCATGCCGCCCATGCCACCTGGCATGCCGCCAGGAGCGCCGCCAGCAGCGCCTTCTGGAGCAGGCTTATCAGCAACCATAGCTTCAGTTGTAACCAGCAGGCCAGCAACAGATGCTGCATCCTGAAGTGCTGTACGAACAACTTTAGTAGGATCGATGATGCCTTTAGCAATCAGGTCAACATACTCTTCGTTCTGAGCATCGAAACCAAACGCGCCTTTGCCTTCCAGAACCTTGTTGACCACAACAGAGCCTTCAACACCGGAGTTTTCAGCAATCTGACGGATCGGAGCCTGCAAAGCACGCAGAACGATCTTGATGCCAGCCTGAATGTCTGGGTTTTCAGAAGACAATTTGCCAACAGCTTCAGTTGCACGAAGAAGTGCAGCACCACCACCAGGTACGATACCTTCTTCAACAGCAGCGCGTGTTGCGTTCAGAGCATCGTCAACGCGGTCTTTGCGTTCTTTTACTTCAACTTCTGTTGAACCGCCAACGCGGATAACAGCAACACCGCCAGCCAATTTAGCAAGGCGTTCTTGAAGTTTTTCACGATCATAGTCAGAAGTAGTTTCTTCGATCTGAGCTTTGATCTGTGAAACACGGCCTTCGATGCCTTCTTTATCGCCAGCACCATCAACAACAGTTGTTGCTTCTTTAGTGATGGAAACGCGCTTGGCTGTGCCGAGCATTTCCATGTCGATGTTTTCAAGCTTGATGCCGAGATCGTCAGAGATCACTTCACCACCGGTGAGGATGGCAATATCTTCGAGCATTGCTTTACGACGATCGCCAAAGCCTGGAGCTTTAACAGCAGCAACTTTAAGACCACCGCGCAGCTTGTTCACTACGAGTGTTGCAAGTGCTTCGCCTTCAACGTCTTCAGCAATGATCATCAAAGGACGACCGGACTGAACAACCTTTTCCAAGATTGGAAGCATCGCCTGCAGGTTGGAGAGTTTTTTCTCGTGCAGGAGAATGTATGGGTCTTCCAGCTCAGTGATCATTTTTTCTGAGTTAGTTACGAAGTAAGGAGACAGGTAACCACGGTCGAACTGCATGCCTTCAACTGTTTCGAGTTCAAACTCGAGAGCTTTAGACTCTTCAACAGTGATTACACCTTCATTGCCAACTGTCTGCATTGCTTCGGCGATTTTCTCACCAACAATTGCATCACCATTCGCGGAGATTGTGCCAACCTGTGCAACTTCTTCAGAAGTGCTGATAGTATTTGAACGGGCTTCAAGATCCGCAACAGCTGATTTAACAGCCATGTCGATGCCGCGTTTCAGGTCCATTGGGTTCATGCCAGCGGCAACGTATTTCGCGCCTTCTTTGACAATGGACTGAGCCAGAACAGTAGCAGTTGTTGTACCATCACCAGCAACATCGTTGGTTTTGGAAGCAACTTCACGCACCATTTGTGCGCCCATGTTTTCAAACTTATCTTCAAGTTCGATTTCTTTGGCAACGGATACACCATCTTTGGTGATGCGTGGAGCGCCAAAAGATTTGTCGAGAACAACGTTACGACCTTTAGGGCCGAGCGTCACTTTTACAGCATTTGCAAGAATGTCGACGCCGCGCAGCATTTTATTGCGCGCGTCACTGCCGAATTTTACTTCTTTAGCGGACATGTTTTGAGATCCTTCTCATGTCGTTAATATCGGAATTAGTCAGAAAAAAAGACGCTGTGGATTAACCAACAACGCCCATAATGTCGGACTCTTTCATGATCAGCAGATCTTCGCCGTCGAGTTTAACCTCGGTACCGGACCATTTGCCGAAAAGAACGCGGTCGCCAGCTTTAACGTCGAGCGCCTGTACTTTGCCGCTTTCGTCACGTGCGCCTGAACCCACTGCAACGATTTCGCCTTCTTGAGGCTTTTCTTGAGCGGTATCAGGAATGATAATACCACCAGCGGTTTTTTCCTCGGACTCAACGCGGCGTACAACCACACGGTCGTGGAGAGGACGGAATTTCATCGTCTTCATTTCCTTCTGCTTGGCATCCGGCAACCGGATGTTAAAACATGTTACACAATAATTAGCACTCACATTAGGAGAGTGCTAACGGACTGCAGGGAAATAGTGAGTGTGTGCTGTTTTGTCAACGGTTTGATGCAAAAATTTGATAATTAATGTGATGACACTATTGCCAATTGGGCGCTGAAACCTGTGACGACAGGCCCTCAAGGGAAGCTTCGAATTCAGACATGGTTTTTGCACGTGTTTGGAATGAAGGTAGAACCTCTCCAATAAATACATCACAAAAGAAAGGAACAGGCAGAAATGAGCCTTTGGGTAGAACTTTGCCAAACCCGTAAAGAAAAATCGGGAAGACTGGCATTTCAGGCCGTAGTTCGGCCAATCGAGCAAGACCTTTTTTAAAGCGGCTTAGTTGCTCAGGGTCGCCCCTCGTTCCTTCCGGGAAGAATATAAGAATTTGTCCGGCATCCAAAGCGTCATTTACCTTTGAAACCGGATCGCTGCTTCGATCTCTTGGCGTTCTTTCTATTGGCAGTATTCCAATCAATTCCAAGGCAATGAAACGCATTACCGGGTTTGCCAGAAAATAATCTGCGGCTGCCACGGCACGAACTTGCCGGAGTTGTTTGATTGGAAACAGGGAAAGCAGCGCCAACGTATCCATGTGGCTGTTATGATTAGCTGCAATGAGGGCCGGCCCATGTTTTGGCAAACGCTCGATATGACGCACATTCATTCCGACCCATAAAAACATGAATGGCCTGATGACACATATGAAGAAGATTATTCTGAGCATCTAAAAATACATGTAGCGAACGAGATGAACAAAGATCGGTGCGG
>JBGCFS010000157.1:0-10111 GCA_045107035.1 Hyphomicrobiales bacterium
GCGGCCACGGTGCAAAGGTCACTAAAACAGAAGATATCGAAGCCGCATTGGCAAAAGCACTGGCGATTGACGGGCCTTCATTGGTCGAGATCATGACAGATGCAGAGTTGGTGTAATCGGTTTTAAAACCTCTGGTGGCTGCGCCCCCCGCGCGCTTGCCCCAACTTGCGACCAGAGCCCAGCAAACCAGATACACAATCCCTCACTATGATTGAGAGAGCAACAAGGAGTGGGTTTGCGCAGTCTAGGTTCAGGACTCATAACCAGAATATGACGGTTGCTGCGAGTGCGATTGCAGACAGGAATACCTTTGGACACCTGTCGTAACGGGTTGCTACGCGCCGCCAGTCTTTTAACCGGCCAAACATGATCTCAATCCGGTTACGCTTTTTGTAACGGCGCTTGTCATACTTGATTGCTTTGTCTCGTGATTTTCGTCCTGGGATGCAAGGCGTGATACCCATACCCACAAGGGCTTCACGGAACCAATTCGCATCATAGCCACGATCCCCGAGCAGCCAGTCAGCTGCAGGCAGGCTACTCACAAGCGCTCTGGATCCGGTATAATCGCTCACCTGACCAGCTGCCATAAAAAACCGGATTGGTCGCCCCATCGTGTCAGTTACAGCATGCAACTTAGTATTCATGCCGCCTTTGGTGCGCCCTATCAGACTTTCACGCCCCCCTTTTTAACCGACAAGCTGGAAGCTGTCCGATGGGCTTTGAGGTAAGTCGCGTCGATTGAAATCGTTTTGTTGTCCGGAGCTTCAGCAGCAAGCCCTGCCATGATCCGGGCAAACACCCCTATATCACTCCACCGTTTCCAACGACTGTAGAGCGTCTTGGCAGGACCGTATTCTTTGGGTGCATCACACCAACGTAAACCATTGCGATTGGTGAAGATAATGCCACTTAAGACACGTCGATCATCAACGCGCGGTACGCCATGGCTCTTTGGAAAATAGGGCCGAATCCGGGCCATTTGATCTTCGTTCAGCCAGTAAAGATTGCTCATAAAGTCCCCCACATTGAGGGCTATGACTCACGCAACCATCTCAGCCTCAAGTGGATTAATGGGTCCTGAATCTAGCAAATCTATGCTCGGGCAAACTCGCGAATTAGATCGTTAGTTTCTGGCCTTGAAGCTTGGTGCCGGTAACGCAATGCAACGACCTCACGCACAATTTTGACATCTGAGATCGGGATTGACACAAGTTCGGCGTGTTCAGGTATTGCAGTAATAGGCAGAATAACTGCGCCTGATCCTTGCCGAGCGAGTTCGATCAACCAATCAACACGATTGGATCGATAGGCAGCATAAAGTTCGTGGCCACGATCAGCGCAAGTGCCATGCAGCGTGTCCCGCATCTCACAATTTGGCCGATCAAGCATCGTTGTACTTGCAAGATCAGCGAGGGACACCGCAGCCATCTGAGCAAACGGATGCGTGTCAGAGACGACAACTGCATAGGCCTCACTATAGAGATCATCTATGCGGTAAAGTTCATCGCTTACCTTATCAGCAGTCACCACGAGGTCGAAATTGCCCTCTCGCAGTTCTGCCAACAGGACATCTTTTGGTCCGACAATCAACTCGATCTCAACTTGGGGCACTTTCAAACGAATGCGTTCCATGGCCGCCGAGATTTTACCCTGCCCGATTGTCTCGCCGACACCGATACAAATTGGAACCCTTTCCAATCTGGTGTGCCGAACCGCTTGTGCTTTGGCTTCATTTGCTTCGGACTGCACCTTCTCCAGCCTTGGTTGCACCACTTTTCCCAAAGCGGTTAAGCGGCATCCGGCCCGGTCTCGGATAAACAGATCACCGCCAAGTTCATCCTCCAGCTTCTTGATGGCAGTCGTCAGTGAGGGTTGCGAAACGTTGGAAGCGCTTGCGGCATGGGTAAAGTTGCGATGCTCGCAGACGGCTAGAAAATAGCGGATTTGGTTCATTTCCATCGACGTCATCCAAATCTGAGGAAATCCCAAGGTCATCAAATAGGCATTCATAGTCAATGCCTATCGAACAATAGAATTTCAGAATTGGAGTTGTCAGGAGCGGGCATGGGACAAAGTGACATCGAAAAAGAAAATACTGAAACCCAAATCTGGAGCCGAACAAATGAAAACTCAAATCCTCTCAATGCTCTCAGCACTGGCCCTCTTCTCAACAACAGCAACCGCACAGGAAACCGAAATGCACAACTACACAGCAAGCTTTATCGACATGCCGGCAGCAGACGGCCAAACTGAAGCCTTCGCGGAATTCCTCACCGGTGCAGCGCCGCTCGTAAAGGAAACTGAACCCGGCACAGAGCTTTGGTTCGCACTGCAAGCAGGCGATACTCTGGCGATCTTTGATATCTTTGTTAGCGAAGAAGCCCGCAACGCGCATTTTTCTGGTGCGGTTGCTGGTGCATTGAACCAAAACGCCGACACTCTGGTTGCTGGCGGTTGGGATACCGGTGTTGTTGCCAACATCAACAATTCCGACGTCTTGTCTGTGAAAGTACCCGTTGATCTCTACTCTGCAACGACTGCGACTTATATCCGTCTTAAAGCAGCGCCTGGCCAAAGCGAACAATTGGCTGCTTTGCTGACTGCAGCGGGCCCTATCGTTGCCGAAACTGAACCGAAAACACTGTTTTGGGCCGCCGTTCAGATTGATGAGAACAACTTTGCCATCTTCGATATCTTTGCGGACAACTCTGGTCGCGAAGCGCACTTCGCTGGCCAAGTTGCCGGACTACTGAGCGAGCAAGCTGCGGTTTTAATAGCAGGTGGATGGGACGAGGGCGTTGTCGCAAACGTCAGCAACTTTGACATCCTTACCATCAAGTAAATCGCTCTATCTGACAAGCTTGCGCCCGGGACAATTGTCCCGGGCGTTTTCCTGTTCGTTTAACCACGTCCATCAGCCTTGGACAGTCAAAAGCTGACTTTCAAATGCAATTGCCAGAGGGTAGCTTTATCCGCATTACCGACCTTGGTTTTAGGCGCAGCGAATGTCTGCTTCCCGCCCAATTAAGACCTTGTAATCGAAATCGAGTATGGTTGCTTTGTGCGTTTTGTGGACGTTCGCATTTAAAATCGTGACTGAATAGTCAAACCACATATTGCAGGTATCACAACGGCTTAGGCGGCATCGGGGAATTTAAGACTTGGAACCAAGCTAGCTGCTCGGCTGTTTCAGCCGCACGCCTGCGCCGCCGCCGTTTTCGTCTATGAAGATGACGCCTGCGTTTTCCAGGGTTTGGCGGATGTCGCGTAAGGTGCGGGGTTTAAGCGCCTCACCTGCTTCAAGGCGTGAGATTGTGGCGGGCGCGACTTCGGCCAACTTCGCCAGATCAATAAGGCTAAGGCCCAAAGCGACACGCGCCATTTTGCACTGTACAGGCAACATTTTTATATTTATACTCTAATTTTATTGTAATACTTTATTTTATAAAATTATTCCAAAATCATAGCGGAGTCGTGATTGCATGTCCAAACTTGTTGATGCAGAAGGTTTGTTAGATGTGGCGCGGCATTTTACGCGGTTGATCAGCATGGCGGCGTCCGACCTTGCAGACGAGCGCAACGCTTGCGCATTTGACGCTGCTGCCCGGCAGATTGACACCACAATAGAGGCCGCCGCGATATTGCTGGAAGAATGCAGAGCAACCAATGGTACTCCCACAGTTCACTTGTAGGAAACAACCGCTACAAGCCGGTTGAGCGCGGCCTCTCTATACGCAGTTTGGAAGTTGGAAAACCAATATGCTCTGCCAAATGCACACCTTGCTTAGACACAAATATTTGTCTCAAGCCTCACGATGAACCATGCGCCATTTGCATAGCTGCATTCATAGATGAACACTGGTAGAGGCCTGTCTCATGACCTATTTTTTTTTGCATAAAAGGAGACTACTAATGTTCAGGCAAACAAAAGACTTTTTACAATTGTTCGCGGCTTGCAACCGCTTGACCGGCGCCGTTCGCAGCGGCGACGTACCTAGCGAAAATGACTTGAAATACGTTGGCTTAACTACCGAGCGCTTTAAAGCGCTGTCTCGCAACCGCTAACACATAAGCCGGTTCTCTCGTTTGTGAGGGCCGTTGCTCAGATCAAAAAGCACTTACACTTCAGTCAATCACAGTTTGATTTTGGGTACGGCATGACAAGCAAGTTGATCAATCGGCGCGTGTATTGTCAACCCGTCCCAAAGGTGTCCCACAAGCGGATCACTTCGCCCTGGAAGATGTTCCAGTGCCACCATTGAATGATGGCGAAGTGCTTATCAAAAACCAGTTCTGGTCGGTCGATCCGTTAATGCGTTTAGATTAAAGCGCACCTTGCCCATAACTGCAAAGTTCCAGGTGCCTTCAACATCGCTTGGTACATTTGTGTTGGTTGATACAGAATAACTGTCTCGCCAATTGGCACTGCCTTCCAAACCGACATCAACAAATTCATTGACCTTGTGAAACACACCCGCATTCACGTTGAACATAGGCGTTATCGCATCTCCACTCAGCACCGTAATGCCGCCATTGGTGGCATCAAAATTCCGATGAGACAGACCTGCACCCACACCGCCGAACCAGCTCATATTTTCCAAAGAAAACAGTGGGCCCTCAAGATTTAATCTGGCGAAGATATCGGTATTGCTTTCACGCCCGCCTAGGGCAAGCGTACCGGGCGCATTGAAATTGAACAGGAAATCATTGTGTGAAATCTGGTGTTGAACAACGACGCTTATAGTCGTGCTCAATCCTCCGATAAAATCCGGAATATAGCCGCCAATTTCCATCGAGCCTGTGAATCCCGGATCACCATGTATGCCTTGACTAAAGTCAGGCAAGTTTAAATCATCCGTCCAAAGACCTGCACCAGCACCTAAATTGATAAAAAACCATTTCCCAATATCACCGGTCGGCTCATCAAGTACGATTATGTTTTCTCTGTCGATGGCAGCCGGCACAATTTGGGGAATATTTCGGCGATTTCTTTGGACAGGTTCCACGGGAATTTGGGTGACGCGCGACGTGCCTGGAGTACCGTATTTCCGCCAGAGTTCCTCAAGCAGATTGTCCACATTATCGAGCTTCGACCCCAGATCATCAATGCCATTCGACAGGGTGGCATCGTCAACGGAAATCTTTTCAAGATCGCCATCCAACTTGTCAATTTTTTTGGCTAGCTCGACAATGGATTTAGGCGTACCACCGCTCGAAGTACGTAAGGATTCGATTTTTTCTTCAAGCTCTAGTATTTGATTAATTGCCAGTTCCTTATCGTACTCGGCCGACAAAATTGCAGTAAACACGGAGGAAAATTCAGCGTTAGCCCAACCCAATGCAACCCCTGCCTCATCAGATGCTCCACGGAGCTTGTCACTCAAGTCTCCCCAATCTTTAGCAAGTTGCTCAGGATTATTGGAATTCGCTACCAATTCACCTGCATAGGTAGCGAGCTCTGCAGCGTCTGAGTCACCGCTATTCAATTCAATATATTTGTCTACTGCGCTGGCGCCATTCAGATTGATACGATTCATCAATCGAGCAACCGCGTCCGCGTCAAAAAAACCGCTCCGAGATTTGTCGTATTTTTTCTGGGCGTCATCCAGTTCTTGTTTAATTTTCGGAAATTTTAGCGTGTAAATATCAAAAGTCTTGCAGGCGTCCTCAAATGCAGATCTCTGTTCGGCCAATTCTTTATAAAGTGGCGTGACCTGGGCCCAAAAATTAGAGACTGCAGTATCGCTGCCCGTATTCTGGCTTTGTGAAGACGAAGTTTCCTGTGCTAGCAACGTGTTATGCGAACCGGCGAAGGTTACAAGTGCCAACGTGCACACTGATACTTTGAAAAAGCTTTTCATTTCTCACCCCAACTTACGCCGGATGGTCGAATTCTAATATCGTCCTTAACCGCCGCTTCCCTTATTTACTTTGCATTAATTGGACTATCAGCACAAGCACCGCCAATTTACGGCGCGATGGCGCTACAGTCACAGCCCTAGTTTGAAGCTCGCCTACGCAATGTTTTTGATGACTAGAGATACGGTTGACTCTGTTCAATTTTTATATAACTATAATGTTATGGAACAACAAGGTTATATAAATACACAACCAAATCTCGATGCTATTTTTTCGGCATTAGCGGACCCCACGCGGCGGGCAATTCTATCGCGACTTGCGGACGGTCAGGCATCGGTAAACGAGCTGGCCGCACCGTTTGAGATGAGCCAACCTGCGATCTCCAGGCATCTAAAGGTTTTGGAGCGCGCCGGGCTGGTGGAGCGGGACATCGATGAGCAACGTCGCCCGGCAAAGTTAAAGGCCGACAACATGGCCGTAGCCTCTGATTGGCTGGACCATTTTAGAAAGTTCTGGGGGACAAGCTTTGATCAGCTCGATGGTGTCCTCTTTAGTATGAAACAAGCCAAAGCGAAGGAAGCAGGCGATGAGTGAGTTACCAGAGTATATCAACGACCGGATGTTTGACGCACCTAAGGACATGGTTTGGAAGGCCTGGACAGACCCCGAGCTCTTGCAACGTTGGTATGGGCCGGGCGTAGAAACTGTCATCCACAAATTTGACTTAAGGGTCGGTGGCGTATGGCTGAATGAGATGAAATGGGGCGAAAATTCTGATCTCAGTAAAATGGAATTTCAGGAAGTAACACCCAAAGACAAACTGATTTGGCACCACTCTTCAACAGACGCCGATTGGAATATCGTATCAAACCCCATGATGCAGGACTGGCCTCGCACATTGCTGACAACGGTCACTTTTGAGGATTTAGGTTCACAGACCAAAGTGAGGCTCACTTGGATACCTTTGAACGCGACCGATGCTGAGATCGCCTGTTTTGCAGGCGCCATGGAAGGACTGGGCAATGGTTGGGGCAAAGGCTTCGCAATCCTTGACGAAATGCTTGCAGAACTGAAAGCATAGAACGCCCAAAACAACGAAGCGTTGTCACCGAATTTGTTGGTGGCAACGTGTTGTGTGGCCCATCAATTTCACGCGCGTCTCTCAAAATTAAGCTGTGGGGTCACACGACTTAGGGTTTGATAAGTTCAAGATTGATTTTGGTGAGGCAATAGCAACCAGACATGGGTGAGACCTCCTGAACAGTTGAGTAAAGCCCACAACAAGAATTGATTCCGTGACGTTGCGGATGTCGACTATGCGGGCGCAGCGATTATGCGCTGCAGTCGCACGAACGACCACTTTCGGGAGGTTCTATACAGCTGGCGAACCGGGTGCTCTACAAACGAAGGGCTTAAGCCGAGTTGTTCCAACGCCATCCCAGCGGACATTGGGCCAGATCGGCCAAGACATTCCAAAATACTCGCAGTGTCATCTTGTGGGACCAGCTCGGAGCAATTCAGTTAATACTCCCAAAATGCATTCCATAACGGACCATTTGGCCGAAGTGATCTTTTCCATTCGGTCCGGGTGTTTTTCTTGGTCTGTCGTTAGATCGGTGTGTGACGTAGCTGGATAAGTGTCAGCGCAAACTCCATCTGAAATTTTGCAACGCAGCCGGACATAAGGCAGATCCTAGCACGAACGACACGGCAGATGACTTCAAATCTGCAAACCAAAAAACATAACAGCCAACGGCACTGGAGCGACAGCAATGGCGATGGTCACAAATGTCAGAAACGGAGAAAAAATTCCGCTCAAGCCCGCTATTATCATGATGCCTCCGCCGCCGCCAATGATAGAATTACCCGGTGTGTTGACTGCCAGCGCGACAGCGATATAGCGATATCGCAATCCCAGCTTTACAGCGCGTTTCGATTGACCGTCGAGTAGCATCGCGATCCGCTCTTCGCGCGACAAAGGGGCAGCGCGCGCCACGAGAAGTGCTGCACGACGCAAACGCAAGAAAGACAGCAGTCGTTCCAGCGCGCTAATCGGCAAAAACCGTCCTATTGCATAGGCCAGCATCATCGACGTCACTGTTAGAATATAAATGAGAGGTGCGATACCCGGGCCAAACGCGGCCAGCATCGCAAGCCCGATCTCGGCGCCCGGCACAAAAGGAAGTGCCAAAAGCCCGACATATGCGGCAGACCCGAGCATGATGACCTGATGCACCTGCTGCTCATTATCTGGCCGGATTTGAAGGTTCAGCGCATCGCGAACCAGGTGCGCACCCCAAGTGGCAAGCATGATGAATGCAACAAGAACGACCAGTCGCAATACCAGACCGCTGAGGCTCAGGCCTTTTGGAATCACGTTAAATCATCAGCCCAAAATATTTTGGTCTGTAGCGTCCACCAATGTCCCGCTTGCCGAAACCGGGATTTGGTTGGTCCAGTACCAGCGACGCGTTGTCCAGGTGGCGTCAATGACTATCGTATCATCCGTCACGGTGCCATACCAAACCACGGTGTGTGGCGCGTCGGGACATATCGCCCGAACATTGAAATGGACCACGCCGTCGATTACCTTTGTTTGGTAATCGGACCAGCCGAAATCGCAGTATTCCTGACAATCGGCAGATTGAAAAGCGCCGTCACGAAACGTGATGTGCCCTTCGAGTATCGCCCCGCTGGCCGTCTCAGTGCCCATGATGTCGAATGTCTTGCCATCAAGTTGATGCCCGGCAGCCCAATCTCCTTCTGGGATAGACAAATCGGCAATATCTTGGTTCATCACGGTCATCGTCGCTGCTCCGGTTCCAAGGGTTGCCAATGCAATGGCTGCAACTTGCAATATTGGGGTCATCTTGATCTCCGTAAATGCAGCGGATGGAATATCGATAAAAGCATAGTATCAGCCCAATTGTAGTCAATAGTTCAGCGCAGATAAATCAAAATTTACGCGTCATTGCCCGCCATCAAGACCCGGAATGATGCGCCGATGCGATAGCTGCCGTCTGATTGCCGGAATGGGGCAAGCGCTGTGGCGTGTGCTGCGTCAAGGGCATCTTGTCCAGAAATCTCAGCTGCTTTCGCCGCAACGCCGGACGAGCCAAGACCCTTCTGCGCAGTTGCAAGATCCGCATAGTGCCACGGTGCCGCGACATCGAAAACCTCAATCGGGGTGAGGTCGGCCGATGTTGCCAGCGTTTCAAGTTTGCCTGGTTCAGACAACGCAAATGGCCCGCCTGCACCTGGCGGCGGCGGTGGCAGCAGAGGTTTGAGCGCTGCAACAAGGGCGGCGGCTTCCATGCCTGCCGGTTCGCCCCATGTCATGACAAAAACACGACCGCCGGGTTTGGTCACGCGGCGGGCCTCTTTCAAGGCCGCAACGGGATCAGTCGCATACTGGAAAGAATTGAAGCCGGTGACAACGTCGAAGGCATTGTCGTCAAACGGTAATTCCTCAATATCTCCTTGCGCAAACTTCGCATCTGGCAGGCTGCGCCGTGCGATTTCCAGCAACGCAGCGGAGGCGTCAATGCCCGATATGTGAGCGCCAAGTTCCGAAGCGAGCGAAAGGGCTATGCCCGCGCCACATCCTGCGTCAAGCAGGCATGTTTCTGGGCCCACACCGCCTTTTTCAAAAACGGCATGATAGGCCGGGGCACATTGCCGCTCCTGGATATTGGCCCAATCTGCGGCGCGCAGGCCCCAGATGCGACCGTTTGTGTCTCCGCTGAGCGGTTTTTTTATTCCGGTACTCTGTTCGATCGCTGTCATGTGTCTTCAGCCTTTGTGTTGCGTCTGGGGGCAAATGTCTTTGATGGTAGCTCGGGTGTTTTGACTCTTTGTCCGAAGTCCGCAGCGTCAACATGTATTCAGTTTTGAAGCCTAGCCTTCGACAAGCAGTTGAACAGTGCCGGGGCGCACGCCATCGTGTTTCATCGCTTCCCCTGCAGCCTCGCTGGCCATGACCACTTCGAATTTCGTCATGTCAAGAATGGTTCCGGACAAGCCGACCGTGTTTGGTTGCGCGGGATGCACGAAGGTGAGGATATCCTCCATCACACCTGCAAACACTTCTTCTCGCTTTGATGAGGCGAGCCAGTGGGAAACGTCATCAACTTCGTGAAAGATAATGGCTTTTACAGGCATTGGGATTGTCCTTTTTAATCAACATGAGGCAACCGAAAGCGAGAGGCGCATTCGGCGTTTTGCTTGGGTGCGTCGTTTTTTTGATCTT
>JBGCFS010000158.1:0-10501 GCA_045107035.1 Hyphomicrobiales bacterium
TGAGGACGTGACTGACACGCTCGACTTGGCTTTGCAGGCGTCCGGGTGCGACCAGGTTCACGGCGTCCACAAACCGCGCCTGCTCAGCGACAACGGGTCCAGCTATGTCTCAGGCGACTTGGCGGAATGGCTGCAAGACAAGGGCATGAAACACTCTCGTGGTGCGCCGTATCACCCTCAAACCCAAGGTAAGATCGCCTCTCAGCGTTGCTTTGCAACGCCTGCCGGCCAGCGGAGACGGTGGCATCAGACCCTGAAGAACCGCATCCTGCTGGAAAACTACTTCTTGCCAGGTGATCTTGAAGCCCAAATCGAAGCCTTCGTCGATCACTACAACCATCAGCGTTATCATGAGAGCCTGAACAACGTCACACCATCAGACGTCTACTTCGGACGCGACAAAGCAATTCTAAAACAAAGGGAAAGGATCAAACGAAAGACGCTCGAGGCACGCCGGTTGCATCACAGCCAGCGTGCCGCATAATGCAATTAACCAGATGAGCCAGACAATCTCTTAATTTAAGCCGCCTTTGGGCCCAAAAACTCTGCCGACGTACACGTCATGGATTTCTTCTAGGATGGCCCGTGCTTCATCATCAATTCCACGGATTGTCCATTTTTGATCATACATGTGTTTTGTCCTCACTTGCCGACATTCAACAAACGAATGTCTAACCATATTTAGGCAAATGAGGTTGTGAATGAATGAGATGAAATTAGCATGAGAAGGCGGTGCCAACCGTCTTACCTTTTCGAGAGTTGAAGCGCTGGTTTCCTAGCTTGAAGATGTGGCGTTGTGTGTCGGCAAGATGCACCGCCGGAAAGCGGGGCTCTCTACAACCGATCCGACATATGCGTGCAGCGGTGCTATTCGAATACCAAACAGACTGCGAAGAGAAGCGTGACCCGGATGAGAGACAAAGACCCAAAAAATACGGAAAACGAGCTTGACCTGAACACCCAATTAAAGGGGCAGACAATTACTTCTGCTGGATTCGGAAAATTGCTGGCCGCAACTCAGAGTCCATTTTCATCAAATATGGGTAGTCGCACCGGAAAGGTCTCAGATGCTACATGCAGTCAAATCTGAGACTATATTCATCTATACCAATGGCGCAAATTGGCTATGTATATCTTTTTTTGAAACGTGGTCTGCGGCGGCTTTGTTGGCAATTACTGCTGCGTTTTGGATTGTGTCACCACGTGCTAACTCAGCACATAGCGTTCCAACAAACATATCACCTGCCCCGTGAGTGCTAATGAGCTCAACAGGCAAAGCTTCAATCATAAATTTTACATTGCTTGAAGCAACGGCGACACCATCACCTCCTGCTGTAACTACAACAGTTTTTACCATGTCATTGAGCGTAGAGGCAGCCTCTTGTGCTGTTGCTAAATCTGTTACTTCCAACCCACAAAGGTCTTCCGCCTCTATCGCATTGACTACTAATACATCGACGAGTTCCAGAAGTTCGCTAGATAATTCACGCGTCGGTGCAGCATTCAGACAAACCTGTAAACCTGCCTTACTGGCGGCATGCGCAGCTGCAACATTGATACTGGCCGGAATTTCATTTTGTAATATCAGTATTTTGGAGGCTGTCCAAAGAGCTTCATCTTCAAACATTGCGAGATCAATCGATGCATTTGCACCTGATACGATAATAGCACCGTAGTCACCTTCAGCATCCATAATTGCGACGCTCATTCCGGTTCCTTGTGTTGCGGCACGGGATACTCGCTTTGTTGAAATACCTGCTTCTTCCAAATTTCTTAGCATGAAAGTGGAAAAATCATCCACGCCTACGCCACCAACAAATCGCGTCTCAATGCCGGCTTTAACTGCTGCAAGTGCTTGGTTTCCACCTTTCCCGCCAAACTTAGGGTGCCAGCTATGACCGACAACGGTTTCGCCTTTACGCGGCCGAACTGGTGCGTCCAACAAAATATCGTAGTGAAGGCTGCCAATGACAACTATTGCAGGTTCTACCAAACAAGACTTGTCACTCATTTCTCACGCTTTCCATCAACCGCGTTCATCGTACGTTGCAAATTGGCTTCAGCGCTTGCAAAGTCTTTCTTCGCAATTGCAACAAAGAGCGCATCGAGAATGTTAAGTTGAGCGATTCTCGCGGCTGCATTTTCACCAAGCAGGGGGGAACCTTGGGAGGTTGAACAAAGAACAACATCTGCCGCTTCGGCTATAGGGCTTTGAACATAGTTGGTAACGGCTATCGTCCGCGCGCCCATTTTCCGTGCGAGTTTTAGTGGTTCCAAAACAGCCGTCGTAGAACCGGAATGGCTGAAAGCAATGACAGCATCTTGGGGTTTTAGAACAGACGCAGACATCATCATCATATGTGCATCGTCGTAAGTTGATGCACGAATTCCTAAGCGTAGAAATTTGTGAGCAACATCTCTCGCGATTTGCGCTGATCCCCCCACACCGTAGAAATCCCGATGTACTGCGCTGTGCATAATATCTGCTGCACGATCAAAGGCTTCAATATCGAGTATTGCTATCGTTTCCTCCAACGCCTGCATCGAGGTATGGAATACTTTCTGGATGACTTCTGCAGACGTATCGTCTGGTGAAATCTCATGATAAAGATTGGCGCTGTCCGATTGCTTGTATTCAACAAGCCCCGATCGCAAATCACGAAACCCTTTGAAGCCTAGTTTCTTTGCTATCTTAACAACCATTGCTTCCGAAACGGATGAGTCTTTGGCCACCTCTTTAATCGTGGAATTCTCGCTCAAATATTCCCGGCTGGTGATTGCGCCTACGACACGTAATTCCAAGGGCGTCAGATTTGGCAGGCGCATTCTAATTTGAGCACCGATTGTCCCCGTATCCAATTTGGTCATTTAAATTTATTTTCCTCGTGTTGCTCGATCAATCAGCATAGCCACGATGATTATAATGCCTGTCGCAAGAAGTTGATAGAAGGCTTGAACATTCATCAACGTTAGTCCATTCCGGAGCGCACCCAAGATGATCGCGCCAATGACAGTGCCTGTCATGCTGCCTTTGCCACCCATCAAGGATGCACCTCCAATAGCTGCGGCAGCGATTGCGTCTAATTCCCAAAGGTTTCCCATGGTGGGTTCGGCAGCTCCCAAACGGCCAACAAGTATAAGCGCTGCAATAGAGGCCAAAACGCCAGATATCATGAAAGTAGCAACCTTCGTACGTGCGACTGGCACCCCCGCGATCCGAGCAGCTTCTTCATTTCCACCAACGGCAGGTATGTACTCGACCAATGGGGTTTTGTTTAAAACAAACCACAAAACAAGCGCTATACCTGCAACAATAACAACCGGATTTGGCACCCCGAAGAGAGTTCCATTGGATATTTCTCTGAATTCTGGCGGTATGCCAAAAACCGGATTGCCGCCCGTATAGATAAGTGACAATGCGCGAAAGAGCGAAAGCCCACCCAACGTAACAATGAAAGGCTGCAGCCCGGCATAAGCAACCAAGACGCCATTGAACAAACCACACATGGCTCCCACGCCCAAAGACGCCATAATCGCCAATGGTACAGGAACGCCCGACACCATTAATGTTGCGCCTATAACGGCAGAAAGTGCGGCCGTTGGACCTACAGAAAGGTCAATGCCCCCCGAAATAATGACAAGGGTCATGCCCAACGCTATCAGAGCATTGATCGATGATTGCTGCAGCACGTTGATGATATTTGGAAGTGTTAGAAATACTGGTGATAAAACCGAAAACACCACAACAATTATTAAAAGTCCCAACAACGTTCCAGCATCGCGAACGCTAAAATTAAATCGACTCAATATATTGTTTGCGGGTTTTGCATGTTCCATAGCCATTTGATATTTCCTGATACTGTGTAACCAAGCTTATTTCTAAGTTTCGGCGGCCACTTTGCTGGTTTGCGAGATTGCGTGATGTGCAATCGCGGTCTCTGAAATTTCTGATTGTTCCAACGTGGTCGCGGCACGCCCCTCACGCATGACCAATACTCTGTCTGAAAGACGAATAATTTCTGGCATTTCGGACGAAACGACAATGATGGCCTTTCCCTTTTGGGCAAGCCTTTCAATCAAATCATAAATCTCGGATTTTGCACCAACATCGATCCCTCTAGTTGGTTCGTCGAACAGGAAAATTTCTGTGGAAGCAGCCAACCAACGGCCGATGATGGCCTTTTGTTGATTGCCGCCACTAAATGTCCCGATGGGTTGGCGTACATTATTCGGACGAAGCTGCAAATCGCCCATGACCTGTTTCGCTTCCTTGTGCAAATAACCATGGTTCAATATGAAAAATTTGGTAAATTTCTGCATTGATGGCAGAGCCATGTTGGATGCGACTGAACGAGCATGTACAATACCTTCGCGCTTTCGCTCCTCGGGGACTAATCCTATGCCTGCATTGATTGCATGTCGCGGATCGTTGGATTTCAACACTTTTCCATTGACCAAAATCTGACCGGATGTTGGAGCGTCAACGCCTGCAATAAGGCGCAAGAGTTCTGTCCTGCCAGCGCCAACAAGCCCGGAAATCCCCAAGACTTCGCCGCGATGCAGTGTGAAATTCACATCAATGACTGCCTTTGCTCGACCAAGCGATTTAACGGACATGATTTCATCTGAAGTCGCATGGGAAATATGCTGAGCACCGATAATTTCCCGACCCACCATTTTTGCAACAACGCTCTCTTCTGTCTCGTCATCTAAATCAACAACTGAGACGCGTTTGCCGTCGCGCAATATGGTGGCACGCGAACACACTTTAAACACTTCATCCATTTTGTGAGAGACATAGATTACAGAAACACCTTTGGAAGATAGGGATTCTATTAGCTCAGCCAATCTCTCAAACTCACTCGGCGTTAAGCTAGATGTTGGCTCATCCATCGCAATTATTTTCGCATCTTCCAAAAGCGCTCTTGCAATTTCGACAACCTGCTGCTGTGCAACCTTAAGATTTTTAATGGGGACAGTTGGGTCAATATCCGGGTCCAAATCCTTAAGGATTGCACGGGCGCGCGCTATCTGAGATTTTGTATCGACCAGAGCACCAAATGCCTTGGTCATAGGTCGCCCGAGAAATATATTTTGTGTGACCGTGAGCTCAGGAACATGTTGAAGTTCTTGATGGATCATCGCAATCCCTGCTTCACGCGCATTGAGTGGCGTTTTAATATCCACCGTTTTGCCATCTATTTCGACATGCCCTTCGTCACCGGGGCGAACGCCTGATAAAATATTCAAGAGTGTAGATTTTCCAGCGCCGTTTTCTCCCAGCAATCCATGCACTTCACCCGGCAATACATCAAATGTAACATTGTCTAGGGCTTTGATTCCCGGAAATTTCTTTGTCATGCCAATCAGGCTGAGACGTGTCGCTAAACCAGCCGGCATTGGTTCCTCAACTCTCACAAAGCAATTGCTATAATTAATTTGAAGGGAAGCTGGTCAAAGCTTCATCACTTTGACCAGCATTATGTCGCAAACTTATTCTGAGAGGAGAATTTTGCGAAGTGCGGCTTGATCTGTTGTAGCGTAGTCTTCAACATTGTCTTTTGTAATCAATGCTTGCGGTGTTGCTACAACTCTTGGGAGGTCTTGGCCTGCTAGCATGCGCAGAACCACTTCCATGGCGATTTCACCCGTTAGAACTGGGAAACTATCCACAGTTCCAGTCAGCTCACCAGCACGAATGGATGCATAGGCATCTGATACACCATCTGTTCCGAACACTGCCGTTTGATCTTGTTTTCCAGCAGCTTTGACTGCTTCAACAACACCTAGTGCCATACCGTCATTGTTGGCATAAAAACCAATCAAGTCGGGATGTTGTTGTAAAATTGTAGCCGCCGCACTAAAGGCCAGTTCCCGGCTCCAATTGGCAGGTATACTTGCTACAACTTCAAAGCCATCGGCTCCATTGATGGTTTCAGTAAAGCCTGCTGTTCTTTGACCAGCAGCAAAAACGCCAGGTTGACCTTCAATAACAGCAACCTTGCCGCCCTTTGCATTGTCAATAAACCACTTGGCAACACGTACACCATTGTCTTTTTGAACATTGCCTACATAGTTGGCAACTGTTGGAATAACCGCATCATTTACATTCAAAACCGGAACGCCCATGCTGACGGCTTTCTCATAAGCAGGCAGCAAGTTTGCATCCGTCTGAGGTGAGAATAGCAATGCGTTGAAACCTTGCGTGATCAAAGTTTCGGCAATGGACAGCTGACCAAGTTGGTCACCTTCACTTGAGGCGGCCTGGTAGACAAATTCTACGTTGTTGGCTTTTGCAATATTGGCATAGCCTTCACCAAGTGTGCGCCAATATTCATTGGTCAGTGTTTTTGAAACGCCCCCAACTTTGGTCCCTGCAGGGACAGCAGGAAACGGCCCGAAATCTCTTTCAAGTTCAGACCAATCCATGCGATCTGGCTCACTGTCCGAATTAAGAGGTGACATTTCTTGTGCCATTGCAGTGTTTAATCCGAGCGCAAGTGCGCTCGCGGCTAATATTGTGGTAAATTTAGTGTTCATAAGTTCCTCCATAGAACGCTTAAATAAAGTAACCCTTTGAAGGTCACTCTTATTGGTGCAGCACCTGTCTATCTCCCTCCAAGAGCTGCGTTTACGATCTGCTGGGAGCTGACCGCGTCTTGATTTGCTAGCGCTTCTCGCAATTTGTTGTCGCCATTCAAGCGATCAACAGAGCGCATTAGACTTTGTACTGTTTCAATATTGGTTTGGCATTCTCGAACAGGGTCGAGACCACTTGCATCAGGGAAGGTGTCGAAATAAATTGCACCATCATAGCCATCGCTCTTTATCTGCCAAAGCAATTCCAAGGTCGATTTTGTATTGACTGATGCGACCATCAACCCATCGTCGCGCTTGCCGTAGCCATCATTTAGGTGCACGCCCAACAGTTTTGAGTGGCGATTAATCATTGCAGCTGCAAACGCCGGCACTTCATCTGCGTAAAGCACGTGAGCGAAATCCAAGGTTACCCCAAGGTTTGGTGATCCAGCCTCTTTGACTGCTAGCAAAGTTGTTGCCATGTCCGGCAAAAGACTGAACGCACGAGGCTCGTTAGGCTTATATTCGATGCTTATTTGGCAATTCGGATCGTGATCTGCAACGTCACGAATTGCACTTATTTCATTTTGCCACATGCGCTCGTAGTCAGCTTGAAAACAATAGTCGAAACCATCTTGCCCAAGCCAAATCGTCATCAAGTTCGAACCAGTGGCACAAGCAGCATCAATGCCTCGTTTGGTCAGGTCGATGGCTTCCTGACGAACTCTAGGATCGGGATTGGTAAACGCTCCAAGCTTGAAGTTGGGATTGGTGTAGTACCTCATTGCCAAACCATTTACCCCCAAACCGAGGTCGGCTAGGCGCCGAGTTTGTCCAACTATATCTTCCTCTGCATGATCTGGATAATTTAGATCAAGATGAGTTAAGCCCTCTACTGTGGCGGCGCGTCCAGCCATCTGCATAACCGTTGGCTTTCCAGTTAAATCGGGCCAATATTCGTGCGCATTGGACGCAAATGAATTCAATCGTGTGGCAAATTTTTCAAAAGACATTGCAAATTCCAATTTCATTGATTTACAACTAAATGAAATTTTGTGAAGTTGTCAATTGTTTAAATTGATACCCTTCACCTTGCTGACCAATGGATAGATATTTAGATTGACTGAGGCTCTTTCCTGTTAACGCTGACTACTGATTAGCGAAAGGAATTGTGTAATCAACTGAGGATCAATGATTTTGTTGATATCAAATCATGTTTGCCGGTGACACGATCAGCTCAATGCAATGGCGAATGTATGGCTGTCGATGGCAGCCGGTTCCATTGGCACATCTCAAGATACGTAATCTGATCAAAAATAACGTAGAACAGATGCAGGGAACATCTTCTAAATCCTGTTACTGGTTATAAAATGTTTTGCATGTGTTGGTGTGTTTATAACGACGGTGTTCCATCAATCAGTTCATTTCTACTGCATGAAGCGCATCATCCTCTAGCTGCCTTACCAGTTGTGCATTAGCTCGTTCCCATGCCTTGAATCGCAGGTACCCTTGTTGGCTGACGGATGATCGATCTTCATCGGCTAGTTCTTTAAATGCGTCCCAATCAACACCATCAACAAATTCCAGTTTCATCTGTTCGTATAAATCCGCGCATATATCTGCCTCGTCTTCTGATAATCGTTTGAGATCATGCAATGCCGCACAGCGATAATGTGCTGATACCAAATCATTGATGTCAAAAGCATTGGAAGATTGCATAGCTGGAAGCGCACACAATAGTGCGAGTATGATCCTGTTCATTGGAAACCTCGTTAGGTGATAAAAATAGTTGGGTGGATCAAAGTCCACCTAAATCAAAAAGTTACTGCCGTCGGAATAAATGGGCGCTAACGTAAATAGGATCGCACCCTTGTCACTGTTCACATTAGGGACACTGCAACCACTCACTCTTGTGGCCATTAGATGTAACCGTAAGACCCATTGGCGTACGTAAGAGCGTTATAATCTCACGATACTCATCACCTTCACCGGAGCATAATCCAATAAACTCCAAACCATACACGGTGGTTCTTGGACTGGTCAGCGTGCAAGTATTTTCAACACCATAAAGCTTGTCTTCCTGCACGCCCAATGAACCACCATATTGGCCGATATCTTCTGCCTTGCAATTCCATGGCTCAGGGTCGTCTTTGGGATAATACAAACCATCAAATGCGTGGACCGATACCAATGATGCACACAACAGCCATAGAGCGCCCATAAGCGCGTTTCTCAATCGCATCGTAATAATCCCACCCTATTCAAAATTCTGAACCATATGGCTAAATCTGGAGAGAAGGCCAACTTGATGGCGGTTCCACCTTTACAACACTGTCGATAGCAGCCAGCTGCATTGGTAACGATGCGCCATATGCTTCAAACCCACCAACATCATCATGGTCGAACCCCAACATCCAAATCTGCTGTAATTTTTCCAATTTATGATGAACCCATAGGGCTCTTTCATCGGCATTCATATTGGCCCAACGGGTTGCAAACCAGCCAGCTGATGCCAATTCAGGATGATTGGATAGAACGTTCAGCATATGAAGGGTCTCATTTGCTGAAAGATTTAAACCCCGTTCCCTGATCAATTCAACTTCCCCGGCGAATACAACCCGGCCTGCTATGATTGCGAGTACCACCACTGATGGATGCAATATCAAATGAGCCATTATCAGCCACTCAACACCTCGTTGTGCGCCGGTACGGCTGATATAATTCCATGCCTTAATGTTGGAATCAAACACCAACATAAACATTGCCTGCAATGACCAAATGGCCGGGCAAGCCAGTATTATAACAAAAAAGCTGACCTGTCGGTATCCAAGTAAGTATCCACAAAATGCGCCGATACCGATGGACATCATACTGAAATAACTAAACAGACTTCCTATGAATTCCCATATCGCTTTTGCTACGCGTGCACTTGGTGTGACCTGTTGATCCCTTAATCGAAGAATCGTACTGGCACTTGTTCCGCAGTGTTTTGCGACGGTTCCTAAAATCAACCTGTTGTATTTGATGTAGTCAGATAAATTCATATGTCCCATATTCCATTTTACGGAACGATTCGCAAGTTAATTCATCATACAAACCAAAACTTGTTTGCTACCGTTCCGTAACGTGGAATGTTGGGGGAATGGATGATGCACATAACAAACTCTTTGGTGAAATTCTCCAAAAGGCCAGAAACGCAAAAGGTCTATCGCTGTCAGAAGCGGCAAGGCTGTTGGGGGTGCCCAAGAATACACTCTGGCGTTGGGAAAATGACGAAACCAGAATCTATGCAGGAAAGCTTGTTGCTATCGCTGCAACATATGGATTTTCGGCATCCAGTTTGTTTAATGGTGAAATAGTGATTGCGCCAACACAGATGGACTACGACCGTCTTGGAGTGGTGGTAGAGCATATCGAACGTATAATTCAGGATACCAACATCCGGCCTAAGCCAGAGGCTGTGCGCACTGCAGTAGTAGAGGTACTAAAGGTGGAAACAAATCGGGTTCTTGAATCAAAGCGCAGTGAATTTGACCCATCCCGATATGATGGGATGATTAATGGTATTTTGAGCCAGTAACGCGTGAACTCCATTAAAATCCAGAGGGCTGTTACGACTTAGTTAAGTGGAAATTCGAACCGGACAAATTCTCTAGGTGCGGTCGATGCCTATTGGTTTTTTGCTAATTTTGTTTGGCCAATGTTAGACCGTATTTCAAGTCATCCAGAAGGCAAAAAAATTTACTTTAAAAATCAATGATTTATGGTAGCGGAGGAGGGGCTCGAACCCCCGACACGCGGATTATGATTCCGCTGCTCTAACCAGCTGAGCTACTCCGCCCTAGTCTTCATAAGACCTTGAACGTAATCCAACATACTGTCGAATTACGCGCATATAAGAGAGCGCACACATTGGTGTCAA
>JBGCFS010000159.1:0-5470 GCA_045107035.1 Hyphomicrobiales bacterium
GATCAAGGCAACGGTATTGCGAGTGAATAATTGGCGGGGCATTGCTAATATTTCTCCCTAAAGCTCTGATTCGCGACCTGGAATGAAGCGCGGTAAGCGCGGCAATACTTCAGTCATAAGAGCTTCAATTCTTGCCTCCGCGTCCCCTTCGCTTTCTGTATCGAGCATCGGAGTTACAAAACGAACAAGCGCACCATCCGTTCGACCAATGCGAAATCCATCCAAAACTACGTCAATCTTAGCCACAACATCGTTGGTATGACGTACACCGCGTTGCTCGAACCAGTAGTAGACCATTTGCTTACTTAACCCTTTCTGAATGATCGCTCTGTTCAGTTCGAATGTGCCAAAACTTGTCTCTGGAAACGACACTTCTTTTTTACCAAAGCGGAACACTTCCCAGCCACCAACAGGCAAACAAACCTCTGGTGAGTGGATACCCGAGCCTTCTGTCTGTTTATGATAGAATGCCGAGAAAAAGTTTACGGGCGCCTTCTGTTGATCCGAGATGTAATTGGCCTCGATATAATCATCTGCGCCTAGAACTTCTTCAATCTCTGGATCGAGCCGATTTTGGCGCCCCTGCCAAACATCCATATAACGTGGAAATACCTGAAAACTCTCCCGTGCGATTGGACCGGGATCAGGTGGCTGGGATATGGCCCATGCCGACGTAATAAACACGGTCAATAAAGCTCCAGCCACCATAATCGCCGAATTGCGAATACTCACAACCTGACGTGAAAGACCCCACAGACCTGTCGTATCTAGATCGATCGCCTGGGATAGCGGCAATGGGTTTGGTGTCAGACGCTGCAGTGCAATCGCCATCAAGAACAACAGCCCAATACAGGCGCCGAAAATTACCCAACCTTCAAAGAAGTGAAGAAAGCCTTCAGCCTGCTCAATCCCGTAGGAATTCACCAAAATGCCAATCATCCCAATCCGGAATGAATTCATAAACACAGTGATCGGTGCCGCCATCAAGAACATGATGACCTTATGCCAGAAAGGCCCTCGATAGAGGATCGCGAACAGATAGGAAAAACTTAGGATTGGAAACAAATAGCGCAGGCCAGAGCATGCTTCAGCCACTTGCAATTTATAGACGCCCAGATCGATGATGTTACCGTCGAGGAAAACTGGAATACCAACGAGGTCAACAAACCAAACGCCAAGTACGGAAGAGATACCTTGCAATCCAATCTGCAATTTCCAGTAGAGAATTTGAGGCAGTGGAAGCATGAAGATCAAATGCAAGACTGGAAGCTGATGCTTCTTGCCCTTGTCCCAGCCAAATACCGTCAGAACCACGCCGCCAGTCCAGATAATGAAAGCATAGGTGGTGATATCAGGGATGCGCACCAAATTGCCGACGACGGCCAATGCCAGCCCAAGGCCAACGACTAGGAGACCAGGCCATCGCGTTTTTGGACTATCATAGTCAGTGACTGGATCTTTGCGCAGTTCTCTGAGGAAAAGATAAAGCGAAATAATCGGGATCAATGGTCCATGACTGTATTCCGGTGTTGACCAAGCCGCGACCAATGACACAAAGCCATTCCAAAACACGGGGATCGCGCCGATCGTAAGAAGCAAGAACCAGAACAGCCCCATGGGGTTAACTCGGTAGCCTGTGGGGACGGCTTCAATGCTATCGGTTGTTACGTTACTCATTAACTCGTACCTCGATTTTTTTACGGGCGGCCATTATCCACACGATCACAAGAAACGCGCTTAGAAGAGCATTCCAGCTGGCCATAGATAGGGTTAAAAATTCCCATACGACTTGGTCGCACATGACCAGATCAGATGTGCCTTCTGTTGACAAAAGGCTCTCAGCAGACATATTCGTCAAATCCAGCCCAGAGCCGGTGCAGGAGGTCGGACCTTCCCACCAATCACGTTCAACGCCTGTATGAAACGCACCGATGGCGGCAGTCGTCAGCGCCGCCAAAGCGCCTAGAACATAGATAATGCGGTACTGCAGACCCAAAAGAAGAAGAACGCCAAGGGCTATCGAGACGCCGTGCGGATATCTTTGCCAAAGACACATCGCGCAGGGTGCATAACCAAACATCTGGAACACCCAAGCCCCTGCAAGCAGGAGCCCAGATCCACTAGACGCGAGCAAACCTAAGTGTTGTGGCTTTTCAATCATTCTTTTTTGGCTCGGCGTTGGTTACGAAACAGCAAGAACTCCCCAAGTTCTCCTGCTCAATAGCCGACTTTTAAGTTTTCGTTAACGCCATGATTTGTATTAGTTTGTATTCTGCACAGGGAATTTCAGTTCTCAAAAGGCGCAAACCGAATTTCAATTGTAGCATCACGATCTGGGTCGTCTGACGTTTCCGGTGCGGGTTGGCTCCAAGCCAAATAGACACCATCGCGTGTCCGAGCCATATTTGGAAAGTTGACCGAACCCAATCCATCGCTCTCAGCGATAGGGTGAACGGCATCACACTTAGCCTCTCCCTCGAAGACACAAGACAGTATCACCTCCCCTGTATCGCTCCACTCGACCCAAGTCGCGAATGCCTGTACCTCATTCAACATCATCACATCAACACGCCCAACGGCGTCGCCCTGATCAATCCGCAACGGCGCGCTAAACGATTTGCCTCCATCATCAGACAGAGCGACCTTAACTGCAGGATCATCGTTGGCAGCGGTAAACCAAGCGACGGCTGCTTGTTTATTGAAGGTATCAATTGCAGGACCATTAACTGGACACCCCGAAATTTCCCAGCCGTCCGCGTGAACAATTTCGGGATCAGACCACGCATCATTTTCCAGTCGAACCACCGCGATGTCGCGAATTTCATCTATTGTGTTATTCCGGTAAACGGCGATTACAGCGCCATCCTCAGTCACGGCAGCGTCCGTTTGGCAGCAAGTACACGTTTGCGCATCCAAAAGAACGTCTTCGGACAAGCTGCCATCAGAGGCAATTTTAGTCGCCCTAAATTGCATCGCATTTGGCAGATCACTTTCACGTTCCAACACATCTTTTTTGTAAGCACGCGAGTCCAGCCAGAGGCTCAACATCTCATCCCCTACAGGCAGCAAAGTGACAAACCCATGCTGACCCGTAGTGCCGTCACGATGAGGGGTTATTGGATCACTCCAACTCACTCCCTCATCATGCGAAAGCGCAATATTGACGTCATAAGCATACCCGCTGTTTGCACTGTCCTGAAGCCAGTGAGCCGCGATTGTGCCATCCTCAAAAACTGCAATTGACGGAAAATCAGCCCAGTTGATAAACATGCTGTTCGACGAATGCACCGTACGCGACGGCCCCCAGCCATCTCGATCACCAATCGACATTTTGAGAGAAAAGCCTGTCGCAGTCGGCTCTAGCCAACTCATCGCGACACGCGCATCATTCATGGCAAACAGAACCGGTTCCTGTGCGCCCGGTCCAGTTGGAGACCGGAGAGGGGAAAACTCCAAAGCGAAGCCTGGAAATACAGCAAGTACAAGACCAACGGCCCCAACAAAAAAAGATCTAAGCATAGCAACGCCTTTCGATATGTTGATGTTGTAGTGCGAAGACGACTAACCCCCTAGGAAAACTGCGCTTTTGTTTGTATCCATTTGTAAAGTTGACGCGAATGCAGCCCTAAGACTACGCAACAAGTAACGTTTCTCGCATGTTTGAAGGCTTTCGACGTCATGGACCAAAACAAACGCAATACGCTTTTGACAGTCGGTGCCGTAGTCACGGGATACGCGGCCTTTAAGATCGTGCCATCTCTTTTGCCGGAGAAACTGGAACTCACCGCTTTGGATCGTCCAAAAGGGTTCCGTAAATTCGTCGCAGGCGATGTGTCCTCGGCAGCCTACGATCCATTCGTAGGATTGAGTGGCGGAGACGATGAGGAAGCCATTGCTGCCGAAGCACGGGCCGATGCGCGTATCAATGCGGACATTTGCGGGACATTGTACTCGGGACTGGAGCTAGGAGAAGGCCAAGTTCCAATGGCCTCATTTTCTGATTATTATTGTCCGTTTTGCCGTGTCCAAACCAAACGCTTGGCAGAGATGGTCAAGACCGAAGGCGACGCAGTTGCTGTCGCTTGGCACGAACTGCCTTTGCTGGGCGACACCTCTGATCTCGCGGCGCGCGCCGCACTAGCGGCAAAACGGCAAGGTGCATATGTCGCCTTTCATGAACGTCTGATGCGATCAGCATTTGCCGCGACACCAGAATACCTAACAGACATGTCTCAAAGCATTGGCGTTGATGAAGCGTTGTTGATTGCCGATATGAACAGCGATGACGTCTCGATCGAATTGGAAAACAGCGCGGCTCTTTCGAGAGCTTTCGCCTTCGTCGGTACACCAGCATTGGTTATTGGACGGACAGTCGTTCAAGGACAAGTCAGCGAAAAAATGATCGAGCGAATTATCGCATTGGAGCGGGAAGAAGGTTGGGCCGATCAATGCGCTTAATCGGCCCAACCTCGAACGTTTCCCGATGAGGTTGGTAATTGGACGGTTACTCTTCGCCCTACTTTCTCTTTTTTGGGTATCCGTCGTTAACGCTGCAAGTTCCGAAGAATTTTCTAATCCGGCGCTGACAGCTCGTCTAATTTCTGTCGAAGACGGTGTTGCGCCAAACGCTGGAACTTTGTCACTTGGCTTGAATCTAGAGCTTGCAGAGGGATGGAAAGCCTATTGGCGATCCCCAGGTGAGGTGGGTTTTCCACCCGAAGTTGACTGGACAGGATCTCAGAATCTAGAAGCAGCTGAAATTCTGTGGCCTGCACCAGAACGATTTACAGCCTTTGGGATCGAGAATTTCGGATATTACGACCGCGTTGTTCTGCCGATACAGGTTGCATTGACGAAAACCGGACAACCAACACTATTGAAGGCAAACGTCACGCTACTGACGTGTTCCGACATTTGCGTACCCCATGACTTCGATTTGACCCTCGCGATACCGGCTGGCATCGGGATCGATACGCAGGCGGCATCTCTCATTACCGATTTTGCACGGAAAGTGCCCGAAGGCCCAGCGGTAAGCGATATCCTCATCACGTCCGCCACAATTGATTACGAAGCACTTGTCGTAACCGCCTCCAGCCCGACCTCATTCCGATCACCTGATGTCTTCCCCGAGATGGGGTTTGCGTTCACTTTTGGGAAACCTGACATTCGGGTCAGCGCGTCAGGCAAGGAACTTTGGGCAAAGCTCCCTTTGAGAGCACGTGATGACACGATCCCTCAGCTGCGTTTGACAGTAACTGATGGGATACGTGCCGTAACGGCTGAACCTGAGTGGTCAAAGGAAGTTGCGCAGCCGCCTTTTAGATTATCGCGTTCCCTGCCCGGATTTGGTCAGATCCTAATGTTTGCTGCATTCGCATTTTTCGGGGGCTTAATCCTGAATGTTATGCCCTGCGTCCTTCCGGTTCTCTCGATCAAACTTGCGTCGGTACTGAGCCACAGCGACCGCCCT
>JBGCFS010000016.1:0-13942 GCA_045107035.1 Hyphomicrobiales bacterium
GACTGCACAAAAATTGTCTCGTCCAGGGTCAAGGTGGTCTGACATTGGTTGCTCAATATACGAAGAGCCGGACTCAATTTGGGAGCCCGGTCCAGGCTCAATTCGATAGCACTCACGACTAAATGGGCGCGCCTCATCCCACGCCCTGTCAGCGAGCGCGCCGTCCTGATCTATCCGACATCTACCGGTAAGACGCAGCTGGAGATTTTCAGCGGGATCATAGAACAATCCACATATACTGGGTATGTTCTGAAAGTTGGAGATCTTGTCTGATCGAATATCTGTATGGAAGCGGAAGCGACGCTGCAGAGAATCAAATGCACGCAAGACCACGATTCTCGAACTTGGAGTCAGTTCGCCCTTTTCATCTTGAATAATAGAAGAAATCACAGGCGTGCGGAAAGGAGCATTTCGATTGGAGACAGCATCTGACAACAGGCCGAAAGCGCGCAATAAGCTTTCATTCAGATCTTCGTAAAAATCAGGCGCCTCAGGCGACATTAGTAATCTCGTCTTGTGTAATGGTGACCCCGATAGGATTCGAACCTATGACCTGCGGCTTAGAAGTCCGCTGCTCTATCCAGCTGAGCTACGGGGCCATTCAAAAATTGGACTAGTGAGTCCAAGCTTGTTTGCGATTGAAATTAAAATTTTCAGAATAAGACGTTGCGCGTACTTTGCGCAGTTTTTGAGAGATAAGCTGATAAGCAATGCCATTGCGCTCTGCATATGCAACGGCATCATCTTTGGATGTAAAAGTTAGTTTGATCTGCTGGTTCATGTCGCGCGAAGACGTATAGCCCATAAGAGGCTCAATCTTTCGCGGAGATTCACGCAAATACTCCATAATCCAAGTATCGGATTTTCCGCGACCGGATTGCATTGGGTTTTTCGTTGGCTGGTAAATTCGAGCGACCATGTTGATCTTTCAATCCAAAGGTATTGTTCTTCACCCTAGATACAGCCACACGTACCAAGGTTGCAAGAACGGATTTACCGTTCCAGATTCAATTTCATCATAATTGGGAAAGTTAAAAAGAGTGGTCGGGGCAGAAAGATTCGAACTCTCGACCCCTGGTTCCCAAAACCAGTGCTCTACCAGGCTGAGCTATACCCCGGACCCTCTTCTGAGCCCGCTTGCGAGCATCAGAGAAGCGTCTCATACACGGACTAATTGGCCGCGACAAGACCGCATTTGCTGAAAAACCCAATTCTCTCAAAATCAATGAATATTTTTTGAAATTAGCGGATGATGAACCGTATCTCCACGACGGATTCCCGTGGCATTTGCTTC
Organism: Hyphomicrobiales bacterium; assembly: GCA_045107035.1. Classification (GTDB taxonomy): domain Bacteria; phylum Pseudomonadota; class Alphaproteobacteria; order Rhizobiales. Next base: position 1,295 of record JBGCFS010000016.1, read on the forward strand.
ACCTGCATTCAATTCCAAAACATACAGCACGGGCTCACCAGAAGACACAATATCTGTTGAAAACGGCGTCGTTCCTTCCGCAATCCGAACAATTTTTCCAAGGCGATTTACAAAAACCATGTCCAACGACAACGGGGTATTGCGCATCCACATGGTAACGAGGCGTTCGGCACCGAAATCAAACAACATTCCCTGCCTGGCTGGAAGGTTTTTGCGAAACATCAGTCCCACCTGACGCTCATCCTCATCGTCAGCAATTTCAACGATAAACTTTTCAATGGATTGTGACGTTTGAATTGTCAGATACACTGGATGCGGTGCAATGAATTGCGGCTCCTGTGCATTTGCAATTTGAACACTAACAAAACAAGTAACGGCAAGCATGGTCGAAATAATAGTTCGCATCACAAAGCGAGATACGAAATTTGAAGTAGGTGTTTTGTCGCGACTACACATGATTCGAGTACCATTCTTGAATTCAACACTATAACGGGCAAGCGCAAGAACGCATTACCGTTGTTCAAGATAGCAAAATTACGTCAGGAATATGAGGGTTTTAATCAAAAATCAGCCTAAGTAGATTTTGATTAAACTAGTGGGCAACAGGCTGGCCTGGACCATCACTTGGACGTACTTCAGCGCACATCAAACCTTTCGGCCCTTTGCCGTATCGCACAAGTACTTTTTGTCCCGGCCTTAACTCAGTTAGTCCGAACTGGCGCAATGTTTCCATATGAATGAAAATATCAGGTGCTTCTTCGCTTTCAGTAACAAACCCGAAGCCTTTGGTCCTGTTAAACCATTTCACGGTAACCAAAACCATCTCACTTTCAGGTTCAACTTGAGTGTGAGTACGCGCAGGCTCAGCCGTTGACGGCTGCAAAGCTGTGCTTTCATCCATCGACAATACGCGAAAGGCCTGCAAACCTTTACTTTGGTTGGTTACTTCGCAGACGACACGAGCCCCCTCAAGGGCTGTTAAGAAGCCATCGCGACGTAATGTTGTCACATGAAGCAAAACATCTTTGCCACCGCCATCGGGCACGATAAAACCATAGCCCTTGGAGACGTCAAACCACTTTATAGCCCCAGCAACAACTTCGATGTCTAAGGGGATATCAGGAGCTGAAAGATCAAGAGGTTGTCCAGTGGCCCCACCTTCAGAGCCTATGGCAATTGATTGCACAGAACCTGTGTTTGTAGGTTGCTTTGCACCCATTTGTTCTGTCCTCTCACCCGATTGTCGTCTTAAAACCACTTAATCCTCAAACGTCACAACAAAATTGCAACCATAAGACGATTCAAAGACTGCGAAAACTTACCTCTGACTGTCGACCCCCGACACGTTCAGAATCAGCCTTCGTTATCTACCTACTTTGATGCCATGTGATTTATACTTATGCAACAACACGAAATGTCCACACTCTTAGTCTTCATCACACGGCACCTGATTCTGTCCTGATTAAACACCGTGCGATGCTTGTTCATCAAGCCGGATGGTGATGTTTGTCGCATTTTATTGGCTGCAACCCCAGCAACTCGACCTGAGGTTGGTATTTAAGCGCTTCAATTAACTGACAGAATACCAATCTTTGCGACAATCTAACTCACTGGTGTATGTAAGCGTTAGACGACCTTCCAAACCTATTATCTAACCAATCAGGAACCAAAACATGAAATATCTCCACACAATGGTCCGCGTCGTAGATGTGGAAAAATCCTTGGAATTTTATTGCAAAGGACTTGGGCTTGTTGAAAATCGCAGAATTGAAAACGAGAAAGGCCGATTTACTCTTATTTTCTTATCTGCACCTGGCGACGAGTCGGCTCAGGTAGAACTCACCCATAATTGGGACCCTGAAGAATACGACGAAGGTCGAAATTTTGGTCACCTCGCCTACCGCGTTAAAGACATCTATGCGCTGTGCCAACATTTGCAGGACATGGGCGTAACTATCAATCGCCCTCCTCGTGACGGTCACATGGCTTTTGTTCGCTCACCGGACAATATTTCGATTGAGCTACTTCAAGAGGGAGATGCCCTACCCGCTCAGGAGCCTTGGGCGTCTATGGGTAACACCGGTCACTGGTAGAAGCACGATAGGCAAACTGGTGTAAAACGGCAGGATTCCATAGGTGAAATGCGAGTAAGTTAAAAAAACTCAAAATGCTCCAATAAGAGGGTTGCCCACCCTAAGAATCCTCTCTATAAGCCACTTCCGAAGCGCCCTTCGTCTAGCGGTCTAGGACGCCGCCCTTTCACGGCGGAAACACGGGTTCGAGTCCCGTAGGGCGTGCCACTTTACAGTGGCACGCAAAGCCAAAAAAGGCACCGGCATTGTCCGGTGCTTTTTTGTGCATATATCAACGATCTGTATCAATAGAATACTTGGAATTCGCGGTATTGTTAGAATGCAGCGTTGGGCTCGTTATGAAATTCATTCAGGAGCTAATATCCATTTACCCAAACTGGACATATGATCGCCTTGCGAAATTCGCACAACGATATATACATTCACTACTGGTTGTAGGAGTCGGTGCTTTCGACATTGTGGTTTAATGGATCTAACTTGGATATTTGATGGTCTGGACAAACCAGACAAGACGAGACAGGGCCTTGCTACGGCTCTTGGCAGAGACGTGTCTGTTGTCAGCAAAATATTGTCAGGAAAGCGCACCCTGGCCGCCCATGAGGAAGCAATCATCCGAAAGTATCTCGAGCTTCCCCATTTCGACAAAAGCGTAGACGGCATTTCGTCAAAAGTTATCTACAATGTTGCCTTCCACATTATTAAAGACAAACGAGTGCTGGAAAATGGCCCTAAGGAATTCGCTGATCTTTTCCTTGAGCTTTGTCACTACCTGCAAGATGTGGACGACGCGCCGATTGATAAAATCGTTTCTTTTGAAGCTCAACGCCGCGCGCGTCGCAGCTCGCAATCATAGCGTTCAATTTCCCGTAAAGCTTCTCAAGCGGCGGACTAACGTAGCCAAACTCAGGAATAGCGACACCATCGATAACTCGATTGCGTTCAATAAATTTTTTCCATCCAAGTTGTGCATACCAAATACGCATTGGGTTTTGCCTGAATGCCCAAAGTACAAGTGGCGCTTTGTCATTTGCCTCCAAATATTGTGCCATTGTTAGCATCAGCTTTGGCCCTGCAGCCGAGCCGCGCCATTCAGGCAGCAAATAGCCAGCGTGCAATTCTCCAGCGTTGTCTGGGGCATCCGGGTCATCATTTGGTTTAGCAAAGCAAAACCCTATCCCTTCTTCCTCATATCGGATCATAAATAGACATTCCGCCTCACCTGGCGATTTCATCCATCGTTTCCATTGATTCATCCGGTAATTTTCACTACGGTTTTTCAAGATTTCAGGTGGTAGAAAGGCGTAGGAATCCTTCCAACAAGCGGAATGGATTTTTGCAATCTCAGGTAAATCTCTCTTTTTTGCGGGAATAACTTGAATGGTTGTCATTGGCTCACCTATTCTCAAGGACGGAAAGTTGAAACGACTCGCGAATTATCGCAGTAGTAGTTTTATCCATCAAATATCGCTTTAGGCGGGCATTAAATGTTAGATTTCGAACTACAAGAGCGGCTGAAACAGCATCAAACCGACCCAAGGCACAGTAGGCGCCGGGTAATCTTGGTAACTTTGGTGTTTTTGATAGCAGGCATTTCGGCAGGTATCGCAGGCACTTATACCTACCATAGGTTTAGTAAACCGTCTTTTGATGCCGAACTAAATTTGATGGTTGTGCTGGCCGCAGAGAGCCAAAATTTGGATCCTGCAGCCACTGTAAAAGCTGTGGAAAACGCTGTTGGGAAACCAATGGAGCAGTTTTCTGAAAGAGATGCGCTAGAAGCGTTTAAATTTCTTGTCACAAATACAAAGCGTAACTAATTCAGCTTTGCAGCTAAACCAGATTGCCTATTCATCAGGCAGCAACTCAGCTGTAACCGTAGTGACGTTTGCATACTCATTTTTAGTCCATGAAACCAGTTGCTTACCGCCATTGATATCGACCAGTTCCAAGCCAGATTTCGAGAATGAGTTTTTAATGCTATCCAACAGGTTTTTTGGCAACTGCAGACCAGAAGGTCGGCTCACCAAAACATCCTGCTGTTCCGTCAGTACAGCCGATACACAGAGGGCACACTCACTGTCTTCTGGTAGCAGGGTTTCAGGCCCCAAAATACCGACCACCACTCCTGTCGCATTTCCCTCTACATCGAAAGTTCCACGCGTGATCGGAATGAATGGCAAGCCACTTTGACGCCCTTTGACTGCTGCGTTGATACGCAGATCACCAGTTCCTTGCCTGACTGCTTCGCGAACATAAATACGATCACCCAAGTTGAAATCAGGTGCAGGTAAGTTGTAGCTATCGTGTTGCAATTTACCATCTGCTCCAATGGCAAGGATTGACCTCAGGCCCGCAGCGGCTTTTTGGTAACGCTTGAGGCGTGCATGTGCAATTGCGGGAGATATATCTGGGTTTGCCGCCAGAAAGTCGCCAACAGCCATTAAAGCCAGATCATTTTGCTTGAGATGGCTATCTACTTGCTTTGCAAGAAAGGCTCCCTTCAGCTCAACCCTGGTTTTAATGAGCTCAGTTACGACCGGCGCATTTTGCGCATAAAGCGCCAGCGAGGGAGAAAAAAGTAGGGCTGCTGCAACTGCAAAATGTGGCAATAAGTTTCTTGGACGAAGCATTGAACTCTCAATCATCTAAACTCTTGGCGTGCGCAGTATAGCTCCACACGTATAACAAGAGAAATCTTAAACTCGTTCTGCAACCTGACCATTTTCAACATAGGAGAGTTAATAAACGAAAAAATTGTTCACTTTCGGGCATGGGGGCGCGCCAAGTCCATTATACGAAACTGAACGCTAGGCCGTCCTCCCCAATGGTCGAGGGAAAATGTTCCGGCAAGATGATATGTACCTTCCCGGTTTTTCAACATTGCTTGCCCAATAGGCCCATCAGCTGCCCTAAATGCTATGGCATTCAATCGTTGACCATGACCAGAAGAAACGCTTGCACGCACATGGCCTGTCCCAACAATTTTTGCAGGACCAATAAAGTGCGCCGGTAGAGCAAAAACGGGTTGGGAATGTGCCGAGCCGTATGGCCCAGCCCGTTCAACCAAGTCCATAAATTCCAGAGTGGCGCCATTGGCGGTGATTGCACCATCAATTTTCAAATGGTTTTGAGCTCGTGCGTTATCAACTGCGCTTGTCAGATGCTCTTCCAAGTATTCTCTAAAGCGACCAAGTTTCGCACGTTCAATCGTAATACCCGCGGCCATTGCATGGCCGCCGCCCTTGACCAAAATTCCAGCTTCAAGGGCTCCGCGAACAGCAGCACCAACATCGACACCAGGCACAGATCGCGCAGAGCCCGTGCCGACGCCATTTGAATTGTATGAAATCGCAAAGGCTGGCCTGTGAAATTTCTCCTTCAGACGTGCCGCCAAAAGACCCACAATTCCTGGGTGCCAATCGTCTTGACCAGTAATGAGAACCGGTGGGCCTTCTCCAAACCCGATATCACGCTCAGCTTCAGCAATTGCAACCGCCAACATATCTGTTTCAATGGCTTGCCGCTGCTTGTTCAAATCGTCAAGCTGCACCGCAATTTCTTCGGCTTCAAGCGGGTCTTGCATGGCCAATAACTTTGCACCTAAAGAGGCATCACCAATGCGGCCACCTGCATTGATACGTGGCCCAATGAGAAACCCAAGATGGTATGCGTTGGCTGGGGAGTTAAGCCGCGCAGTTTTCATTAATGCGTTTAGTCCCGGATTTTGACCATGCCGAATGGCGACCAATCCTTTAGTGATATAAGCGCGGTTCAAGCCTTTCAATGGCACCACATCACAAACAGTTCCCAGCGCTACCAGATCAAGCCACTCAAGCAAATTGCAGCTTGAAGTCTTTGGATGATTTGACGCTTTTAACTGAGCCAATGTCGCGACAAGTGTCAAAAACACTACGCCAACAGCAGCCAAATGCCCCTGTCCAGACAAATCATCCTGACGGTTTGGGTTCACAAGCGCTGTGGAAATTGGGAGAGTTTCGCCAACTTGGTGATGATCGATAATCACGACATCGCAATTGCGGTTTGCTGCATGCTCCAAGGCTTCGAAGCTCGTGGAGCCGCAATCTACTGTAACAATCAGTTGCGCGCCATTGTCAATGAGACCGTCAATCGCCGGACCGTTTGGTCCATAGCCTTCAAAAATACGATCAGGAATGTAGATTTCTGCCTGAACACCAAAATGTTGGAGAAACCGGTACAACAATGCAGAGCTGGTTGCACCATCAACGTCATAGTCGCCGAAAATTGCGACTTGCTCTCCATCAACAATAGCCTTGGTGAGCCGCGCAGCAGCGAGATCCATATCTGTCAAAGATTTTGGATCTGGCATCAAGTCTCGAAGTGATGGCGCGAGGAACCCTGCAGCCTCGTCGATACCAACACCTCGGGCAGCAAGGACGCGTCCGACTAACTCAGGCAGTTGATGCCGCTGGGAAATTGCTGTCGCAACAGCCTGCGCTTTCGTGTCGAGGCTCTCAACCCAGGCACGTTCGGTTAGTGACTTTTCAACGCCGAGAAATTTGCGCAGTTCCAAGAAAGCCCTCGATTCTAGAATTTTCCAGACTGTTTATGCGACGCTTTTATCCAACGCACAGTGGAACTAGATGAACGCATAACAATAGTATGAGTGGTAATATTATGCTTATTGAATCTTACACCATCCAACATATTGCCATCTGTGACGCCAGTTGCGGCAAACACCACATCGCCCATCGCCATTTCTGACATATCGAATTTTTTTGTGACGTCGGATACACCCATTTTGATTGCTCGGTCTCGCTGCTCGTCATTCTTAATGACAAGGCGCCCCTGCATTTGACCACCCATGCAACGAAGCGCGGCAGCAGCCAGCACACCTTCCGGGGCACCACCAACGCCCATATAAATGTCAATGCCGGTTTCTTCCGGCTCTGTGGTGTGAATGACACCTGCAACGTCGCCGTCGCCAATTAACCGGATCGCAGCACCGGTTTTGCGAACATCTTCAATCATCTGCGCATGGCGTGGGCGATCAAGAATACAAGCGGTTACACCACTAACGGGCACACCTTTGGCTTCCGCAAGACGCGCAATGTTTTCGACCGGCGAAAAATCCAAATCAACAACGCCGGCCTCATAACCGGGGCCAATCGCAATTTTTTCCATATACACATCAGGTGCATTCAAAAGATTGCCTTGCTTTGCGATTGCTACAACAGCCAATGCATTAGGCAAATTTTTGGCACAAATGGTTGTTCCTTCAAGTGGATCAAGTGCGATATCCACTTTTGGACAACCTTCACCAAGGCCTACACGTTCACCGATATAGAGCATTGGCGCTTCGTCGCGTTCGCCTTCGCCAATAACTACCGTGCCATCAATTGGCAATGCATTCAGCTCTTGACGCATCGCATCAACTGCTACCTGATCTGCAGCTTTCTCATCACCGCGACCACGCAATCTGGCCGCTGCAACTGCAGCCCGCTCTGTTACGCGCGCTAACTCCAAAGTCAGGATGCGATCTAGAACAGTATCATCTGTGAGAGAGGTATTCATTTGTATGCCCAAAAGCCCCTGGCTTTTGTCCCCTGAGGTGCGATCAGGCTTTTTCGAGCCTGATCAGTTGTGGGTCACCGACAATGTGTCCGTCGGATCGAATATGAACAAGCGCTTCCCGAATAGCGCTTTCCGTTGTCTCATGCGTAATAAGCAAAACAGTTTTTGTGGCTGGACCGTTCGATACATCTGGCTGACCATCCACACTTTTTTGGACGATACTCGCGAGTGAAATACCGGCTTCAGCCATGCGACCTGCAATAGAGGCAAACGCGCCCAAGCGGTCGTTCACCGTCAGGCGAATATAGTACCCGCCCGCATGGGCGCGCATTCTTGCACGCACATATGGTTGCAGTTTCGAAACGCTAACACCCAGCGGCAATACTTCGACGCCGCGACCGATATCTGAAACATCGCCTAGCACTGCAGAAGCGGTTGCATCTCCACCAGCGCCGGGGCCAGACAAGGCGATATTACCAACAGCATCGGCATCCACAGAAACAGCATTTGTAACACTGGAGACCTGCGCCAAAGAACTCGATAACGGCACCATTGTTGGATGCACACGTTGTTCAATGCCTGTATCAGTTCGTTGAGCTACGCCGAGCAACTTAATGCGGTAGCCAAGCTCGGCAGCTGCATCAATATCTTCCGGCGTAATGGAAGAAATGCCTTCTACATAAACTTCATCGCAATTGATTTCCGTCCCAAAAGCAAGACTGGTCAGGATCGCGAGCTTATGTGCGGTATCAAACCCTTCCACGTCAAACGTAGGGTCAGCCTCGGCATATCCAAGCTGCTGGGCATCATCGAGGCAGGCCGCGAATGACAAACCTTCACGTTCCATGCGCGTGAGAATATAATTGCAGGTACCGTTCAAAATACCAGAAACACGGGAAACCTGATTTCCAGCAAGGCTTTCGCGCATTGCCTTGATAATGGGAATGCCACCGGCAACAGCAGCTTCATAATTGAGGCATACATTTTTTTCCTCGGCCAATTTCGCCAGACTCAATCCATGCTTGGCCAAAAGCGCCTTGTTGGCGGTGACAACGTGCTTTCCCGCTTGCAGTGCTGCGCGAACGGAATCTTCTGCAGAGCCACTGTCTCCACCAATCAATTCAACGAAGACGTCGACTTTGTCTGAAGTCGCCAGAGATACCGCATCATCATGCCAATCGAACACATCAATCGATATACCGCGATTGCGGTTGCGCGTTCTGGCACTAACCGCCGTCACAATTATTGGGCGGCCACAACGACGCTCCAAAAGGTCTTTTTGTTGATCCAAAAGCTGAACTAGAGAACAGCCAACAGTTCCAAGACCGGCAACGCCAAGCCGCAACGCATCCGTCATCGATGATCTTTCCGAAATCGCTATAGGTGATGTCAGCGTCTACGCGCTGATTGGGACGACGTTTGGCATAGTTTGCTGGGCGGATGCAAGGAAGCGACGCAAGTTTCGCGCAGCTTGACGAATTCTTTGCTCGTTTTCCACCAGCGCAATGCGCACATGTTGGTCGCCATGCTCACCAAAGCCAACGCCGGGAGCAACAGCAACATCTGCTTCTTCGATAAGCAATTTGGAGAATTCAAACGATCCCATCTGTTTAAACCCTTCTGGCAATGGCGCCCACGCAAACATAGTAGCCCCAGGCGATGGGACGTTCCAACCGGCACGTGCAAAAGAATCAACCATTACATCTCGGCGTCCTTTGTAAATCTGACGGGCCTCGTCAATACAGTCTTCTGAACCATTGAGAGCAGCTGCTGCGGCCACCTGAATTGGCGTAAATGCACCATAATCCAAATAGGATTTCACGCGGGCCAACGCAGCAATCAAACGTTCATTGCCAACGGCAAACCCCATACGCCAACCTGGCATGGAGAATGTCTTGGACATACTTGTGAATTCCACAGCAATATCCATGGCTCCCTCCACCTCAAGAATAGAGGGCGGCGGAGTTTCATCAAAATATATCTCTGAATAAGCAAGATCTGACAAAACCAGCAGACCATGCTTTTTGGCGAATGCCACAACGTCCTTGTAGAAATCCAAATCGGCCAAGTAAGCAGTCGGATTAGAAGGGTAATTCAATATCAACGCCAACGGCTTTGGAATTGAATGTCGAATTGCGCGTTCTGCAGAGTGGAAAAACTCAGGACCAGGCTCAGCTGGAATTGAGCGAATAACCCCACCGGACATAATAAAACCAAACGCATGAATCGGATAAGTCGGATTCGGAACTAGAATCACATCGCCTGGCGCGGTAATGGCTTGCGCCATATTCGCAAAGCCTTCCTTAGAGCCGAGCGTCGCGACAATTTGTGTATCCGGGTCGAGCTTTACACCGAAGCGCCGTTCATAATATCCAGCTTGCGCCTTGCGCAAACCAGAAATACCTCTGGACGCTGAATAGCGATGTGTTTTGGGATTCGCTATAGTTTCCACCAGCTTATCGACAATATGCTGCGGCGTAGGCAGATCGGGGTTGCCCATTCCAAGATCGATGATATCCGCCCCACCCGCTCGCGCTTTTGCCTTGATTTTGTTGACATGTTCAAACACATAAACTGGCAGGCGCTTAACTTTGTGGAACTCTTCCATCGATTTATCTCTCTTTGTGATGGTTCTTAAAGTTTGGAATTTTCGCTTTGTTTCACGTTACTATGGCCGTGAAAAGACGAATTTCGATGAAAACCGCCAAATTATCATAGCTAATATGCTTTGAGCGCGCTTTCGCTTGCATCTAGCGAATGTTACATAGACTGTAAAAGAAACAATTGCGCACAGTCTAGGGACTATGACGGACACACCCAAAGAGCCATTAAAAGACAATAACCTGCTGGAATATATTGTCCAAAACCCGGAAAGCTTCGCCAACAATCTGGCGCGAGCTGCGGAAGAAGCAGGTCGAGCACTTGCAGCTTACTTGAAGCCGCGGGAAGAAGGCCGACGCGATGGCGAAGACATCAATGATGAAATATCGGAAGTCGTAAAGACACTTTCCAAGGTTGGCGAATATTGGATGTCAGACCCTGAGCGTGCCATGAGCGCTCAAACGAAGCTCTGGACGAACTATATGAGCCTTTGGAGTTCGTCTCTTCAACGCATGCAAGGGCAAGAGAGTACGCCAACTGTACAACCCCTCAAGGGCGACAAACGCTTTACAGATGAAGAGTGGGACCAAAATCAATTTTTTGATTTTTTGAAACAGTTTTACCTCATCACTAGCAATTGGGCGCAAGAGTTGGTTGAAGATGCCGACGACCTTGATCCACATATGAGGCAAAAGGCTGATTTCTATGTCAAACAGCTTTCAAACGCAGCCTCACCATCCAACTTCCTTCTGACCAACCCTGAATTGCTCAAGGAAACCATCCAAAGTGATGGTGAGAATTTGGTCCGGGGCATGCGCATGCTGGCCGAAGACATGATTGCTGGCGATGGCGAATTGAAAATGCGCCAGTCCGATCCAAAGAAATTCAAGGTCGGCGAAAACATGGCCGTCACGCCCGGCAAAGTGATTTTTGAAAACGATATTTGCCAGCTGATTCAATACACACCCGTTTCACCAAAAGTCCTGAAACGGCCGCTACTTATTGTTCCGCCATGGATCAACAAGTTCTATGTGCTGGATTTGAATCCAGAGAAATCCTTCATACGCTGGGCTGTTGAACACGGTCATACTGTATTTGTCATTTCTTGGGTCAATCCCGATGAAAGACAGGCTGAGAAAAGCTTCGAACATTACATGAAAGAGGGTATTTTAGAGTCCCTCACCCACATTGAAAACGCCACTGGCGAGAAAAAGGTCAACGCGATCGGATACTGTGTTGGCGGGACTTTGCTTTCGGTGACGTTGGCGTATATGGCTGCCAAAAAAGACACTCGAATTGCTTCTGCGACACTGTTTACAACCCAGGTCGATTTCACGCATGCAGGTGAACTGAAAATCTTCGTTGATGAGGAACAGATCAGCACACTTGAAAAGCACATGAAGAAACGCGGATATTTGGAAGGCTCGAAAATGTCGACCGCCTTCAACATGCTGCGTTCTAATGATTTGGTCTGGCCGTATTTTGTAAATAACTACATGCGCGGCAAAGAGCCATTCCCATTTGATCTGCTATACTGGAATTCAGACTCCACACGTATGCCAGCGGCAAACCATTCATTCTACATGCGCAATTGCTACCTTGAAAATAGTTTGTCCAAGGGAAACATGATTATCGGCGATGAGCGGCTCGATTTGAGCAAAGTCAAAGTTCCGATCTACAATCTTGCCACCAAGGAAGATCATATCGCTCCAGCGCTTTCTGTGTTTACAGGATCGTCCTGCTTCGGTGGTCCCGTGCAGTATGTAATGTCTGGGTCAGGACACATTGCAGGTGTTGTGAACCCACCGCACAGAAACAAGTACCAATACTGGACTGGCCACGCACCCAAAGGAAACTTTGATGATTGGGTTGCCAAAGCCGAAGAACATCCAGGATCCTGGTGGCCACATTGGCATGCCTGGATTGAAGAACAAAATAACTCTCAGGTGCCAGCGCGTCAGCCCGGCGACAATGGTGTAACCATTATTGAAGACGCACCGGGCTCATATGTGAAAACCAAGGCTTGAAACTTGTCCCAAATTACGACGCTTACTGATACGAAATCACTTGCGGAACTTTGCGAAAGACTAGCAAAACACCCCTTTGTAACCGTGGACACCGAGTTCCTGCGCGAAAGCACATATTGGCCGATCTTGTGTCTTATTCAGGTCGCCAGCGATGAAGAAGCCGTCCTCATAGATCCGCTGGCAGAGGGCATAGATTTAGCGCCTTTCTTCAAATTGATGGCAGACGAAACCGTCGTCAAAATCTTTCATTCTGCGCGGCAGGATTTGGAAATTATATTAAAGCTGGGAGATATCATTCCCAAGCCACTTTTTGATACACAAATCGCCGCTATGGTCTGTGGCTATGGCGACAGCATTTCCTACGACAATTTGGT
>JBGCFS010000160.1:0-12163 GCA_045107035.1 Hyphomicrobiales bacterium
CGACTCGGATTCACGCAGGATATTCTCGAATTTGCACTGGTGCCTTCTGTTCAGTTTCAAGCTATCTATAAACTCATCATACTTGGCTTGTTCATCTTAGCGTGAGGCTAATTCCCATTAACGGTGAACGTTTCTATTTCGACGCTTATCAGGCCAAATCATCTAGTACAGACGGAGAATTTAAATTGGAAGCGCTGGTTATTGAGGATATTCAAAAGGCAAGCCTGCGAGACGTGCCCGATCTGGAAGTTGGGCCCGGCGATGTATTGGTTCAGGTTTCATTTGTTGGCCTTTGCGGCAGCGACCTTAATACGTTTCTAGGTTTGAACCCTTTGGTTAAGCTGCCCCGCATCCCTGGTCACGAAGTTAGCGGAACAATTGTCAGTATAGGCAGCAATGCAGGGAAAGACGTAGCAGTTGGGCAAAGGGTAATTTTCTGGCCCTATACAGCCTGCGGTAAGTGTACTTCATGCAGAAGCGGTCGCAGTAATGCTTGCCGCTACAATAAAACACTTGGCGTACAACAAGATGGCGCGCTGCGTACGCAAATGGTGGTGCCCGCAAGCAATGTCATTCCTGACAGCAGCCTATCTCCACAACGACAAGCCTTGGTAGAACCGATCTCCGTGGGCTTTCACGCTGTCGCGCGTGGACGCGTTTCATCCGATGATACAGTAGTCGTAATTGGATGTGGCATGATCGGCATGGGCGCCATTTTGGGCGCCAGTAAACGTGGTGCAAAAGTTATCGCTGTCGATCCTATTGCATCAAAACGCAATACTGCCATAGCGATGGGCGCGCAACACTTCACAACAGCAACCGACCAAACATTGCTGGATGAAGTTCAGGCCTTCACATCTGACGATGGTGCAGACGTTGCGATTGAAGCTGTGGGCTTACCCTCAACATTTACTGGCGCTGTCGATATGGTCGCCTTCGGTGGCCGCGTGGTTTACGTCGGCTATTCCAAACAACCTGTCAGCTATCAGACCCAAATCTTCAATTTGAAAGAACTGGATATTATGGGGTCGCGCAACGCTACTCGCGATGACTTTCAGGCTGTCATCTCTGCGCTGCAAACATTGGGTGACGATGCAGACGAGTTGATCACCAAGGTTTTTCCCATTGGAGAAGCGGACCAAGCTCTTGCTTATTGGGTCGAAAACCGCTCTGAGGTCTTGAAATTGATGGTTGAACTATAGTGAATTTAAACGGCGAATTTCCCGCTTCATGAAGCGATTTGAGAATGGTAACATTGAAATGAACTTAGAAAGCCTAAGCGATGAAGCGTGGGTGAAGCGCATCAGTGAGCAAGAACAGCGCATCGTTTTTGATCAGTTCGGCATTGAGCTAGCCCACGACATTGGCATGGAGCTGCGCAAGATCGCCCATTCCAAATCTCTGCCTATCGCTATCGATGTAACCCGCAATGGGCAGTGCCTTTTTCACAGTGTTTTGGATGGTGCGACACCCGACAATGCGGAATGGATAAAACGGAAAATCCGTGTTGTTCAACGCTTTAATCGCAGCTCGCTTTACATGGGCGCCTTGTGTCGGGTTGCCGGTAAAAGCCTGGAAGAAAAATACCTGCTTGCGCCAAATCAATTTGCGCCATACGGCGGAGCATTTCCCATTACCATACGTAACAGCGGCGTAATAGGTAGCGTTACAGTTTCCGGCCTCCCACAAATTGAAGACCATGAGTTCGTTGTTTCGGTTTTGGAGAAATTCGTCTGATTTAGTCGGGTGGACATCACCGACCTAGTCAAAGCATGGACTACAACGCCTAGTGGCGGTGCAGTGATCTTGCGATTTTGTAGACATTGTCGATTGTACGGCGGATTTCAGGAACGAACCGCTCTTCATTGTGTGTGACCAGCCATTGATCATGCGTTAGATCAGCTATTACCGGGGAAACGCGCTGAAGCCTTGTTTCTCCATCTCCAATGAAAGTTGGCAATAAAGTGCGACCTGAACCTGCTTTTGCTAAATCAAGCGCGTTTCTTGGTGCGCTCACTTCCATGGCAATCGACAGGCTTGTTTGTTGTAAGACCCACCTTGCAGAAGGCGTTTTCCCAGCGACTCCAATCCACTGGTCTACCGATTCATCAATGGCATAGGCTGCAAACTTGACTTCGCCTATTTTTCGGCACGCTAACCCATTTTGTTCAGGTCGCTGATTTCTAATCCCAATCACTGCTTCCCGGTGATTGATATCCAACACATGTTCTGCAGAGATAAAACGCAAGCGCGCGGATGGATTGCTGTCAACGATCTTAGCCGCGTTTTGGCATAGGGCGTGCGTCATCCAACTTCCAGCCGAAATTTTTACAAGAGTTTGGACCTCGCCAGACGCACGTTGAGCCAGGGGTTCAATCTGTCCCTCTAAACTCACAACCTTTGCTAACAACGCCTGCCCAGGCTCAGTTAAGTCGTATCCACGAGCATTGCGAATAAACAGCTCCTTGCCTGTGGCCGCCTCCAATGCTGCCATGCGCCTGCCTAAAGTAGGTGCACTTTTCCCGGTCTCTCTGGCTGCAACAGACAGCCCACCAGAACGCGCCACAGCCAGAAACAACTTCAGGTCATCCCAATCAAAGTTACCTTCATTCATGAAGCGACCCTTACATTTTGTTTCATTTTATACTGCTGCGAATTCGAGCACAATGGAGCTCGGAATAACTTCTTTGGAGATAATCATGAATTTCCTGAAAAAGACGGACACGCGCATTGGCATGGGCTGCTGGGCAATTGGGGGACCATTCTGGGATGGCGATACATCGCTGGGATATGCGGGCACGAATGACAAGAATTCCATCGAGGCAATTGAGGCTTCCTGGGATGCCGGCATCAGGCTGTTCGATACATCTGCCGCCTATGGCGCAGGACATTCTGAAAAATTGTTGGGTCAAGTTCTTGGCGATCGATCTGATGCTGTCATCATCTCAAAATTTGGTCATTCAGTTGATACGGAAACACGGCAAATGACGGGGCCTAAATTTGATTCAGATTATGTTCGTTGGTCAACGGATCAAAGCCGCAAGCGACTTAAGCGCGATCAAATCGATGTCATGTTGCTTCACTTGAATGACCTTTCGGTTGAAGAAGCAAAACCAGTTTTTGATACATTGGCTGAAATGCGAAACCAGGGAATAATTGCCGCCTTCGGTTGGAGCACCGACTTTGCCCAAAAGCTGGGCGAAATTGCGCATATTGAAGGATTTGAAGCTGCCGAATATGCCATGAACATATTCATTGATGCGCCTTCGATAAATAAAACCACATACGAACATGGATTGGTTGGGTTGATCAGGTCTCCACTGGCGATGGGTATCTTAACCGGAAAATACTCCAACGGTGCAAAAGTCGCAGACAACGACATTCGAAGTTCAGGTGCGACCTGGCTCTCCTACTTTGAGGAAGGCGTGATTTCTGCAAACTATGCCAAGCAACTGGAGGCCGTGTGCGATTTGATCACTGTCGGTGGCCGAACGCTGACCCAAGGCGCCTTATGCTGGCTACTGGCAAAGCACAAACATACTTTTCCAATCCCAGGAGCAAAAGACGCTCAACAAGCAACAGAGAACGCAGAAGCAATGGCGTTAGGCCCTTTACCAGATGCCATCATGCTTGAAATTGAATCTGTTCTACAGCGAACACCAGAGGGAGTGGCCAAAGAGAGATGAGATAGGTGCTGTCAAATTCTTCGCAATATTTCAGCCCAAGCTCTATAAACGCATTCGCAAGTCGCAATTGATGTGATTCTGATAAGAACGGATGGCCTTGGAATGACCACTAGAATTACGGGCGCCAAGGTTATCTTAGTGGATGATGTTGTCGAAACAGATGTCCTGATCCACGATGACAAGATCATCGAAGTTGGCGGATCAACACCTGCAGACAGAATTATTGATGGGCGCGGTTACTATCTCGCACCGGCCATGATTGATGTCCATGGCGATGCGTTTGAGCGGCAAATGATGCCGCGTCCCAACGTATTTTTTCCTACAGAAGCCGCTTTGTTGGAAACCGATCGTCAATTGGCAAGCAACGGCATTGCCACGGCCTATCACGCGCTGACACTCAGTTGGGAACCAGGATTGCGCTCTGTTGAACGTGGCGAGGCATTTCTTGACGCGTTGGCGGCACTTGAGAAACGCTTCACAATTGAAAACCGTGTGCAACTTCGCTGGGAAACGTTTGCCTTTGAGGCCGTGGATCTAATCGAACGTGCGCTGGAGACACCGCTCCTACCATCAATCGCGTTCAATGATCACACATCCATGACTCTTCGGTCGTTGGATCTACCAGTTCAAGAACGGTTATTTGAACACAACCCCCGATTTGAAGTTGCTGATCTTGACGATCCGCGATTCAAACAACGTGCAGGCCGCATCGCGCCTCGCGCAGGCCTATCTTCTAATGACTATTATGATCTCTTGGTCGATGTATGGCAGCGCCGAGCTGACGTTCCCGAGATGATTGTGAAGGTCTCAAATTGGGGGAAAGCGAAACAGGTTCCCATGCTTTCTCATGATGACACCCAGAAAGAAACCAGAGATTTTTTCCGCTCAATGGGCGCATCAATCTCTGAGTTCCCTATGCGGGTTGCTGTGGCGCAAGCGGCCAGTAAGGCAGGAGATACAATTGTCTTCGGCTCTCCTAATGTTGTGAGAGGCGGTAGCCACATCGGTTCACCCTCAGCTGCAGATATGGTTGAGGATGGTTTGTGCGATGTTCTGGCATCTGACTACTTCTATCCAGCAATGCTTGCAGCGGTTGCTCGCCTACATGATGAGAGACGCAGCGATTTACCGACACTTTGGTCTCTGGTCTCAGGAGGCCCAGCAAAGGCATCTGGCCTACACGATCGAGGAGAAATCAAAGCGGGAAACCGCGCCGATTTGATCCTTATCGATTGGCCAGATGGGGCAACTCCTGCAGTAAAATTGACCTTGTCAAAAGGCAATACTGCCTATGGGGCAATCTAAGCGTTTCAGGTTGCATTCCCTCGCAAACACTTCAAATACAACAATCAACCGAGAGTTATAAAGACATCATTGCCCTCGAATGTGACTGGGTAAGTCTGCAACTTCACACAGGCTGGTGCAACAGTGGGGTCGCCAGTCCTGTAGTCGAATGCTCCGAAATGCAAAGGGCACTCAATCTCGTAATTATCGACAATGCCGTCACCCAAATGCGCTTTTTCATGAGTGCAATATCCGTCCGTGGCATAGAAACTGCCATCGGGCGCGTGAAAAATCGCGTAAGTCTTTTCTCCGTGATCGAAGCGCATTACGTCTTCTTCTTCGATATCGTCCTTGCTACAAGCGCGAATGATCTCGGCCATCTTTGTGCCCTCCTTTTAAAGCGATTAAATTGTTTCCAAGGCGTTTTTGAACGCATCCAGCTCGGCTTCCGGCATACCAGGCGTCTCTTTAGGTGAGGGAAAACTACCCTCTGTAGAAGCCGCCTTGAAAGCCTCTAGCGCGCTGATCCGATCAGCGTGCAGCTGCTCGTAATTTGCTCGCAGATTACCAAATGCGCGCGCATGCCGTGGCGGGTTTTCTGTTTCGCCGCATAGGTCATTCATGAAAAGGAATGACACATCACCCCCGCTACCTGAGCCAAGCGAAACGCAGATTATGCTCGTCCGTTTCGCGATCTCGGTCATGACCGGACCCACAATAACTTCGGATTCTGCCGAGAACGCTCCGGCATTTTCAAGCCGCTTATAATCCTTAAACAGCTCTAACGCTTCATCGGCGGTTTTGCCGACAGCGCGAAGCCCCCCGATGGAAATGGACTTTCGGGGTACAAGACCCAAATGACCCATTACAGGAATACCCTCACGGGTTAGCTTCTCTATGGTTTTGAAGCTGCGCGGCGTGATGATTGCATCCACACCCAAATGCAAAACCCGAAATGCCTCGCGCATAATGTCATCAACTGTCGCATGCTCTGTGATCTTAACGGCTGCCGTGCAAAACGTGGTCTTATTCGCTTCGCGCACGATATGTGCATTTGCTGCGTCACAAATCATCATGTCAAAACTGGCAGCCTCAACAGCGCGTGCCTCTTCAGCAGTATTTGCTGTCGTTTGAATCAACTTTCGCCCGACAGCTTTTGCCTCACGCATACAGGGTATCGTCACTGTTCGCAGCGCAGGTTGGGCTGCGAAGGTGTAGATGTTCTTCATCGCGAGTGTTCCTTAGCCGCGACCAATGAACGGCATCGCGCTTGCCATCACAGTCATGAACTGCACATTTGCCGAGAGCGGCAGGCTGGCCATATGCAGAACACTGTCCGCAACATGCTGTACGTCCATTACTGGTTCTGGCTTAATCGACAAATCAGCTTGCGGAACGCCACTGCCCATCTTGGCCGTCATTTCCGAAGCAGCATTTCCGATATCAATTTGTCCGCATGCGATATTGTAAGGGCGTCCATCGAGTGATGTTGTTCGGGTCAAACCGGTGATTGCGTGCTTGGTAGCCGTATAGGGTGCCGAACCTGGACGCGGGACCGCAGCAGAAATTGAACCATTGTTGATAATGCGACCGCCTTGAGGGTTCTGTTTCCGCATTAAATTGAACGCACCACGCGCCGCGATGAAAGCGCCGATCAGGTTCACATTGACCACCTTGATGATATCTTCAACCGGAATGTCACCAAGTGGCCGTGCAGGAACATTGTTTCCCGCGTTGTTGAACAGTAAATCCAACCGGCCATGGTCTGCTTCAATTTTGGCAAAGAGCGCATCAACATCTTCAGGATTGGTAATATCGGCCGAAATTGCTGACGCGTTATTTCCAATCATGGCAACGGTCTCGTCTAATGCATCTTGGCGCCGGCCTGTAACGACCACATGAAACCCATTGGCACCCAAGGTCAGCGCACACGCGCGCCCAACGCCAGAGCCACCGCCGGTAACCAGTGCTATTTTCGTCATATGTTTTCTCCTCCCCGAGCTTGGGGTATTGTGTTGGTGTTTGTTTTCGGTGGCAGCGGATCATCCGATCTGTTGCCGTCTTTATAGAGCGTGAGATGTCTCTCAATGGCTTCGATGCAGCCAATGGTATCTCGCTTTATAGCCGTCTCGTAGATGTCAAGATGTTCTTTTGCCGTAATCTCCTGGCTAAATCCATAGTTTGGAAATGCAGAGACTGCATACATCCGAAACGTATCAAATGCCGACTTGTAGGCGCGCATCAATAGCTCTGACCCACAGGCTGACATGACGGTAGAATGAAACTCCCAATCCTGGAGCGACCAATGGCGGACATATTTTTCCGCGTCATTCGTTTCCACCATCTGCCGCTCGACATAGGCAAGTTTTTGATAGGCAGCGCTTAGGGATATCTCCCATTCAAAGTCGCCATTTTTTATCGAGAGCTCAACAGCTTCCCGTTCTAAAACCAGACGAAGGTGAGCCGCCTCGCGAAAGGTTTCACTGCTGTGTACAACCGTGCGGAAGCCCTGATTTTTCTCTGACACAACGAAACCTTCGCCTGCCAGCCGCAACATAGCTTCGCGCAATACAGAACTGGTACAGCCAAATTCTTCCTTGAGGTGTTGAGGAATTAATCGCTCGCCAGACTTCCAGCGCCCCCAGATCAATCCAGAACGTAATGCATCATAAGGATTGGTCACATCATTTGTCATTCCGGGAAGGCAGCCTTTCTGAGTCTTCTCGTAGATTACGGGTCTTGCGAAAGAATTCAAGTTAAAATCGAATATATTACAATAATCGATAATATAATAAACTTTCGAAAGTTGTTGACTCTGCCATTTGCCTGAGTACCCTAACCCAATCACCCATGGTGCGTTTGAAGGATTTAGACATGGCAAAGCCCAAGACAACGATCGACGAACATGGCCAAACCCGCGACCGCCGCGGCGAATGGCGATCGGGCCGTCCTGTGTCACTGGAACCACTTTTGGATCGACCTACCGACGTAAAAGGTGTTTTGCGATGGATGTTTGGCTTCCCCGGAATGCTCTATCCGTGGTTTGCGCTTTATATGGTGGTCATTGGCATTTCTTACGCCTTCTTCACACCTGACTTTGAAACCATGAAAACCTTTGCGTGGGGCTGGGTTTTTGAAATCACCATCCGTAACGCCATTATTCTGACGCTCTGGAATGGCGCGTTTCATCTCTGGTTCGTCAAATTTCAAATGCAGGGCAGAAAGAAAAAATACAACGGCAATTGGATGTCGAAAAACAACCCGACATTCCTCTTCAATGATCAAGTCTATGACAATGTCTTCTGGTCTTTTTCTGGCGCTCTGTTCTGGAGCGCGTATGAATGCGGAATGTGGATGCTGTACGCCAACGACCTGTTGCCGTTCATCAGCTTTGAGACCAACCCAATTTATTTCTGCCTACTGATGTTGGCGGTTCCCTTCTGGCGCAACTTTCACTTCTATTGGATTCACCGCCTCATTCACTGGAAGCCGCTTTACGACAGGGTTCACTACCTGCACCACAAAAACGTAAATGTTGGACCATGGTCCGGCATGGCAATGCATCCTGTTGAACACCTGCTCTACTTCAGCTGCATCCTCATTCATATTATTGTGCCGAGCCATCCGCTGCACATGATGTTCAACTCGTTCCAGACAGGCCTTGGCCCGGCCGTGAGTCATTCTGGCTTTGACGAAATCGTATTCGGAGACGAGATGGCATTGCGCAACGATCGTTACATGCACTACCTGCATCACCGCTTTCACAACGTAAATTTTGGTGAGAGTAATGTGCCATTGGATAAATGGTTCGGCAGCCTGCATAATGGCTCGGCCGAGGCGGATGAACACTTCCGCAAAATACACACGCAGCGAGTGCGCACACTTGCTGCGAAAGAAAACCAAACATGAGCAATGCTGGAATGGTGATTGTTGGCGCGGGTCATGCCGCTGTTCGGGCTGCACTATCGATGCGCACGGCCGGATTCAATGGCACTATTACCATGATTGCCGAGGAAGGTGCCGACGCGCCTTATGAACGGCCGCCGCTTTCAAAATGGTCTTTGGAGAGTGGAACAATTGAATTCAAACCAATTGTTCCAACTCAACAACTAGACGATATCCAAATCACTCGAAAGACCGCACGCGTCATCTCTCTCGACCCCACCAATAAATCGCTCAAGCTTCGTGATGAGACAACGGTTCAATATGACCGTCTTCTGCTTGCATCAGGCGCGCAGGCGCGTCAGCTTCCTGATCACATTTGCAATGGTGCCAAGGTTCATTACCTGCGGGACCAAAACGATGCTACCGCGCTGAAAAAGGCGTCCCTATCAGCCAGTAGTGCTATCATTATTGGTGGTGGATTTATTGGCCTCGAAGTCGCTGCAAGCCTAAGAGCAAACGGAATTTCAGTTCATGTCGTGGAAATAGCAGATCGTCTTCTCTCACGAGCGATCAGCACTCCGGTTGCCAATATAGTGCATCAACTTCATTTGAAAAACGACGTCACTTTCAACCTTGGTGTTGCGGTAAACAGCCTACGCGACACCGGAACGTCTGTTTTGGTATCTTTAGACAACGGGGATGAACTGGAAACAAATATTGTCATCGCAGGGGTTGGGTCGCAGCCCGAAACGACACTGGCTGCAACCGCTAGTCTTGCTATCGCAAACGGCATTACCGTTGACGCTCACATGCAAACCAGTGTGCCTGACATCTTTGCTGCGGGCGACTGTTGTTCGTTTCCATTGTATGGTGACCCGGCTCAAATGACCCGTCTTGAATCCTGGCAGGCAGCTGGCGAGCAAGGCGAACTTGCGGGGCGCAATATGGTTCTTGATGCAAGCAACCTCGAAACCGCCACCCTCACCCCATGGTTTTGGTCGGAACAGTATGATCATGTGCTTCAGGTCGCGGGGCTGCCATCTGCCGATTTTTCCACCGCTGAACGCAGCTATGGTGCAGACTATCATGTCAGTTTTGGCTTGGCACAAAATGGAGAACTGGCATTCGCCTGTGGTATCGCACCGAGCACGAAAATCGCGAAGGACATACGCTTTTCCACCAAGATCATAGAAAGATCGAAACAACCAAGCTTGAGTGATCTTACGAACCCAAGTGTCACGCTAAAAAGTTTGGCGCGCGCTTAAAAGGTATTTGCACAACGAGGAGAGAACCTCTCTTGCAACTCCTTTACAAGCAGAATTTAGATTTGCACCTTTCTCGGTTTAAAAATACAACACTTGAGCAAAAAGTAATTTTTCATCTGTGCTGGACAAGTTTGTTTTCCCAGCGAGCAGATTGCACAGGCCAATTTTACAAAGACCCAATTAATTATGACTACAAAAGAGCCGCAAGGCACCAAAGATCAGGCCACACCCACTCCACCTGCGCAAGCCGCCGATGCGGTACAAGCGGACCTATCGAATGTTGAGTATTCCGTATCATCTGGTCTGGCGGCACGCCTGCTGAGCACTCAAATATCTCTGGCGTTCACGTCCTACCAGTCCGGCCTGTTGTATTTTATCGGGCTCAATAACGACAATGGCATCAACATCCATCAGGCAGCCATGCCGAAGCCTATGGGGATTTGCCGTAGTGATGATGGTGGTCTGTTGCTCAGTTGCGGTTACCAGATTATGCGGTTTGAAAACGTGCTGCGCGACGACCAGCGCATCAACCATGTGTTTGATGCCTGTTACGTTCCGCGTCTCGTCCATGTAACCGGCGCGCTGGATGCCCATGATGTGGGAATTGATGCAGATAACCGCCCGCTTTTCATCAATACCCGCTTCAATTGCTTAGCCACGGTCTCCAATCGCCACAGTTTTGAATTGGTGTGGAAACCGCCCTTCATAACAAAACTGGCAGACGGCGATTTTTGTCATTTGAACGGGCTTGCCATGGACGGCGGCAAACCTCGCTATGCCACATCTGTGTCGCGCTCGAACACCATCGATGGCTGGCGCGACCGGCGTGCTGATGGCGGCGTTGTGATTGATATTGAAAGCGGAGATATAATTTGCGAAGGCCTCTCTATGCCCCACTCGCCGCGTATGCATAACGGTAAATTGTGGTTGATGAACTCTGGCACCGGAGAATTTGGCCATATTGAAACCGGTGCCAAAGGCAAAGGCAAAGGCACGTTTAAACCAGTCGCTTTCTGTCCAGGGTTCTTACGGGGCCTTGCCTTCCACAATGGTTTTGCTTTTGTCGGCCTTTCCAAACCGCGCTACAAACGTTTTGAGGGCCTCGCGCTGGACCAAAAACTGAAAGACGCCGACAGCGAACCATGGTGCGGCATTCAGATTATCGATCTAAAAAATGGTCAATGTGTCGACTGGTTGCGGATAGATGGCGCGGTGGGCGAATTATACGATCTAGAAATTCTACCCGGACATCGTTGCCCCATGGCGATAGCTCCACAGTCCAATGAGGCAGCACAGCTCATTACGCTGCCGGACTAAACAGTTTCTTTGGCCAAACAAAAAACAAGACTATTAGTCTGTGTGTGCCGTAAACTCTTGCATGTGAGTCAGAGCAAAATACGTATGAACTAGTGCCGCCTTACTTTAATGGCCTACCACTCGGTTGAAATGTACTGCGTTTCCATGAACTCCATCATTCCCTCTTTGCCACCTTCACGGCCAAGACCGGATTGTTTAACGCCACCAAATGGGGCTGCTGGATCGGAGACCAGACCACGATTGAGGCCAATCATGCCAAACTCGAGGGCTTCTGAAACCTGAAGCCCTCGTTTTAGGTCCTTAGTATACACATAGGCCACGAGACCATACTCGGTATCGTTCGCGCGCGCGATGACATCGGCCTGCTCAGTAAAGCTCTGCAGCGCTGCAACTGGGCCAAAAATTTCGTCATGAACGCAATCAGCATCCGACGATACATTGCTCAACACAGTTGGCGGATAGAAAAAACCTTTGCCTGAATACACTTTGCCGCCGAGCTTAATCTGTGCGCCCTTGGCGACGGCATCTTCTACAAATGCAGCTACTTTGTCTCTCGTATCTGCGTTGACCAACGGGCCCACATCCACACTTCTGTCCAAACCGTTGCCCACATTTAACTCTGCCATTTTGGCCACGTATTTCGTTGTGAATTCCGCTTCGATGGTTTCGTGAAGATAGATACGGTTGGCGGCTGTGCACGCTTCTCCAAGGTTTCGCATTTTGGCG
>JBGCFS010000161.1:0-11619 GCA_045107035.1 Hyphomicrobiales bacterium
AATTTCAATGAAAAATAGTGAAAAACATACACGTATGGCAAATGCCATCCGAGCTCTCGCGATGGATTCAGTTCAAGCCGCGAATTCCGGCCACCCTGGCTTGCCTATGGGCGCAGCAGATATTGCGACTGTTCTGTTTACAAAATTCATGAAATTTGATCCTGTCGATTCCAGATGGGCTGATCGTGACCGTTTTGTGTTGTCGGCAGGCCACGGCTCAATGCTTTTGTATTCGCTGCTTTATCTTCTTGGCTACGAAGATATGACGCTGGAAGAATTGAAAAATTTCCGCCAACTCGGTTCCATTACTGCGGGGCACCCTGAATATGGGCACGCATCCGGCATTGAGACCACCACCGGTCCACTGGGTCAGGGGCTTGCAACAGCAGTAGGTATGGCAATGGCCGAGAAGAAGCTGGCCACTGAGTTTGGGTCTGACATCGTTGATCACTACACATATGTGTTGGCTTCTGATGGCGACTTGATGGAAGGCATCAGCCACGAAGCAATTTCATTGGCCGGGCATTTGAAGCTGAACAAACTGATTGTTCTGTTTGATGATAATGGTATTTCAATTGACGGGCCGCTGACACTCTCAGAAAGTGGCGATCAGTTGAAGCGGTTTGATGCTGCTAACTGGAATACTATTGCAGTAGATGGACATGATGCAGAGGCTATTGCTGCGGCAATTGAAGCTGCACAACAAAGTGACAAGCCGACTCTTATCGCTTGTAAAACGATTATCGGCTTTGGTTCTCCTAATAAATCTGGCAAATCGTCTTCACACGGCTCGCCGTTGGGCCCGGATGAAATAGCTGCAACGCGTGAAGCTCTTGGTTGGGAACACGAGCCATTTGATATCCCAAGCGATATTCTGGATGCGTGGCGTATTACGGGATTGCAGTCCTCACAGGCTCACAAAGAATGGTCAAAACGTTTTGCTGAATTGGGTTCCGATGCGCGCTCTGAATTTGAGCGCCGAATGAAAGGTGTCCTGCCTGCCTGTTTCGGTCAGGCTGTGCTGGACTACAAAAAACAACTCTCAATAGACCCACCAACAATGGCGACCCGCAAGTCTTCTGAAGCCGCATTGGAAATGATCAATGTTGCTATTCCAGAAACCATTGGTGGTTCCGCAGATTTAACAGGTTCAAACAACACCCGAACCAAAGATATGGTTGCATGGGCGCCTGATGATTTTTCAGGTCGGTTCATTCACTTCGGAATTCGTGAACATGGAATGGCTGCGGCCATGAATGGTATGGCGCTCCATGGTGGCATGATCCCTTATTCCGGTGGGTTTTTGATTTTTTCGGATTATTGTCGCCCTTCCATTCGCCTCGCTGCGCTGATGGGTATTCGTGTCATTCACGTATTGACCCATGATTCCATTGGCCTGGGTGAAGATGGTCCAACGCACCAACCAGTTGAACATTTGGCGGCTCTACGCGCGATTCCAAATCTCAACGTATTCCGCCCTTGCGACGCAGTAGAGGCTGCTGAATGTTGGCAGATTGCTCTGGAGTCTGATGCGTCTCCCAGCGCTATGGCGCTTACACGTCAGAACTTGAAGCCAGCTCGTCTTGAATACGATACCGAAAACCTTTGTGCGCGTGGTGCTTATGAGGTGGTAGCATCTGAAGGGGATAGTGCGGACGTAACTTTGTTTGCATCTGGTTCTGAAGTTGAGATTGCAATGGCTGCTGGTGCTTTGCTAACTCAGGCTGGCCACACAGCCCGTGTTGTGTCAGTGCCGTGCTTTGAATTGTTTGAAGCCCAAAGCGCTGAATATAAAGCAGCGGTTATCGGGGATTCTCCTGTCAAAATTGCTGTAGAAGCAGCGATTGAAATGGGCTGGCGCCGCTTTATTGGTGACAAAGGCGAGTTCGTTGGTATGACGGGTTTTGGTGCCTCTGGCCCTTATAAAGAACTTTATGCTCATTTTGGGATTACTGCAGAACGTGTAGCCGATTTGGCCATGGCAAAGCTCACCCAATAAATTAAACGAATATATATCGCCGCAAGGAAAAGGATAAACGAATGACTGTTAAAGTAGCCATCAACGGATTTGGCCGCATTGGCCGCAATGTGCTGCGTGCGATTATGGAATCCGGCCGTACCGATATTCAGGTGGTCGCCATTAATGATCTAGGTCCTGTTGAGACAAATGCGCATTTGATGCGCTATGATTCTGTACATGGAAAGTTTCCTGGCACAGTTACAGTTGATGGCGATACGATTGATGTTGGCCAGGGGCCAATAAAAGTCACTGCCATTCGGGATCCAAAAGAACTGCCATGGGGCGATGTTGATGTTGCATTGGAATGTACTGGCATCTTCACAAACCGTGAAAAGGCTGGCTTCCACCTTGCAAACGGCTCCAAATCTGTACTGATTTCCGCGCCTGGCGGTAACGATGTGAAGACGATCGTTTACGGTGTGAACGACGATAGCCTAACGGCTGATGATAAAATCGTCTCCAACGCGTCTTGCACTACAAACTGTCTGTCGCCTGTTGTTTATGTCCTCAACAACGCCATTGGCATTGAAAAGGGTTTCATGACGACGATTCACTCCTATACGGGCGATCAGCCAACGCTTGATACGATGC
The DNA here is from genome assembly GCA_045107035.1 of Hyphomicrobiales bacterium. Taxonomy (GTDB): domain Bacteria; phylum Pseudomonadota; class Alphaproteobacteria; order Rhizobiales. Next base: position 2,612 of record JBGCFS010000161.1, read on the forward strand.
ATAAAGATCTTTACCGGGCCCGTGCTGCTGCATTGTCCATGATCCCGACATCAACAGGAGCAGCAAAGGCTGTGGGTCTGGTTCTCCCAGAGTTGAATGGCAAACTTGATGGCGTGGCTATTCGTGTTCCAACGCCTAATGTATCGGTTGTTGATTTGACATTCATTGCGTCACGCGAAACCAGCGTTGAAGAAATCAACAATGCAATTCGTGGGGCAGCCGACGGTAAGTTGGATGGAATTCTTGGCTATACAGATGAGCCTCTTGTTTCATCAGACTTTAATCACGACAGCCACTCTTCCATTTTCCATATGGATCAAACCAAGGTTATGGATGGCACCATGTGCCGCATTCTGACGTGGTACGATAATGAGTGGGGTTTCTCGAACCGCATGAGTGATACGGCAGTTGCCATGGGTAAACTGCTTTAAGATTTGAAAGGGTTGCTTCGGCAGCCCTTTTTAACTTCAACAGACAATTTCGGAATAGGGGTTGGCAATGTCGCCTGACCGAGTTTTAAAATTCTGGTTTGAAGATCATACATCAGCCGATTGGTTCGGCGGTAAGTCAGAGTTTGACGATGCTGTTCGCGCGGAGTTTGCCGACTTGTTGGCAAGCGCCAGACAAAGCGAATTGTTTGCTTGGCGGCTTACCCCAAAAGGTAGGCTTGCAGAAATTATTGTTCTGGATCAGTTCTCCAGGCAACTTTTCAGAAATGATGCTTTGGCATTTTCTAGTGATCCGCTGGCTTTAGCGCTTGCGCAGGAAGCTGTTGCTCAGGGCGATGATGATGTTTTAACTGTTGGTGAACGTCAGTTTTTGTACATGCCATATATGCATTCAGAGAGTCTCACTGTTCAAAATGAATCTGTCAAAGTGTTCGTAAAGCTTGACGATTTAAATGCGCTTGAATATGCGCATAAGCATCGAGCAGTCATTGAACAATTTGGTCGCTACCCCATGCGCAACAAGGCGCTTAACCGAACTTCTACACAACAAGAAATTGACTACATCGCCGAGCGCGGTGGTTCCATGTTTTAAGGACCAAATTTATGCCTGACTTCAAAACGCTTGATGATCTGGATGCTGGCGGCAAGACATGCCTGGTGCGCGTTGACCTGAACGTTCCTATGGCAGATGGCAAAGTAACGGATGCAACGCGTATTCAACGTATTCTTCCGACTATTCAGGAACTCTGCGAAAAGGGCGCAAAGGTTGTTCTATTGGCACATTTTGGACGACCCCAGGGTCAAGTGGTGCCAGGAATGTCTTTGAAACAGGTTGTCCCTGCTCTAACTGCTGCGCTTAGCAAACCTGTGGCATTTGCTGCTGATAGTGTTGGACCGGAAGTAAAACGGGCGATTGACAATCTTGTGCCAAGCGATGTTATCGTGCTTGAGAATACCCGGTTTCATGCCTGTGAAGAAAAGAACAATTTGCAGCATGTGGAGCAAATGGCAAAATTGGGTGATGTGTTCATTAACGATGCATTTTCCGCAGCACATCGTGCACACGCTTCTACTGAAGGGTTGGCCCATTTGTTGCCAGCATATGCAGGGCGTACCATGCAAGCTGAATTAGAAGCACTGGCTTCCGGTTTGGGTAACCCAGCAGCACCAGTCATGGCAATCGTCGGTGGTGCCAAGGTTTCAAGCAAGCTGGACTTGTTGCAAAATCTCATGACGAAGGTCGATATGCTGGTTATCGGTGGGGGCATGGCCAACACATTCCTAGCTGCTCAAGGCAAAGATGTAGGCAAGTCGCTTTGTGAACATGATTTAGCTGAAACTGCGCGCCGAATTATGGACACTGCCTCAGCAAATGAATGCGAGATAGTTCTACCTTTAGATGCGATGGTCGCACGAGAATTCAAAGCACATGCCAAGCATGAAGTCGTTTCTGTAGATGCCGTTCCATCTGATGCGATGATGCTGGATATTGGTCCAAAGTCGATAGCACTGATCCAAAATAAGTTGGACCAAACGAAAACCTTGGTTTGGAACGGTCCTCTTGGAGCCTTTGAGATCGCGCCATTTGATACCGCTACAGTCGCTGTTGCAAAACATGCCAGTAACCTTACCCAAAAGGGGAGCTTGACGTCAGTAGCCGGTGGCGGCGATACGGTCGCTGCAATGAATCATGCCGGCGTTGGTGAACTGCTGAGCTATGTGTCGACTGCTGGCGGCGCATTCCTGGAATGGATGGAAGGCAAACCTCTGCCAGGTGTTGATGCGCTTAAAATCGGTTGAGAGGCAAAATCATATCGGTGCGCTGCCCGATAGGTTTCTTAAAACAGGAAAAACTGCATGACTACTCTACAAGAAATTGCTGCTGCAATGGTGGTTCCAGGGCAGGGAATTCTGGCTGCGGATGAAAGCACCGGCACAATTCAAAAACGTTTTGACAGTATTAGCGTCGACTGCACAGCCTCTAACCGTTGTGACTATCGTGAAATGTTATTTCGCAGCGAAGGCATGAAAGAAGCTGTCTCTGGCGTTATTCTTTTTGAAGAAACGCTCGATCAAACGGCTGCTGATGGAACCCGGCTAGTAGATCTCATTTCAGCCGCCGGTGCAGTGCCTGGGATTAAAGTAGACAAGGGTGCAAAACCACTTGCCGGCCATCCGGGTGAGACTGTGACTGAGGGGCTCGATGGATTGCGAGAGCGTCTTGCGAGCTACCATGCAAAAGGTGCTAGATTTGCAAAATGGCGAGCTGTTATCTCAATTGGCAACGACCGCCCAAGCTGGACCGCAGTAAAGGCAAATGCTCACGGGCTGGCCAGATATGCGTCGCTCTGCCAAGAAGCAGGTATCGTTCCAATTGTTGAACCTGAAGTAGCCATGGACGGTTCTGATGCAGTTCACGATATTGATACATCTGCGGACAGATCAAGCTGGGTGTTGAATACGGTCTTCAACGAATTACATGAAGCGAAAGTTGATTTGGAAGGCATGATCTTAAAGCCGAATATGGTCGTGCCAGGCCAACAGTGCGAAAAGCGTGCTAGTGTTGAAGAAGTTGCCGAGAAGACGGTCGCTTGTTTGATGGCGGAAGTTCCGGCTTTAGTCCCCGGGATTGCGTTTTTGTCAGGTGGCCAAAGCGATGTTGAAGCAACCGCGCACCTCAATGCGATGAATGCCGGTTATGATATGCCGTGGGCTTTAACATTCTCATACGGCCGGGCAATGCAAGCAGCTGCATTGAGAGCTTGGTGTGGTAAATCTGAGAATGTTCCGGCGGCTCAAGTCGCTTTTGCTCATCGCGCGAAAATGAATGGCCTTGCTGCTCTTGGCAAATGGTCCGATACGTTGGAGGCATAGTGGCAAGTCAATCTAACAATGTGGCTCAGATTTATCTCATAACCCCACAATTTGAAGACAGGGATGCATTTGCACCCCTGTTCGAAAAAGCAGTGTCAGCTGGTGACGTCTCTGCAGTACTGATTGCGCCGCGAGATGCAGGTGATGCATCCGACACATACCAAAATGATTGCAAGCTGCTAACGCCTATCGCGCAAAAATTTGGTGCTGCGGTTTTGACGATGAACGATACTCAGGTAAGTGGTCGCGCAAATGCGGATGGAATTCACCTGACCAGCAATTTAAAAGAACTAAAAGAAATTGCATCGCGATTTCAGCCGCAACGCATTGTTGGTGTGGGTGCAATTCATGGCAAGCATGATGCCATGGAAAAGGGAGAGGCATTGCCTGATTATTTGCTTTTCGGCGACCCGTTTGAAAGTGCAGACAGCGATCAGGAAGAAGCCTTGGATCTTGCAACCTGGTGGGCCGACCTATTTGAAGTGCCATGTGTTGCGATTGCTGGAAATTCTGAGCAAAGCATTGCTGACACAATTACAACCGGCGCTGATTTTATTGGCGTAGGTCAATTCGTATGGCAGCATCCTGAAGGCCCAGAAGCTGCCATAAAGGCTGTTCATAAACTGCTGTCAGCCGAGTAGAGCTGACAGCAGTTTGAGGAGTCCAGGCGGTTTTGTTGCGTTTTACTACTACACCTTTGGTACTGATTTTTTGTGTTTCACCCGCGGTGGCTCAAGACACTGCGCTTGCCACGACAAGTGCTGAGCCGGCAACGCTTGCTTCAACAGATGTACAGGGCCAAACCGAGCAACAACGTATACCGTTTGTAATCGATCCAGCCTTTGGTGCTTACCAGCGCGGATATTTTTTGGAAGCATTTCAATTGGCATTGGTGAAGGCAGAGCAGGGAGATGCTCCATCACAAACATTGCTGGGACAAATAATCTATCAAGGCGAAGGCGTTCGTAAGAACTACCGTGAAGCCGCCGATTGGTTTCGTTTGGCCGCTGCATCTGGTGATCCACAAGCCAAATTCGCGCTGGGTATGATGCATCTGCGGGGACATGGTGTTGTTCCTGATCGGAAGAAAGCTGCGGAAATGTTGTTGCAAGCTGGGCAAACCGGTCATGCTGATGCTTTGTATAATTTAGCATTGATTTATCTTGAAGGTGATGAGATCGAGCGGAAGGTAGGAGTAGCAGCTGCCTATTTGCGACGCTCGGCAGTAACGGGCCACGCCAAGGCGCAATATGCTTTGGGCGCTGCTTTTGACGAGGGCTCTGGTGTTGCCCGCGACGCAGCGGTTGCTGCGGAATGGTATGAGAAGGCGGCTCGCCAAGGGCTTACGGAAGCACAAATTGACCTTGGGACGATGCTTTATGAGGGGCGCGGGGTCGAGCAAGATCGTGAAAGCGCCGCCGGTTGGTTTCTCCAGGCCGCGCAAGCCGGAAATCCCGTTGCTCAGACACGTATAGCGCGACTGATGGCGACAGGTATTGGTGCTGAGAAAAACATCCTAGAAGCAGGAAAATGGTACTTAAATGCTCGCCGTGCGGGCCTGGATGATGAATGGCTGGACAGCTGGTTTGAAGATTTGCAGGACGAAGAAAAAGCTGCTGCATTCGATTTGTCGCAAAGCTGGCAATAGCCCCAAAGCAGCATTGCTTTCTGACGTGCTTGTAAGACACTCACCGAGTCATAGTTTACAAGGTTTTCGTGGTTTAAACATAAGAAAGTTCCTTGTTTCTATTTTAGTGCCCCCTTGCAATAACGCGTTAAATGTGGTGCAGACGCGCTATATCATTCACAAATTTCCGAAAACGACATCTGTTATGAAAATCAATGGCAATGAAATTCGCCCCGGCAATGTAATTGAGCACCAGAATACCATTTGGGCTGCGGTCAAAGTACAGCATGTTAAGCCTGGGAAAGGCGGTGCTTTTGCGCAAGTTGAACTGAAAAATCTGCTAGACGGGCGTAAGTTAAACCAACGTTTTCGATCTGCTGAAACCGTTGAACGTATTCGCCTTGAACAGAAAGACTTTCAGTTCCTTTATGCTGAAGGTGAAATGTTGGTTTTCATGGATATCAACACCTATGAACAGCTGGAACTGCAGAGTGAGTTTGTTGGCGACCGTTCGGTGTTTTTGCAAGACGGCATGCAGGTAACTGTTGAAATGTATGAAGAACGCCCGATTGGAGTTGCCTTACCAGATCAGGTGACATTGGAAGTCTCCGAGACCGAACCTGCTCTGAAAGGGCAGACAGTTTCTTCTTCTTATAAACCGGCGACGATGGACAATGGCGCACGCGTTATGGTCCCGCCATTTATCTCAGTTGGTGAGCGCATAGTGGTCGATACCAATGAGTTGATCTATCTGCGGCGTGGCGAATAAGGCTCTGAAATTATGGCACGCAGTGCACTTCTCAACATTATGGTCCAGGCCGCTACGAAAGCTGGTCGTAGTCTGACAAGAGACTTTGGTGAAATTGAAAATCTTCAGGTGTCCGTAAAAGGCCCAGGAGATTTTGTTTCAGCGGCAGATCGCAAAGCCGAAGAGATAATTTACGAGTCCCTTTTGAAGTCACGCCCCGATTGGGGGTTTCTGATGGAAGAAGGCGGCGAAGTTAAGGGGTCGGACCCACTGCATCGGTGGATTGTTGATCCACTAGACGGAACTACAAACTTCCTGCACTCAATGCCGATTTTTGCTGTTTCCATTGGTTTGGAACGAGAAGGCAAAATGGTAGCTGGAGTTGTTTACAACCCGATTACCGAAGAGCTGTTTACCGCTGAAAAAGGCGGTGGAGCATTTATGAATGATCGCCGTATGCGTGTGGCTGCTCGGCGCAAGCTTGCAGATTGTATGTTGTCTACCGCAATCCCCCATATTGGTTCCAAGAAGTTGGGCCGCTATCTGGAGGAGGCGAAAGTATCCAGTGCAAACGCTTCTGCTGTGCGCGGTCTTGGTTCAGCGGCACTTAGCTTGGCCTATGTCGCTGCGGGTCGCCTGGACGGCTATTGGGAGCATTCCTTGCAACCGTGGGACATGGCTGCGGGGATAGTATTGGTGCGTGAAGCCGGTGGTTTCCTCAGCGATATATCTGGCGGAGAGCAGTTGATGGAGACCGGCGGTGTAATTGCTGGAAACGAAACCGTTCGAGATGCTATCCGAAACACAATTATCGAGCGTCGCTAGAGTCTTCGAATTTCATAAGCTTTTATAGTCAAGCAATTTGCATGCTCGAGCCGCGTGTAGCATAGGCCAATGCGTGCCGCATTGTGGCATGAGATACTGCAACGCAACCGGCAGTGGGTGTAAAGTTTGGCGCGGCAATATGGAAGAATATTGCGCTGCCTCCACCAGGTATGCGGGGATGCAGGTTTTGATCTAGCACAACAACAATATCGTAGAGCTGATCCTCTCGCCAAAGTTTTTCATGATAGGCATCGAATGGCAGTTTCACGAGCTGATTGTAGCGCGTGTGTAAAGGATCGTCGCACCAACCATCTGTGGGGCGTGTAGGTTGCATAGGAAGCTTGCCGAAGGGTTTGGGGCCCCTATCTGCGCGATAGAACCCACCGAGCATCTGAAAGGTGCCCGCTGGGCTCGCCATGTCACCTTCGCGCTTTTGTGCGGTTATGCCACTTTCACCCAGCGCACAGGGGAATGAACGACCGCCAAACTGCAAGACTGCTTTGGTGTTTGACCTGTTCGTGCTTCTTAACCAAAAATCCAGTTTTGACATTAAATTCCACTCCGCCACTGAGATACTATAGTCAAAAATTCGGCGGACAACACTGGAAATTCTACTGGACATCTCGCGACTTGGAATGAATTGAAGTAGTTTGTCTTCACAATTCGCTCACACCAAGTTGAGAAAATGTCAGCGGAACACTTGGCTCCCGTTGCTTGCGCCATATTTCAAACAATGTTCTAAGACTGTTACTTAATTCCACAGTATAGCGTGCCATTTTCTGTCGGACACCATCAAGAGGCTCCTAATGAACGAACGTAAAATTCTCATTGTTGATGACGATAATGATCTGCGTGAAGCGCTGGTCGAACAACTCGCTCTCTACGAAGAGTTTGAGATAACTGATGCAGCTACCGCAGCATCTGGAATGGCCGCTGCGCGTGACGGGCGTATCGATTTGATGGTTATGGATGTGGGCCTACCGGATATGGATGGCAGGGAGGCTGTGAAGCTCCTGCGAAAGAACGGTTTTCGCGCGCCGATCATAATGCTTACTGGCCATGACACTGATGCAGATACGGTTCTTGGACTGGAAGCTGGTGCGAACGACTATGTGACCAAGCCGTTGCGCTTTGCCGTGTTGTTGGCGCGCATTCGTGCACAGCTGCGGCAGCATGAGCATAGCGAAGACGCGACTTTCTCTATTGGGCCGTATCATTTCCGTCCGAGTGCCAAGTTGTTGACGACAGATGGCGGCGACAAAGTCCGTCTGACGGAAAAAGAAACCGCTATATTGAAGTACCTCCATCGCTCTGGCGATAAGGTTGTGACACGAGATGTCTTGCTTCATGAGGTTTGGGGATATAATGCTGGCGTTACGACCCACACGCTGGAAACCCATATTTATCGCCTGCGTCAGAAAATCGAAGAAGATCCGTCAAATGCGGAGATTCTGGTGACTCAAGATGGCGGCTACAAACTGGTTCCGTAAGACGAAGAGACGGAAAGACGTGCCGTGACTATTGAGCGCGACATTGAAGCACTTCGCCAGGTAATGATGTTTTCTGAATTGAACAGCGAGCAGCTGCGGCTGCTTGCATTCAGTGCGGAAACCGTAAAGCTATCTCCCAATGAAATTCTGTTCCAGGAAGGCGATGTTGCTGGTTCTGGCTTTGTTGTCACAGAAGGCGAAATCCAACTTGCTCAACGCAGTGCTGGCTCGACAGTATCCGTCGGCAGGCTGGGCCCTGGGTCGGTTGTGAACGAGCTCGCGCTTATCAGTGAGACACTCAGACCAGCAACGGCTGTTGCCACACAAAAATGCGAAGTTATAAAAATCCGCCGTTCGTTGTTCCGACGGTTTATCACTGAATACCCAGATATTGCTGTGCGTCTTGAGCAAAGCTTACGTGGACGACTGGATGACACTATTTCACAACTAAAACGCGCCCAGCGTAAATTGAAGGTATAGTGCTTCCTTAAAGTAGCGAGAAGACACCTGTCAAAATTACCAATATAAAATGCAGATATATTTTGTATAATTGTCTATAAATGGAATTTGTTGCGATTTAAAGCTATAATAATACTTTGTTAACTATAAAAACGTTGTAGCCATTCGGTTTGCGTCTAGAAATGAATGATTGATTTTTTATTCATTTTATTTTTGGCGGATTTACCGTGTCCATTTATTTCATTCGGAATACGCGCAGCCTTTTGCTGTCAGCTTCAATTTTTGCACTCTGCAGTCAAATTGATGGTTTTCTCCCCAATGCACACGCGCTGGAACCTTCAGGCCCCGATGAGATTGATGGTCTAGTTGAAGGGCAAACGACCTACGGCCCCAATGGATACTGGAAGCCTTATGTGGAGGCGGACGGGTTTATCTGGGACAAGGCTGCCTACAATGGAAATTTGCGCTTGTGGTCTCCGTTGATTCAAAACCCGGATTGGATTCTACATACGACAATTGGTGGCGGGTTTTTTGAA
>JBGCFS010000162.1:0-7186 GCA_045107035.1 Hyphomicrobiales bacterium
GGGATGACCGCAGCAATAGCGAGAGCAGCGGAAGCACCGCAAATAGCCACTGAACCACCAGTTAGAAGCGCAAAACGCCACTTCCGATTGAACAAGCGGGCGGTTGCAAACCCGGTTCCAATTGTTAGCGCAATCAAAGCCAAAATCACGAGGACTGAACTCAATCCAAGTTCCGAAATGTCGCCAAAAGTTATGCGGGCACCTAGAAGTGCAACACCAACACGCAAAACAGTTCTCGATGCGAAAGCAATTCCAGCGGCACACTTGGTATCTTCGTTCAGAAAATTGAAAACCATTCCAATCAATAGTGCGAACAGCATTGCTGGTGCACCATAATGCTCAGCCAAGAACTGCGCGGCTGCAGCAATGGTCAACGCAAGAAAAATTCCGGGCGCAAGCGAGGTAAATTTTTGCGATATAGTGGTACGCAGGTGAGTAATCGAAACCATATGAATCCTGAAAACGCGTCAAACTCTGAACGATTAGATTGTGAGGCCATATCTATGATTTATGCGATCAAGTATGACGTTGTGATCCGAACTTTCTTATGATGAGATGTTCCGGAGCGGGCGCTTCTTTTGCCTATCATCAAATAGAAATCAGACATGAATATTGGGTTTTAAATTTCACGTAAGACAATGAAATTTAACGCTTTTATTACTCTTCAAAAAGAACCTTAAATCAAGACAGTTGAAAGGAATAGACCAGTCCTACCGCGACAGTTCTAAGGTTTTAAGATAATTTTTGGCGCTGCAACTACACCAGCTTTTATATTTGCAAATGCTGTTGCACCCTCAGATAAGGATCGAACTTCCGGCCAATCTAATGCGCCTAGTGTTCCGTCAAAGATCGCTTGCGCCGTGTCGCGGAAATCTTTCTGAGTATAGGTATAGACACCAATAAATGTGATTTCCTGCAGGGTGGCACGACGGATATCAACGCCACCTGAAGAAGAACCCAAGCCTATATGGACGATTACACCGCCAGGTTTTACTTTTGCAAAAGCGGCGCGTCTTGTGGCTTCAAACCCGACGCCATCAATTGCTAAATCAACGTCGTCAGGACCGTTTTCAGACATTGGATCAAACGTTTTGAAATCGCCTGCTTGTGACACGATGCGGCGGCGCTCAGCATTGGTTTCAGCCAACCAAATCTCTGTTGCACCCTTTGCTGCCAGTACCAATGCAGCACCCAGACCAATGGCGCCACCACCAAGGACCAAGCAACGTGCATTTGCTAGTGGACGATCCAATGCTCGCATACCTAACCGGACAGCATGCCAACCACATGCGAGCGGTTCTGCCAGTGATGCTTTTTCAGTCGGCACATCATCTGGAACTTCAACCATATTGCCGATTGGCATGGAAAGATATTCAGCGAAAGCACCCTGACGTGGCGGCATCGATATGATCTGCCTTGTACCACACAAATTCTCTCGACTTGCCAAGCAGGGCTCGCACTCACCACAACTGACAAGTGGATTTATGGTGACACGTGTTCCAGTTTTGGGACCGGAAACAATTGTCCCTGCAGCCTCGTGCCCGAGGATCAGCGGGGCTGGTCTACGATCATCGTGCCCTGCCCACGCATGCATGTCGGAACCGCATATGCCCACATGCGCGATTTTGACCAACGTATCGTGAACAGCGGTCGGGTCTTCAAAATCCTGGTACTCAAGCGTTTCCGGACCTGTATAAACAAGCGCTTTCATTTCGCGGTAAACCCACCATCAACGTACATAATTTGGCCAGTAATGTAGTTGCTGGCATCTGAGCATAAAAACAATGTTGGACCAATCAAATCGGCCAACTCGCCGTTCCTGCCAATGCAGGTTTGCTCTGCATTGTGTCGGGCCCTTTCGGGATCGTTGAATACAGGGCCGGTCAATTCGGTTGGAAAGAATCCTGGTGCCAGTGCGTTTGCGGTAATGCCATCCTTAGACCACGCCTCTGCCATGGCACGTGTCATCTGCCCCACACCGCCCTTGGACGCCCCGTAGGATATACCGCCTGGAAATGCTCTTTCAGTTTGGAGTGAAGCGAAATTGACAATGCGGCCCCACCCACTGGCCTTCATGTCGGTCACCAATGCCTGTGCCAAAAAGAATGGCGATGAGAGGTTGAGGTTCAACGTTTGCTGCCATCCACTTTGCGTGACATCATCTGCAGCTTGGCGGGTGTTTACCCCAGCCGCATTTATAAGAATGTCAGGCGCGCCAAAGGCTTCTTTTGCTTTGGCAGCCACAACTCCCATCGATTCAGGATCAGAAAGGTCGCAAACCAAAATTGCGTTTTCACCGCCGGCCTCAGCCTGCCACGCTTCAAGCGCGTCTTGTCGACGGGCCAAGCCGACAACCTTTGCGCCAGCCTGGCACAAAGTCGTTGCTATCGCCCGGCCAATGCCAGAGCTTGCGCCCGTTACGCAAGCAACTTTGCCCCGAACGCTGAATAGATTTTCCATGCAGTTAGTCCAATTTTAAATTGAATGTCTCATCTGGAAAATACTTCTCCAAGCGCACATCCGCTGTTCGGGCATGGCCTTCCATCCCTTCAAGCCTTGAGATACGAGCTGTTGCTTCCGCCACAGATTTCGACCCTTCTTGCGTGACACGCTGCCATGTGACCAGTTTCATGTATTTATGTACTGAAAGCCCACCAGTGTAGCGCGCGGCGCCAGATGTCGGCAGAACATGGTTTGGCCCTGCCGCTTTGTCACCAAATGCGACTGTTGTTTCTTCTCCGAGAAACAATGAGCCATAGCAATTAAGACGGTTCAAAAACCAATCCAGGTCAGCGGCTTGGACATGCAGATGTTCAGGTGCGTAGCTGTCGGCGACCTGAGCCAAGGTCTCCCGATCTGACACCACCATTACTTCTGCCATGTCGCGCCAAGCTGCCTCAGCGTTTTGAGCATTCAGTTCAGGTAGTTCCTTGATGTATTGTGGAACAAGTTCCATGACTTTTTCTGCAAGCGGACGATGTGTCGTCGCCAGCCAGACCGGCGAATTATATCCATGCTCCGCCTGCCCCACCAAATCCCACGCAACAATGTGTGGATCGGCGGTTTCGTCCGCCAGGATCAGACTGTCTGTTGGTCCTGCAAACATATCGATGCCGACGCGGCCAAATAGGATGCGCTTGGCTTCGGCAACAAATTGATTGCCTGGACCAACCAGAATATCCGACTTCGGCAAACCGAATAAACCAAATGCCATAGCCGCAACGCCCTGCACCCCACCAAGAGCCAGAATAGAATCTGCACCGCAAAGATCAGCTGTGTAGATAATCGCAGGCGCCACGCCGATGTCTGGACGAGGCGGCGAGCAAGCTGTGATATGACCACAGCCAGCAACTTTCGCCGTTGTAACTGTCATCAAAGCAGATGCGATATGGCTATAACGGCCACCAGGCGCATAACAACCAGCTGCCTGACACGGGATGGCCTTTTGGCCAGCCCACAAACCCGGTTGAAGTTCGATTTCCGTATCCTTGATGGTCTCTTTTTGTGCTTCGGCAAAACGACGAACGTTATCCCAAGCAAAGCGAATGTCATCTTTCAATCGCGTTGAGACCTTGTCCGAAGCCGCATCAATCTCATCACGGGTCAGAACAACATTTCCATCGTACCGGTCAAACTTGGCGGCAAAACGGAGCGCCGCTTCGTCACCACCAGCTTCAATTTCATCCAGAATAGACTGGACAGTTGCGCGTACATCTCCTGCATCATCAGTAGATTTTCGATCAGCTTTTTTGAGATATTCGATGGACATTTGAGTACTCACTTATAGATGTCAGGCAAAAGAATTGTCGATATTGCTGGGACGTATGCGATCAATAGCACTACCAACAACATAAAGAATACGAAGGGAACAGCACGCGAGGCAATTTTTAGAATTGACTCACCCGTTATTCCCGACACCACGAACAGGTTGAGGCCCAGCGGCGGTGTAATGAAACCCACACCCAGCGCTGTGATCATCATGATACAGAACTGAATTTCGTTCATACCAATTTGATCGGCCAGTGGCTTCAAGATCGGCGCCAAGATTACGATGTTTGGCGTTGTTTCCATTACGCAACCGGCAGCGATGAGAATGCCAATCATCAACAAAATGATGATGTATGGATTTTCAGAGACCGATGTTACTGCAAAAACGAAGCCTTGGGGGACTCCAAGTGCCGCCATTGTTTGAGCCAGTGGCAGCGACATCGCCACAATTGGCAAAATAACACCGTTCACTTTGGCCGAGCTCACCATCATCGCCGGGAAGTCCTTCAGCCGTAACGTGCCGAGAATAAACCCTAGTATGATTGTAATGATGACCGCTGTTGCGCCAGCTTCGGTTGGTGTTAGGCGTCCTGAGAAGATACCCCAGAAGATAACACCTGGCACAAGGAAGGCATACCAACCCTGCCCCAAAACCTTTATCAAGTTTGCAAACCATTCCTTGAAGGTGATCAGTCCACCGCCTTCATAGGCATGACGTCTATTAACAACGATGTTTGTCACCAAGATTGATACGAGGATTAGGACACCAGGGATCAATGCAGCCTGAAACAATGTTGATGCCGATATACCCAGCACAAGGCCAATGACGATGTAAGCAATAGACGGCGGGATCAAAATTCCCGTGCAAGCGCCAGCTGCAACCAAAGCACAGGCATAAGGGCGTGGATAACCGGATTCGACCAGACGATTGATTGTCATACGGCCAACTGCGGCAGCACCCGCGGCATCTGAGCCGGAGATTGCAGAGAACATTCCGCAAACCAGCACTGTTGCCGAACCAAAGCCGCCACGCGCCCAATTTGTCAGCGCCTCTGCGACATCAAGGAACTTTCGACTAAGCCCTGTGCGCACCAGTACGTCACCGGTGAGAATAAACAACGGGACAGCTGTAAGAGCAAAATGATCGATGCCGTCAAAGAGGCTTTCACCTAACAAGGACAGCGGTAAAACGTCTGAAAACACCAGCATCGCAACTGCGCCGGCGCCAATTGACGCCCAAACAGGCACACCAAGAGCAATCAGTGCAACGAATAACAATATAGGGCCATAAAAGTCCCAGCCGATTGTTACGGCTTCTTGTGAAATTTGGTTCCAAAGCATTGTGTGTCCCCCTCCTAATCAAACATGCGTTCGCCTTCATAAACGGGACGACCAGCGCGAAAATCCGCTACGTCTCGTAAGAAGGACTGAACCAAGCGCAACATCATGAGCGCAAAACCAAGGGGAACGGCCATAAGGAACCAAACCATGGAGACCCGAAGGCCATGGCTTACAGAACCGAATTTCCACGACACTGAAACTGTTTCAAACGACCAGTAAAATGCAAGGATCGCAATCGCGAACATCACTAGATCGCCAAATATATATAAAAGGCTTTTTACGCGCGGCGACACGTAGTTGAACAGCACATCAATACGGATATGCCCACGGTCACGAACCGCAGCAGATGCTCCTACCCAAGCAAGGTAGATGAATGAATAACGAACAATTTCCTCACCCCAGATTGAAGAGTAAGAAAATACTTCACGACGCACCACTTCGACGGCCATGGTGACCACCAACAAGGTGTAGAACACGAGCAACGCCCAGCGTTCGGCATTCTGATCAAGTAACTTGAGCATGATTCCTCCCAGCCCATACGCCGCCATGTTGTTTTTGATTTTGAAGCGGGAAAGTGTGGCTAACTACTCGAGACGGGGCACATGGCCCCGTCTCGACATAAGCAGGTTTTTAAGCGTCGTGGACGTAGTAGCGGCTTTGAGTGCCAGCTGCTTCAACCATCTTGTCGAAGTTGTCCATTGAGCCAGCAAGTTCTGTTTTGAACTCGTCCCACTCGCTGCGCTGATAACCGCCAGCAGCTTCCCACTGTGCAAGTTCATCATCTGTTGGTGAGTAAAATTCAACGCCAGATTTTCTCAGTTCTGCCATCGCATAGTTGCGAGCAGCAGGAACTTTTGCAAGGTTCTGCTGAGACGTGATTTCAGACGCAAACTCGATGCCTTCTTGAACGTCTGCAGGCAGGCCGTTGAACCATTCTGCGTTACAAGAATACACTTGGCTATCTGGAACCGCACGCGTGAAGGTTACATGGCTTAGGATGTCTTTAAAGCCAAACACGTGCAACGCGCCCACAGATGGATCCAACGCATCGGCAACACCCTGTTTAATAGCAGAAGGTGTTTCACCCCATGCAACAGGTGTTGGGTTAGCGCCAACCATACGGTAATATTGCTGCAGCATTTTGGAGCCAGGCACGCGGAACTTAACGCCTTCCAGATCGGATGGTGTTTTAACAGGGCCTTCGCCACCTTTGCGAACAGCAACAACACGTGGATCAATTACAACGTAGTAAAGCGGTTTGAAACCTTTGGCTTCAACCAATGGGTTGACCGTCGTTTTCCAGTGATCTGAACTTACAAGATTCACGAAACGCTGGTTGGCACCACACAAATAAGGCATGTTGATAAGATCAACGACCGGCGCAAAAGGCGCGAAATTTGAAAGTGAGTGCTGAGCAGCCTGAATGGTTCCACCCTGCACTTTTGAAGCCAAAGCACCACCGGCGCCAAGCTGGCCACCAGGAGCTAGTTTGACGTAGACTTTACCGTTTGTAGCGTTCTGGATGTTTTCTTTGAAATCGAGCTGCATGATTGGATAGCTGCGATCAGCTGTCATCACATAAGCTGTAGCGATCGTCATGATGTGATCGGCTGCGCGCTCACGTTCTGACTCTTCCTTAGCTGTCTGAGCGATGGCTTCAGATGACCACATAGTACCTGCAGCGCCAACAACAGCCGCAACAGTGAAACTACCAGCAGCGGCAAGTTTCATAAAGTTCCGTCGTTCTACTGACGCGATTTCATTTTTGGTATTTTTCATTCTTAACCTCCCAGTTAAATGCAAATTTAGCGAAGGTCTCCGCTATTCATTTTTGCTTTGTGTTTCACAGAGCAAAATGCCGATTACAAACAGAATTACAGATGCGAAAAGCACCAACATTTGTGGAACATCGCCGAGAAATTCGGTGTTTCCAGCCGCGCCAAAAGACACATTTGCAAAGAAAACAACGAACAAAACGAGCGAAGAGATAAGGGAAAACCTTGCGTTCGATACCATGTAGTCCTCACCTTTCGAAATGCAGTTTTGGATTCTGTATCAATTTTTGTAAGCGCTTACA
>JBGCFS010000163.1:0-4508 GCA_045107035.1 Hyphomicrobiales bacterium
TTTCTGGTGGTGAAAACAAAAGCAAGACCGATAAACAATAAATCGGCGTGCCGATGATAATCCAGGGAATACGTGGTCCAAAGCGAGAACTGGTTTGATCGCTAAAATAACCTATCAGCGGATCGGTGACAACATCGAGCACTCGACCAAAAACAAATACAGCGCCGACAAATGCAAGACCTAATCCCATATCTATTGCGTAGAATGTTGGGACGAACATGACCAAGGCCAGCCCGCCCATCGCAATTGGCGTTGTAAGCACCCCAAAACACAGCAACTGCCAGTTGCTAAAAGATTTTTCAGTTTTCATAATGCCCCGCTTTGGGCAAACAGTACCCATTAACTCTATTTTTTGAAAGGACTTATTTGGTTTGAAAACCCTACTCAACTACCCGATCGTGTGATTGTTTTCATTTTCTTCCCGTTTTAAGTTGCGCTCATCGCTGCGGAAGCAGGCTGGGGAAACTCGTTGAACTAATCTTTCAACGCAAACAAACATAAAAATAACAAATGGGGCGACTAGCCCCAATGACATGTGATGGGCGTAAAATGACGATAAGAAATTTTTTCACTAGTGTTCTCACCGCACTCTCAATTTTATTTGGGTCTTCGCATGCTGCGTTCGCTTGGTTTGGTAGTCTTGCCGTAAATGGGGATGTTGATATTTCAGATGCTGGTGGAACACGCCTGTGCCAAATAAGTTTTCTTGCCACTGGTTTCGTGGCCAGTGGGAAAGTTATAGACTCTAACACGCTTGCAACAACAACAATTGGTGGAATAGCTTCCGGTAATGCTGGTGGCGGATTGCAACCGTCAGTCACCGTGGCAGACATAAAGACTTGCGGATTTACCAATGTCACAAATCTTACTCAAACACACGATGGGGTCGGGCCAAACTATTTTTATGATGACGTTACCAATATTGAGCTGACCTTTCAGGCTGTTCATCCACTCAATGCTACCATTGTCCCAAAAGCAGCATCATTACCTAGTTTTACGAGCGATGGGTCGTCAATCTATGCTTATGTATTTAAACTATCAGGTCTAGCAGGCGCTGCACCAACACTTACAATAACACGGACACTTATCTCATCGAGCGGATCAAGTAGCTCTCAGCTTATCGCAGACTTTCTTCTCGCGCGCGGCAACCATATCATAAATAATCAACCAAGCGTTATTGAGTTTGTCGATGGAACACGCGAAAGTGCAGACTTTAGCAATTTCCAAATTGGCGTGACTGGCTACCAGCAAGCGGCACGTTTTTCAGTTTCAAGACGAGAGCTTGAAAATAAAGAAACTGTAAGTGCTTCCGCGCCATCAGGCCAAGCCTATCAATCAAGCAACAACGGCAAGACAGATCGCACAGGCAAGTGGGATTTCTGGACAGAGCTAAAGGCTGCACGAACGGACCAAGGCACCAGTGATACAAATACCGCGTTAGGGTTTGCCGGTGGGCACTATTTCGTCAGCGATCAATTCCTTGTTGGTGTTTTGGCGCAATTTGACTGGGCCAAACAGACAAATAGCTCAGTCAATTCAACCGTCAAAGGCACAGGCTGGATGGTTGGTCCATATGCAGCTGGTAAAGTAACCGATCAAAACCTCTTCTACGAAGCACGTGCAGCTTGGGGTCAATCAGACAACAAAATATCACCTTCCGGCACCACAGAAGACGCGTTTAATACAACAAGATGGTTGATCAGCGGAAAGCTGAGTGGTGATATTAAACGAGGCGAATATACAATCAAACCAACGCTTTTCGTTTCATATTTTGAAGAGGAACAAGCAGCATACACAGATAGCGCCGCAACAGCGATTGCAGCGCAAACAGTGTCCTTGGGCGAGATTAAATTCGGACCCAATGTAACCCACAAATTCACAACCGAAGATGATACCGTTATTCAAACAAAAATTGGCTTTTCAGGCATCTATAATTTTGGCGTCAACGGCAATTCATCCAATTCAACGCTTAGCAATGGCGGGCTAAGAGCGCGTTTGGATGGGGCCGTTACAGCCTCGTTTAAAAGTGGTAAATCTCTTTCTCTAAATGGATATTACGATGGTGTCGGCGCAAGCAACTTTGAAACCTATGGCGGCGGAATAAAAATAAGTATCCCATTTCAATAACAGATGGATCAATCATGTGTGGGTTTGAGCAATAGGATCGACCTACTCACAGCAACTTACGACCCCTTATTGTAAAACTTAGCAAACATATACGCTAATGAACGGTCTGGAATTAGTTTGACTAAAACTTAGACACAAGCGTGTCTTGATGTCAGTTTTCAGTTCACGAAAGATCATACAAAACTAGAATGTCTGCTTGGGGCCGAGGCTGTGTGGAAACGCGTTTATCTGTTGTACTTTTGGTATAATTTGGAGGTATTGAATGAAGCGTTTCATTGAGGGTGATGATCGAGAGCAAGGCCTTTTATTTCCCAATCATCTTGAAGAATTTGTTGGCGAAGATAATCCCGTTCGCGCTGTTGATGCTTTTGTAGATGGCCTTGATCTATTGGCAATGGGTTTCAAAGGTGCTGCTAATACCGGTCGCCCCGGATATCACCCTTCTGTTTTGTTAAAGATCTATGTTTACGGTTATTTGAACCGTATTCATTCAAGTCGCAGGCTGGAACGTGGGGCAGGCCGTAATATCGAACTGATCTGGCTAACAGGGCGTCTTGTTCCTGATGTTAAAACGATAGCCGACTTTCGCCGTGATAATAGCAAAGCTATCGGCCAAGTTTGTAGTCAATTTGTATATCTTTGCCGTCAAATAGGTTTGCTGGATGCTGCTCAGAATGGTGAGCTTGTTGCCATTGATGGTTCAAAGTTCAAGGCAGATAATAATCGCGACAAGAACTTCACGCCTGCTAAGCTACAGCGGCGAATGGATGATATCAAAGCCAGTATAACGCGCTATCTAAATAAGCTTGATGCGGCTGATAGGAATGAACCATCTCTGCCAGCGGCAAAGATTTCCCAGTTGCAGGAACGGATTGCAACGCTTCGTGAACACATGATTGAGCTTCAAGCCATTGGCACTGAGCTCGAACAGTCGCCTGATAAGCAGGTCTCAACCACTGATCCTGATGCGCGTTCCATGCGGCATCGCGGTCCGGGCATTGTTGGTTATAATGTTCAGGCCGCTGTTGATGGCAGGCATCATTTGATCATTACCCATGATGTGACAAAATCTGGTAGTGATCGTGATCAGCTTGTATCTATGTCCAACAAGGCTCGACAATCTCTTGGAACTGCACAGATCAATGTTGTTGCAGACCGTGGATATTATGGTGGTGAACAATTGCTTGAATGCGCCAACCAAAAGATTGCCACCTACGTTCCACGCCCACTTACATCAAGTGGCATAAAGCGTGGCTTCTTTATCAAACAGGATTTTATCTACAATACTAAAACAGATACCTATACATGCCCTGCAGGCCAAACCCTAACCAAAGGCGCGCACCGTTCTGATCGCAAGGGCAATGTCAATTTCTACAGGCACCTGACAGCCTGTTCAAACTGCCGGTTAAAATCACGCTGCACACCGGAGAAAATACGTCGCATCAGACGTTGGGATCATGAGGCCATATTGGATGATGTGGAACACAGGTTGAAAGACAAGCCAGATGCAATGCGCATTCGGCGCTCAACAGTTGAGCATGTTTTTGGAACACTGAAAACGTGGATGGGACATAGCCACTTTCTGACCCGAACTCGCAAGAATGTCGCCACAGAAACAAGCCTTCATGTGCTTGCCTATAACTTCAAACGCGTCCTCAATATCATCGGCCTACAAAACCTGACCGCTGCAATCAAAGCCGCGTGATATTCGGCCCATATCCGGGAAAATAGCCAGTACAAGCATCAAGAACCAACAGATAACCATAATAGAACCAGTATATGCTTTTCTGAAGCGTATCTCAAAAATTACAGCTCAAACGGCCAATTCAAACCTGAACCAACAAAACAAATCCGTTTCCACACAGCCTCGGCCAGTCTTTGCCGTAGTCAGACCCATAAGTGATGTCCGGTCAACGTTCAAACTCGGAATTCAACAGTTAAGTGGAATACTTCTATTTAGTGCCAGAAGAAGTCAAATCCATAATATAGCACTTATTTATGGAAGATAGGAATTTTGATGTTGGACAAGTGAATTATTGGAATTGGTAGAGTGATAGGAGCATACCCAAATAAACCAACATCACCAGCCAACTATCCAAACCAGCGCCCAGCCACGTCGGCGTTCTGCGGATTAGAATCCCAACGACATAGATTGCTGTAACGACTATTCCGATGGCAATGCTGAATTGGGCAACGGGATCAGTTTGCGATAAAATTGGACCATCGCGATAGGCGATGTCAGATGGCAAGATCAATGTCAACATGATCAAATTGCTGCCAAAAACGTTGGATATTGCCATTGTGTAGGCACCCATGCGCGCTGCAGTAAAAAGTTGGCCGTAGCATTGATGTCTTTATTCTGAACCCAGTGCTTTTTCTAA
>JBGCFS010000164.1:0-11060 GCA_045107035.1 Hyphomicrobiales bacterium
CCGATGCAATGGTTTGATGTCGCACAGGCCGATGAGATTGAGTAGTTAACACCCAATATCTTGTAAGGCGTTGCCAATGTCGCTGATGCGGTTGAAGACATTGCTTTAGGAACAGCAAATGGCCCAATACGCTTTGGCGAATTGTTGTCGATTGTTGTTTGAGCAGCTTCAATTACGGTTTTGGTGGATGGACCACCGGAACCCATAATGATGCCGGTCCGCGGATTGGAAATATCACTTTGTTCCAACCCGGAATCTTCAACAGCTTCCTGCATGGCAACCCAGTTCCATGCGGAACCAAGACCCATAAAGCGAGCTGCGCGACGATCTACAACTGTAAAGGGATCAAGCGTTGGCTTGCCATAAACCTGGCAGCGAAAACCATGCTCAACATATTCATCAGAACGGGTAATGCCCGAACGTGCGTTCTTAAGACTGTCCAAAACTTCGGCTTTGTTATTGCCAATTGAGGACACAATGCCCATGCCTGTCACGACGACGCGTTTCATGGTCGGCTCCTTATTCAATTGTAAAGATCAGCTCTCGGAGAGCGCTACTTTCATATCTTTCACCTGATAGATAACTTCTCCATCAGCTTCTACAATGCCATCTGCGACACCCATTGTTAGGCGGCGGGTTTGGATCGCCTTTGAGAAATTAATCCGATAGGTCAGCATTTTGCGGTCCGGGCGCACCATTCCTGTCAGCTTTACTTCGCCAACTCCTAGTGCGTAGCCACGCCCCAGCCAGCCGCGCCAGCCAAGGTTAAACCCGGTAAGTTGCCACAATCCATCTAGGCCAAGGCAGCCGGGCATAATTGGATTTCCGGGGAAATGGCAGTCGAAAAACCATAGATCTGGCGTAATATCGAACTCGGCGACCACGTGGCCCTTTCCATGTTCACCGCCATCATCGGAAATATCCGTGATTCGATCCATCATCATCATGGGAGGCGCGGGCAATTGTGCATTGCCTGGTCCAAACATGTCGCCCGCGGCGCATTTAAGCAGGGCTTCCTTGTCAAAAAATGTTGGGCGAGCAGCTGTTGTTGCTTGATCGTTCACTAAGTTCATTCCCTACCAGCGTGTGATCTATTTGGCTTGTTAACCAGTATTAGGCGCTGTCACTAACACACAGCGGCCCCAGCGAAAAGAGCGATTATGAGGCACAATGTCATTTCACGAAGACAGCAAATCCTTGCGGTTTTACGCATAAATGCCTATTGTATTAGAAGAAGTAGTAACTGGGTTTGCGGCCAATGGCCGGTTTTCAGATTGAAGATAGCAAAATGACAATGCAAGAAATTGGTGAGACCTCATCTTCTGCATCCGTTATCGGGCTGCTGAGAGAGCACGATTTGCGTCCTACCAGGCAACGCGTAGCCTTGGCTGAACTGCTGTTTTCCAAGGGACACCGCCACATCAGTGCCGAAGCGCTGCATGAAGAGGCGGAATGCCAAGCCATTAAAGTGTCTCTGGCAACCATCTACAACACCCTACATCAGTTCACCAATGCTGGGCTATTGCGCGCGGTGCCGGTGGACGGGTCCAAAACTTATTTCGACACCAATGTCTCCAATCACCATCATTTCTTCGTGGAAGACGAGCAAAAGGTGATCGACATCCCAGCTCAAAAACTGACACTTGGCATGTTGCCAGAGCCGCCTGAAGGCATGGAAATCACCAACGTCGAAGTTGTCGTGCGAGTTCGCAAAAAGAACTAACGCTCTCCATTGAATTTTTATATCTATCGATCCAACGCGCCCTGCGCGCAGATTAACTTGCCTGCTCAATGGCGTGACAGGAATCTAAACCATGACGAAAACATATCACGGGTCGTGCCATTGCGGTACCATACAGTTCGAAATCGATACTGAATTCACCGAATTCACGCAGTGCGACTGTTCGCTATGCACCAAGAAAAATGCCGTCATGACAAAGGTTCATGAAAGCTCATTTCGGCTTTTAATGGGCGAAAACGCCTTGGGTACGTATGAGTGGAATACGAACACCGCAAAGCACCATTTTTGCAAAAATTGCGGGATATATACATTTCATAGAAAGCGCGTTACGCCTGATTTCTTTGGCATCAATGTTTTTTGCCTCGACACCCCAGACATTAAGGATGTGCCGATTCTCCAGGTGGATGGCAAGACAATGTCCAAGCCTTAACACTTTAATATACGCCAGCGAATAACCTCAAATTATCCCAGCGCTTTCCAAATAATACGATGGAAAACCTTGGTTCCCGTCTCGATCAATACATCTGGAAAATCATAATCAGGATTGTGCAATTGGGGCTGGCTCTCCCCTGAACCCAAAAAGAACATAGCCGCCTTACAATACTGTCCGAAGACGCCGAAATCTTCAGACCAACGTGTTGGTGCGCTCAGAATTTTATGGCTGACACCTTCATGCTCAAGAGCCTCAAGGACCATAGCTGTCGCCACCGGGTTGTTATGCGATGCCGCAAACACGTCATCATAAGATATTGCGTGAGTAAGCCCATGCGCCTTTGCCAATCGCTCTGCAATTTGCTCGCACTGGAAAACCAACGCACTCATCTGAACATCACCACTTGTGCGCAAGGTTACCCAAATTTCGCCATGCCCGGGAGAAATTCCAAATGCGGGTTCACCCAACGCTGCATGCACAACGGTTACCAACGCGAAATCTGAATCGCTAACGTCGCCGCTACTGAGTGCGGTAACGTCTGCCATGAAGGCACTCATGGCAGCCATAGGTGATAGCCCATCTGCCGGGTTTGATGCGTGGGATGTTTTACCATCGAAAACAAGGCGCATACCTGTTGATGCGCAATTGATGGGACCCTGCTTGATCAGTGCTGTGCCCAGTTTCACACCCGGATAATTGTGAAGTGCAAATGCAAAGTCAGGCGCAATTGATGCAAATTTTTGATCAGCCACAACTGCACGCGCGCCGGCGCCAGTCTCCTCGGAAGGTTGAAACAACAAAACGACACGGCCAGATGCAGGCCTTTGATGATGCAATAGCTTTGCTAACCCACAGACAATTGCCATATGGCCATCATGCCCACACAGATGCCCTTTGCCTGCTATTTGAGATCTATAAGGCAGATCTGAGTTTTCCTGAATGGGCAACCCATCCAATTCGCATCGAATATGTATCGTTGGACCGGCATCGTGGCCTTCAAAGACAGCTGCAACACCATGACCGCCAAGCTGCGTGATGAGTTTGTCTGGCGATAGCTCAGTAAGGTAGGAAGCAATTTTTTCGGCAGTATTGACTTCCTCGCCAGACAATTCTGGTGCCTGGTGAAGCGCATGGCGCAGTTCAACCAGCTTTGACAGTTCTGCAGGGTTCAACATGCAACGGCCTCCACCCAAATCCATAAGGAGCTTGATGGAGGCCGTCAATTGTTCAGGGTTCGCGCGAGAGCAGCCTCTGACAGCGCTACTCTATGCCGGCACCCTCTTCTTCATCAGGTGTCACATCCAGTATACGAGCCCGGCTGATGACCTTGGCCTCACCTTTACAATTTTCCATGCAAGGTTCAGTTTTTTGAAAGATCGGAGTTGCCGGGCGTGGATCAAAAAAGAAATTGTCTTCGTTTGGCAACCGGACGCTGGTGAAATTTGCCTTGGACAGCTCAAACTCTTCATCGTCGACCACATCGTTCACATACAACAAATAGGCCGTGATTGCGTAGACCTCGTCTGGTGTCAGCGAGCGCGCCTCACCAAAAGGCATGGCGCGGTTCACGTAGTCAAAAACGGTCGACAAGTAAGGCCAATAGGACCCAATGGTTTTCACAGGACGCTCATCTTGCAATGTGCCATGACCACCCGCCAAAACAGGCCAACGATCTACGCCCTCACCAAAATCACCGTGGCAAGCCGCGCAACGTTCAGCATAGACCTCTTCGCCAACGGCCACCGTGCCGGATCCTTCGGGCAAGCCTTGACCATCGGGGCGCACGTCAATGTCCCATGCAGCCACCTCATCAGGCGTTGCTTCCCGGCCAAGACCAAACCCATCAGCCAACGCCGGGCCGGCCAATGCAGTCACAAGGGTCAGTGCGCACGCAGACTTAAGAAACTTCGACATTTTCAACCTCGCCTGGACCTTTCACATGCCACGTCTGGATACCGTTATTGTGGTAGATGGAATTCTCACCGCGCACGGCCCGCAGTTCAGATTTGGTCGGTTGAACATAGCCGGTGGAATCTATTGCACGGGACTGCAACAAGAGCGGGCGTCCATCCCATTCGAAATCGAAGTAGAAGCGGTGCAGGGATTTATCCAAACTCGGTCCATCGATACGGGCCTTATGCCAATTCCGACCGCCATCCAAACTCACATCCACCTGAGAAATAGTGCCACGACCAGACCATGCGACACCTGTCAGAACGGTCTGGCCTTTGTCGTGCATCAGCGGTGCCTGGGGAGAGGGGTTTGTGATGACCGACTTGGCATCCATAACCCATGTGAAGCGTCGTGCATCGCCATTGGCCATGAGATCGGTGTATTTTGAAGTTTCTTCTCGGTGCTGCCATGGCTGATCACCAATTTCGATGCGGCGCAACCATTTAACCCACATATTACCTTCCCAGCCGGGCACCACCAACCGCACTGGGTAACCCTGTTCTGGACGCAACGCTTCGCCGTTCATGGCAAAGGCAACGATGCAGTCTTCCATTGCCTTTTCAAGCGGAATGGAGCGGGTCATGTGAGAGCTGTCTGCACCCTCCGGCAAAATCCATTTACCTTTGGGCTTTACGCCAGCCTCATTCATCAAATGGCTGAGTTTCACACCTGTATACATGACGTTGTGCACCATGCCGTGAGTGAATTGGCAGCCATTGAGTTGGGCACCGCGCCATTCCATGCCGGTATTGGCAGCGCATTCGAGAAAATACACATGATTTTCGCGCGGGAACCGCTTCAAATCTTCCATTGTGAAGACCAGAGGCTTATCGACCATGCCGTGAATCATAAGACGGTGCTGTGTTGGATCAACTTCCGCAATACCAGCGTGGTGGCGCTCAAAACACAGCCCGTTGGGCGTAATAATTCCGTCCAACTCGTGGAGCGGTGTAAAGTTCACCGAAGATACCGGGTCAGCCGTCAGCCATGGCACATTGCGCCGAACTACGTGCTCTTCAAATGGCGAGGGCATGCCGTAAGGGTGCGCGTCCACGCCCTCGCCAAGATACTGGTTCCAGTCCTGGAGTTCCAGTATAGCGGGATCACCTGCAGCTGCTGCATTTCCGCCAGCAACCATGCCAGCACCAATGGCTAAAGTTGAGGCTGCGCTGCCGCGTAAAAACGCGCGGCGTGTTGGTACTGTAGCGGTGTCAGAGGTATCCTTCGATACCTCGCTCTTATGCTTTTCGTGGTTTTTATGGTCACCCAAAACAGATGCCTCCCATGCAGCTGCGACCGCACATAAAGCGGCTTAATTCTTGAACATATCATTACATTCTTTTTTTTGAATGTAAAGATTGTGCTGTCCATTTTCCTGCACTATTGCCTTGATAATTGCTTGCGATCCACCCACGGCATCCTCTACACAACGGGCAGGATTCATGCACAGGAACGAAAACCGTGAGCAGCCTCCCCGTACAACGAAATTTGTTCTGGATGTTTTTCAGCTTCTATGGCCGCGCATCTCGTGCAGAGTATTGGTGGGCGCAATTGTCGCTTTTGGCGGTGTTCATTTTGGTGATTGCTGTGCTCAATAGCACGGGTGGATTTGATGCCCCGGATGGTGCGACAGGTTTTGCTATCGTGACATTAATTGCGTCCGTTCAAATCATCTGGTTTTTCGGGATATGCGTCGCCGTTAAACGCTTACACGATATGGGACGGCCCGGTGGCATGGCAGTTCTGATGTTTGTACCTATGTTAGGTGCAATGTTCTGGCTCTATACCGGGTTCGTCAAAGGCAATCCGGAGGAAAACAAATATGGGCCTTCCCCGCATTCACGAGAAGCGTCACAATAAACTGAACCCAAATCACTAAAACGGACACATTATGGCTAAGCCTACTCCACAAAACCGGAGGCAAACCGATCCCTCATACAACATGCTCTGGGCACTACTCCAGTTTAAGGGACGCATGAACCGGGAAGAATATTGGTGGACAAATGGGCTGCTTTTTGCTGCGACGCTCCTGATTTTTTATATGATTTTTGGAAACCATCTGGCCCTATCAGAAACAAATGAAGTCTTATTACCTGATCACATGATGAGCCAATTTTTCATGATCATGATGGCCTCGCTATATATAACCTTCGCGATATCAGTGAAGCGGCTTCATGATTTGGGCGCTCCCGGATTTGTGGCTGTGGTGTTTGTTTTTCCCTTTATCGGAATTATTGCCTTTGTCTTGTTGGGCCTCATCAAAGGTCAACAGCACGAGAACAGATACGGTCCGCGATCCCCGTAGTAGGGTAACTTATGATCTTTTTGCAAAGCCTGTTCCGCTCTTTCTTCAGCTTTGACGGCCGGTTGAATCGTAGACAATATTGGCGCAGAATCGCCGTTCTTTACATTGCGATTGCCCCAATTGTTTTTGTTCTGGCGCAAGAATATCTGTCGTTGAAAAATGACGGTCCAAACTATGATTCTGGTGGCGTTTTCAATATTTTGCTTCCGTATATGGTGTTGTGGCTTGTCTCAGCCATGGCCGTTGCGGCCAGACGTTTGCATGATTTGGGCAAGAATGCCTATCTCGTGATTATGCTGCTTATCCCATCCGTGAACATTCTTATCCTTATTCTGTTGGGCTTCCTTCAAGGCGATGAGGATGCTAACCGGTTTGGAACGCCAAGCTGATTTACAGGTTTCCATGACCCAACACGACGCAATCAAAATTCTGCAAGACCTCATTCGCTGCCCATCGGTGACACCACAAGAAGGTGGCGCGCTGGATATGTTACAAGCCCTACTGGAACCTGCAGGTTTTACAGTGTCACGCCCGCTTTTCAGCGCAGAAGGCACTCCAGATGTTGAAAACCTGTTTGCCAGTATCGGCACGGGTACTCCGCATTTTGTATTTGCTGGACACACAGATGTCGTCCCTCCAGGAGACAGCGCATCATGGACTCACGGCCCATTTGAAGGCGAGATTTCCAACGGCATGCTTTATGGACGCGGTGCTGTAGATATGAAGGGCGGCATTGCTTGCTTTGCAGCGGCCGCTTTAGACTATCTGGCAGATAATCCTGAGTTCTCCGGCAAGATATCATTTCTGATTACAGGCGATGAAGAAGGTCCTGCGGTCAATGGCACCGTGAAACTCCTGCAATGGTGCAAAGATCACGGCGAAATATTCGACCATTGTATTGTGGGCGAACCGACCAATCCGGATGTTCTGGGCGATGCCATTAAAATTGGTCGCAGAGGGTCAATCTCCGGTCGGTTGACGGTGACTGGTGTGCAAGGCCATGTCGCCTATCCGCATTTGTCTGACAACCCGGTGCGCAGCATGACAGGCCTCTTGGCCGCACTCATGGACCCTCCGCTGGACACCGGCAACGAACGCTTTCAACCGACCAATCTGGAAGTCACCAGCATTGATGTTGGCAATGAAACATCCAATGTCACACCGGCCAGCATTACGGCGCTGTTCAATGTACGTTTTAACGATGAATGGACGCCTGATACAATTTCGGCAGAACTGAACCGCCGCTTGGAACAAGCGGTTTCGGACAATAGGTTCCGCAAGGCTGATAAGGCACCAATCGCCTATGAGCTAACCTATATCGGCAATCTGTCAGACAGTTTTTTGACGCGCTCTGATACGCTGATTGATGCCCTATCAAACGCGGTTCAATCGATCACAAGCCGCAAGCCAGAGCTGTCCACTGGGGGCGGCACGTCGGATGCCCGTTTCGTGAAAGATTATTGCCCGGTCGTCGAGTTTGGCCTTGTTGGGCAGACCATGCACCAGGTTGATGAACGTGTGGAAGTGGATGATTTAAGCCAACTCACGAAAATATACCGCACATTCCTCAACCAGTATTTCTCCTGAATCCAACCGTCTACCGCTTTGAGAAAGGCACTTGAAATGAGCCTCTCCTTTGAAGAACTGGACTACAGGCCAACACCGATCGGGGATCTAAGCCTGCGAAGACGGCGAGAACTGACATTGGACATCGATGTCATTGAGATCAAGCTGGGCGATGAATTTTTGATGTCGGACCTCTTCACCGCATCTGAAATCGCGTTGGCTGATCTTGGCCTAGCAAAGCTACCGGGTAAAAATCTGGACGTGGTGGTTGGCGGCCTTGGTCTTGGCTATACGGCGCGCACTGTTCTGGAACATGAAAGCGTCGGCGCTCTTATCGTTGTGGATGCAATGGATGCGGTGATCGACTGGCATACATCTGGCCTGTTGCCACTTGGCCCCGGCCTCACCGCTGATCCGCGCTGTTCATTTCAATTAGGCGATTTCTTTGCAATGGCAGCCTCAAAAGAGGGTTTTGACCCGGCGCAGCCTGCAAGGCAATTTGATGCTATATTGGTCGATATCGATCACTCGCCAGATTTTCTGCTCGATCCAAACAATGATTCATTTTATCAACCCGCCGGATTGAAAAAACTCAAATCTCATATGAAGCCTGGTGCCGTTTTCGGACTATGGTCCAATGATCTTCCAGATGACGCCTTTACCCAAAGACTTCATGATATATTTTCAACGGCTTCGGCCGAGTTGGTGACGTTTCACAATCCGCTTCAAAACAAGGACTTCACGCAAACGGTGTATCTAGCCCAGATGCCGAAGACATAGGTTAAGCTAAACGCTCGACAGACTACCTCGAAAAGCCGGCATTTATTCAGGCATTTACAAATCAGATCTTGCTATTACCTCAATTTGGGTATTGCGCATTCATATCGATTTTTGCCGGACTTCTTGTGTTCTACGCTCGTTTTGTGACCGCGCACTTTTCAGGCTGTTCTAAATAAATCGAGATCGCTGAATGAACACAGGAACCGTAAAATTTTACAACAGCCAAAAGGTTTGTCGGCCGAAATGCAGCTAACAAATTTCAAATACCGCTTTAGTTGCAAAAGAAACGAAATACTGCCCGGTTTAAGATAGCGCCAAGCACTCGAATTTTCTTATTTGTTAGGACCTTGTCCTGAATTTCTCTTTACACAAACTTTGTTGCCATGTTTAAATTTTGAGGTCGAATTTTATCAGCTTCGACCAATCTTTTAAGTTTTGCCCTCACTACATGTAAATGGATTTCTATGACTGATCACGGTTCGCAGACTTCAGGCGGCGGTTTCAATCTGGGGCAAACGGCAAATCTAGCAAATCCCCCACAATCGACTGAGCTTCCATTGGCGAAATTCTTGAATGATTGCTGGTTTACGCACAAAAAAGTTCGCAGCGGCGAGGTCGCCGACTATATCCCTGAGTTGTTAAACGTTGACCCAGAGCATTTTGGCGTCGCTATTGCAACAATCGATGGCTTTGTTCACACGGTTGGCGACGCTGATATCGAATTCACAATTCAATCAATCTCGAAAGCCTTTGTATTCGCGCTAGCCCTGGAATTACTCGGCAATGACGAACTGATTAAAATCATAGGTGTCGAACCCTCGGGCGAGGCTTTTAATTCCATTCGCTTGAGCCCGGACAATCGTCCGTTTAACCCTATGGTCAACGCTGGGGCCATTGCATGTACCGGGCTTATCTATTCGGCCAGTCCCCATTCAGCATTTGACATGATTTATGAAAAACTTGGCCAGTTTGCGGGTAGAACCCTTGCTATTGACGAAGCGGTTTTTGATTCCGAACGAAAAACCGGCGATAGAAATCGCGCAATCGCCTGGCTTTTGAAGAACTATGACAAGCTTTCTGGAGACGTCACAGCTTCTGTGGACGTTTATTTTAAGCAATGTTCGATTTTGGTGACAGCACGTGATCTTGCGATAATGGGTGCAACTCTTGCAAACAATGGAAGAAATCCCGTTACTGGCGAGACGGTTGTAAGTCCAGAGACCTGTGCGCGGGTTCTATCTATTATGTCCAGTTGCGGCATGTATGACTATTCTGGCGAATGGATCTACCGGGTCGGATTACCGGCTAAAAGTGGCGTTGGCGGGGGCATTGTGGCTACGCTGCCCGCCCAAATGGGTATGGGCACATACTCACCGAGGCTCGATCCATTTGGCAATAGTGTTCGCGGAGTTAAGGTCTGCGAAAACGTTTCATCACACTTTGAATTGCACGTCCTAAAAAGCCAGAGTGACATAAACAGTTACATCTCCGCCGATTATGATTTGGGCAATGTCCAATCCAACAGAGACCGCAGATCTGAAGACTTGGTCATTCTCAGAAAAAATGGTCATCAGGTACGCGTATTGGAATTTGCTGGCACACTTAACTTCATTGCCGCAGATTTTCTAAGCCGACGTTTGAGCAACTATAAAGACTGCAGCATTGTTGTTTTTGATTTCAGGAAGGTAACGGCAATTAGCGGCGCGGCGGCAAAGTTGATTGCAGGTCTTATTGCCGATTTTGAACAATCCAGCGGTAGAATTGTGATGTCCAGCCTTAGTGAATGTGGGACAATTAAACTAACTTTAGATCAGGCGCTGGCGCAAGTGTCAGAAGTCAAACTCAATATCTGGCCTGTACTAGATGAAGCAATCACTTGGGCGGAAGACCAAATCATTTTCCTGTATGGCGGGTCCAGCCGCTCGGCATTGGAGACTGAATTGGCCGAGCAAGCCATTTTGAAATCGTTGAATGATGAGCAATTACTGACCATTCGCAATCACTGTGAACTATTGGAACTCCCAAGCGGGGAAACCGTTATCAAAACAGGCGAACAGGCAGATAGCATCTATTTTCTTTTGTCTGGCATGGTCAGCGTCAAATTGGAAACTGGAACACGGATAGCAACATTGGATGCCGGAACTTGCTTTGGTGAGTTTGCTTTGGTTTCGCCGAACGAGCAACGATCAGCCGATGTGATTGCCGACACGCCTGTGCGTTGTCTGAAGTTAAAATTGAGTGATTTTGACAAGCTCAGAACCGACGGCACGACCTTAGATCAG
>JBGCFS010000165.1:0-3864 GCA_045107035.1 Hyphomicrobiales bacterium
GTTCTCAACAATCTTATCAGTGTTTGCAATCAAGATGACCCGGCGGTTGTCGTGCTCAATGAATTGGTTCAGTAGTCCTGACATAGTGGAGTGCGGCATTGATATCCGCTCCAAATCATCAAAAATAAGGTTAGGTGGTAAGTCTTTTTTAAGTCCTTCAAGAAGTGACAGACTGCTGAGGTTGATCGAAAACCCCATTGCGCGGCTGCTTGAGATGATATTTTTGATTTTCTCCCCATACTTGCGCGCTCTTTTTTTTTTTTCCTTCCCAGGATTATTCGGCAGTGCAGCTAGCCAGGCTTGATTGAACGATTCTGCAGAGCCGATCCCAAACAGACTGAGATACAGAAAATTCCGATCCGTCTCAAATTCGGTCTGCCGCTTGATGAACTCAGTTTTCCCAGCTCCCCAGGGGGCATTCACCAGAAGGGCATACCTCGGATCAGTGGTTTTGAGATATTCGCTCAGAATCTGTTTCGCTGTTGAGTTTGGCACACGCAACCTTTCGAATTTAGAATGTCCGCTCATATTTAGGTGTCGAACAACCCTTTTTGTACCTGATCAGCCTGTACGGTTTCAAACCTCAAAAGCATAAGAGTTTGAGTTCTGAGCATGTGAAGGCAGTGCAGGCTAAAGACGCAACATTGCCACATCATGACGAACGCCAGTTAAGGATCATTCGTGTCACTTTGCAAACTCTGCTTTCTGCGCGCAGCGGCCACCCAGTAAACTCTTTGTTCATTATCTTCGATCAGAAATTCCGCATGAATCTGCTTCAAACAACGCCACCGATCAAGATCGTTCAAGAGCGATGCACAGTTTTGCGTTGGAACGATAAGCTCGCGGTGCAAGTTTTTGACAACGGCGAGGTGGGCCAATTTGCATCGCGAGAAAGGCTAACGAGGCCTGAAGTTCAGGCCCTCGTAGAGCTTTGGCGTTAAGCCTCCATCATGTGTACTCTACCAACGGGTGCCAGCCCAAAGGAGGCATTCGATTCGCTTAGTCCGCCGTGTTATATGATCAGAGATCACTCAACGCTCGACGTAGTCGCAGATATTGGGCTGAAACTTCACATACAAGGGCTTATGCGCCATGTATTAACCTACCCACCCTCGAAGTGTAGTAGACAAGCAATAGCTCAGCGGTGCATCGTCGGGTAGATAAGGTTTTGGATATTTAATAAGCTATTAAGAATGAAAATGGAAACGCACGAAAAAATGCTTCCGATCTTGAAAACTCTAGGAAGCCTTCTGACTTATGGCGCAGCCTTCTGTGGTATTTTGGCCTTTGTTTTTGCTTTCATCTATCCAGATCGATTTGGTGATGCCGTAGCCGCCATTCGCGGTTCCAGCGACCAGATTACCGAGAGCGTAGAAGAAGCAGGGGACAAAATTTCTGGTGCTGTCAAAAGCCTAGAAGATGTAACCGATGAAGGAAAAAAGGAAACTTCAGGCGATCCTGTCAAAGAGTTAGTCAATCGAGGATACACGCTGGACAATCAGTCCTTTTGGAGAGCCGTGAAATCTGGTGATAGAAAAGCCGTATCCCTTTTTTGTTCCTCTGGTGGTTCGCGATTTGCTAACCTCTCGCGAAACTATTTTGCTACTTTTAGCGATTATCGAAGAGACGTTCCCGACGATATTTGGTCGGCTGTGATTGCTTGCCCGATTCTTTCTATCGACCGGGCATGCTCCACTCGACCATACAATCACCCGACGGCATTTGAAAAACGTTTCGACTGGGTGGGGTACAAACAGGTTTGTGGATCGAACGCATCAAAGCAACTCGAGAGAAATCTGAAAAAAGCTCTCGAGGAGGACTTAGAGTTTCTTAAAGACCTCTGCGCCGACTCTCGGAGAGATCCATATCTTGGGCAAGCACGGTTTCGTAATGAATCTGTGATGAACCCCGCAAGACATCGTTTTGGCAAAGCCGTCTGGAACCTAGAAGACCTTTGTCGAGAAGTTAAGCGATATTAGAGTGGTTAGCCTGCGCCACATGGTGCGTATGTCATGATATTTGCACCACGCTTCAACTCCCATGAAAACTTGGTGATTGAGTTGGTGCACATATCCGGTGCACAATACAATTACGTTACGTAGGATGTTTGCATGCATATCGGTTACGCCAGAGTGTCCAGTCAGGGACAAACCCTCGATCGACAGATAAGTGCCCTGAACGCTGCCAGAGCGGACAAGATCTTTCGTGAAGTAGCATCGGGCCGGACAGTCAAAGGCCGCCCTCAGTTGGAACGCGCCATCGATGCTTTAGGGGTAGGGGACATCCTCGTCATTGCCGAATGGGACAGGGCGACCAGATCGATGATGGATGGGATCAATATCATCCAGCGTGTCGCGGACCGCTCCGCGACCGTCAAAGTCTTGGACAAGCCCTGGCTCGATCTAACGACCCCGATGGGGAAGGGTATTCTAGCCTTTCTCTCGGCCTTGGCTGAGGACGAGCGAGAACGTATCACGCGACGTGCCAACGAAGGCAGACAGATTGCTATCGCAAACGGAACTAAGTTTGGACGCAAGCCGAAGCTCACCGAGCATCAGCGCCAACTTGCACGCCAGCGCATGGCAGATGGTGATACTTGCCGCGCCATAGCGCGGGATTTGGGCGTCGCTCACACGACGATTTCAAGACTACGATGACCGGAGCTGGCGCGGAGCGATCAACACCATGGGCGGAGAGTGTGCATTCGCTGCAGGTGCACGGTTACCATCTCAAATAGGCAAAAGCTGACATTCAGAGACAGAACTCTCTGTGTTCATTGGCCCCGCCATTCCTAGAGGAGTGTCACATTGATGACGTCGAGCTTTGCCGGGGACGTATTTTCAGGTAATCCAAGACTGTTGGTTCGTTGGTTGTTCTCGGAATTCATCCTTGGAGCTCTGCCTCAATAGTTCCAGTCTTGCGCAACTTACGTTGCCAACGCACGCTCGCGGCAGCTGACAACTTGAGCCGCGCAGCAGCGGCCCGACCACTCAGGCCCTCGGAAATGTAAATTTCAAAATCGTGCGCGCAGCGCAGATGGCAATGGTGCTGACATAAGACTTCTTCCCGGAAATCTTGAATCACAACAAACGCTTCTTGGGAATCCTAAACGATTCAGAATTCAAGCGCGCCGCTTTAATCCCCTATGTCGTAAATGAAGGGAACCCAGTTGTTCCAGCGAACCACGAAGTTATTCAAAGGAACCTCGAGGTTCGCCGCGTGTCTTTCCCAAGATCGGTAGTCTACGGCGCGAATAGTCGCCGACATACATTCTAGCTGAGAAGTGCTACCAAAGTTTCACCTAGCTTTGCAGGCGAAGGGGAGACGCAGATGCCCGCAGATTGCATCGCTTCGATCTTGTCGTCGGCCCCGCCTTTGCCTCCAGAGATAACGGCACCCGCATGGCCCATTGTGCGGCCAGGTGGGGCTGTGCGACCAGCAATGAATCCCACTGTCGGTTTGCTTCGGCCTTTTTTTGCTTCGTCTTTGAGAAACTGGGCTGCATCTTCTTCGGCGGACCCGCCAATTTCGCCGATCATGATAATGGATTCGGTTTCGGGATCCGCCAAGAACAATTCAAGCACGTCAATAAATTCGGTTCCTTTTACAGGATCGCCGCCGATTCCTACGGCGCTGGTCTGGCCGAGGCCTGCAACAGTTGTTTGATAGACGGCTTCGTATGTCAATGTTCCTGAACGTGACAGCACGCCTACTGATCCCTTCTGGAAAATGGACCCCGGCATGATGCCGATCTTGCATTCGTTAGGCGTCATCAGGCCGGGGCAGTTGGGACCGACAAGTCGGCTGGGAGAAGCGTCTAGTTTCTCTTTCACACGTACCATGTCGAGAACTGGCACGCCCTCA
>JBGCFS010000166.1:0-5553 GCA_045107035.1 Hyphomicrobiales bacterium
ATATCCAGGATCCATGTTGAGACTACGCGCTAGGTCTGCGGAAGCACAGCCGGTCTCTGTCACGTTTTCCATGGCCAATTCATACAGAATGCGCACTTGAGGCAGGGGCATTTTTGAAGAAAGGATTTCGCTATCCAACGCGCCAACCAATTTTGTATGAAATCGGTTGAAGCGTCTTATGGCGGCAACACGTTCGGCTTTATCCACGTTTACCTACTCCCTCATAAAACTATTAATTGCTTAAACAATATATTTATTGCTTTTGTCAATAAATGGAAACTGAGTGATGCTATAATTTTGCCACAATGGGAATTGTGCCCCGTTTCCTCGAGCGTTTAACTGCGCTAACACAGGGAACTAAGCATAAATGCAGTGATTCGATTGAGGGTTGGGCCAATGAATTTCAAGCGACCATTTGGAAAGCTGGAAGATCGTACAGAGATCAATGAAGTTGAAATCGGCGCGGGCGCACTAAAGGCGAAAGTCCTTACATGGGGCACCGTGTTGCGGGATCTGCGCCTGGATGGGTTTGATCATCCACTGGTGCTGGGCTTCGACAGACTTGACGACTACACCAATCACTCGCCGTTTTTTGGCGCCACCGCAGGGCGCTATGCAAATCGCATCGCCTATGGCCGGTTTGAGCTGGATGGACGCACACATCAATTGAGCCAAAACCGCGAGCCGCATCATCTGCATGGCGGCCACGCAAGTTTTGGCAAGCGCCTGTGGACGGTTGGCTCCATTGCGCCTGACTCCATCCGCCTAACGCTTGTTTCCCCAGATGGAGAAGACGGATATCCGGGCCGTGTCACGGTTAGCTGCACTTATAAAATTGTACCGCCGGCGTCGCTTCACGTTATTTACGAAGCCACCACAAATGCGCCAACCATCATGAATATGGCGCATCATTCCTATTTCAATCTGGACGGCTCTGCAGATATTCTGGATCACAACCTTCAAATTGAAGCAGATGCCTACACACCGGTTGCGCAGGATATGATCCCCACCGGTGCGATTTTACCGGTTGAAAACACACTGTTTGATTTCAGACAGGCGCGCCCTGTTCGCACCCTGCATGAAGGCCGCCGCATCGCATTTGATACGAATTATGTTTTGTCTCTGGCATCACGTCCAAAACCTGTGCAAGCAGCCAGAATGTCCAGCCCGAAAAACGGCCTGTCTATGGATGTGCTGACAACAGAGCCCGGTGTTCAGTTTTATGACGGCTATAAAATTGCAACTCCGGTTCCGGGCCTAGATGGTCGCACTTATGGCGTAAGCGCTGGTTTATGCCTTGAGCCGCAACGTTGGCCGGATAGTCCAAACCACCGTCACTTTACCGACGCAACACTGCGGCCCGATGAGACCTATTTCCAGGAAACCATCTACCGTTTCAATATGGCTTAACCCGCAGGAGCCACCGGTTTATTTCTCTGGAGCAATACATAGATGTGCGGCAAGACAACGCCCGATACAATGACGGCCATGCCCAACCAATCGATAAATCGTGGATTTGCATCAAGTATATAAATGGCTGCAAGCGTTCCAATAGCCGGGTTTAACGCCACGTATATGGATACCCAGGCCACTGGCAATTGCTTGAGTGCAAAATTGAAAAGCGTATAGTTCAGCACTGTCATTGCAAGCACTAGGTACGCCATGGCGAAGCCTTGAGCCGGTATTGAGATAACCATGCTTGACAAATTTCCGGTCGCGGCAGCAAGCCCCAAAACGACCACAAGCGCGCCGCTCACTTGTAATGTCGCGACCTGAAACCAGGGCGCTTTTCCTTCGTTCAATCGCCGGCCAATAATCTGGCTAAAGCTGGCGCAAACCACGCCCAACAAAATCAGCAAATTTCCTGTTAGACTCCCAATGCCAGCGGCTTCTCTGTTCAAGGTTAGCGCAACAAGGCCACCAAAACCAATGAGGGCACCAAGCCCTAATGTCCAATGCGGACGCTCCTTCAAAAGCAGAAAACCCAGCACCGGTACGATCAAAGGAAGCAACCCCCACATCAACGCGAGCGATACGCCATCGGTCTTCGCACCACCATATATATTGAGGATCATAACAAGCCCTGGAGCCATTGCTCCCCATAGAATGGTGAGAAAAAACCGCTTTCCAAAAGCTGGCAATATTTGGCGAAAGGCGCAAATCACCCACATGACAACACATGCACCCAGAAACTGCCACAGCAAAATCTTAGATGCTGAATAGTCGGTCAGCAGTGACTTTTGCACCATAAATCCGCACGAAAAGATCACCACCGACCCAAGCTGAGCAAGGTGCCCCATCAGTTTTCCGGGGATTTCGGCAGATAGTTTTGTCACTGTGCTTTGCATCGCAAATTCATTAACGAAAATCTCATTAAAGCTGAGTCTTGTAAAAGACATAAGACCTGCTACCATTCCGAAAGAAAAGAATTAATTTGACGATCTAAGACACATGGTTTTGCATGTGTACTTTGGCGAAACGTCTTTCGGGAGGCGTTAGAGGGGGTAAGTGCCATGGCGGCCTTGACCGGATTAATTACTATTTTGACCCGCATCAATGATGTGGTGTTCTGGGTGGGACGTCAGCTGTCTTGGATGGCGATCGGCGTGATGGTTCTCATTATTTTAGCACAAGTCTTCGCACGTTATGTGCTAAACGACGCCCTGCCTTGGTCAGAAGAACTGGCCCGTGTTCTCATGCTTTGGCTCACCGGTTTGATGGCACCGTCTGCATATCGCTGGGGCTCGTTCGTGGCCATTGATATGATTCGCGATCTACTGCCACGCATTCCGCGTGCGATCCTTACGCTTTGTTTGTTTGGCATTTCTCTCATCGTTCTGGTTGTCATGGTCCATTATGGCTTGAAGCACATCAAAAGCGGTTGGTTGTTTGGATCGGCGACGCTGAATTTCAAATTGGCTTATGTCTACATGGCTCTGCCCATTGGATTTGCTTTGATGATTTCAGCTTGTGTTGAATTGATCTTAAAGGAAATTCACGAGCTGATTGATCCAACTGTCAATTACAAAGCGAGCGACAACGCTCCAGAATTTGTGGCGGAGTAGAGCAATGTTAGTTTGGTTCCTTCCACTTTTCCTTGTCCTGCTGATGATCAGCCTGCCGGTGTTTTTCGGTCTGCTGTTTGCTCCTGGCTTTCTGCTTTGGATCAACGGACAAGAACGCGATTTGTCGCTGCTCTATCGTAATGTCTTTAACGGGATCGACTCCTTCCCATTGATGGCGATTCCATTCTTTATGTTAGCTGGTGAAATGATGAACCGTGGTGGTATCACCACGCGCCTCGTTGAATTCAGCCAATCCATGATGGGCCATTTCCGCGGCGGCTTGGCACACGTCAACATTCTGTCCTCCATGCTTTTTGCGGGTCTATCCGGTTCTGCAGTGGCAGATACGTCTGCGCTAGGTTCGATGCTAATTCCTGCTATGGAGAAGCAAGGCTATACGCGCAGATTTGCTGCAGCTATTACGGCCGCCTCATCGGTGATTGGCCCTATTATTCCGCCTTCCGGCATCATGATTATTTATGCCTACGTTATGGGCGAATCTGTTGCTGCTCTTTTTCTGGCCGGTATTGTGCCGGGCATACTGGTTGGCGTCGGACTGATGGTTGTGACCGGAATGATGGCGCAGCGTTACAACTATCCAATTGCCAGAGACCGGGCTTCTTGGGGTGAACGCGGACAAGCCTTGGTGAAAGCCTTTTTCCCACTGCTGACACCCGTCATTATTCTGGGCGGCATTCTTGGTGGCGTGATGACACCAACTGAAGCATCTGCGGTCGCCGCAGCATACGCGTTCTTCGTCGGCATGTTCTTGCTGAAAACAATCAGCTTTAAAGATTTACCGTCTATCCTTTCTAAAGCAGCTTTAACATCATCCGTTGTGCTGCTGTTGGTTGGCGCGGCCATGGCCTTTAAAACTGTTGTGAGCTTATCTCGCGCTCCTGAAGCCCTCGCAGACTTCATTCTAACGCTGTCCAGTGATCCATTGATGTTGCTTTTCCTCATCAATATCCTGCTGTTTATTGTTGGCATGTTCTTGGATGCAGGTCCGGCGATTATTATTCTTGGCCCAATTCTTGGACCTGTGTTCATAAATTTGGGCGTTGACCCAGTTCATTTTGCAATCATCATGAGTGTCAATCTGACTGTTGGATTGGCGACACCCCCCATGGGACTGGTGTTATTCGTCGCCTCGAGCGTTTCGGGGGAGAAGGTGGAGGCCATCTCCAAAGCGATTTTGCCATTCCTCGCCGTGGAAGTTGTCGTGATTTTCTTAATCACCTACTTCCCTGTAATTTCTATGGGCGTGCCTTGGCTGACAGGCTTTGTCTCACCTGATTCCGATCTTCTGGGACCCGTTCTCCGACTATTTGTCGGGGGATAGTTCCAAAACCAAACATGTGTCACATGTTTAAAATAGCATACCGACTAAACCGAG
Source organism: Hyphomicrobiales bacterium (assembly GCA_045107035.1). Taxonomy (GTDB): domain Bacteria; phylum Pseudomonadota; class Alphaproteobacteria; order Rhizobiales. Next base: position 4,462 of record JBGCFS010000166.1, read on the forward strand.
ATTCATTCTAAAGGGAGGACTTACATGAAACTCAAATCCTTACTCTCAACCATCGCGGCTGTTGCCATTGGTGGTGCTTTGTTTGGCGGCGGTGTTGTCACCGATGCACAAGCAGCATCTCACGCAGAGAAAATCACTCTGCGGGCTACTGCCAACTCCAATGAAAACGATGAAGACTATGACGGTCTTGTTGTCTTCAAAAACTATGTGGAAAACGCATCCAATGGTGCAATTGCAGTGGACCTTTTCATTGGTACGCAGCTCTGCTCAAAGGGCGCTGAGTGTTTGCAAGGCATTGCAGACGGCTCGATCGACATCTACATTTCCACATCAGGTGGTGCTGCTGGCATTTTCCCATATGTGCAAGTGCTCGATCTTCCTTACCTCCTGCGTGATGACCGTATTGCCGAAGAAGTGCTTCAAGGCGATTTCGTGCGTACAATGCGCACGCAGATGCTTACAGATTCCGCTGACACAATTCGTCTGATGACAGTTGGTAACACTGGCGGCTGGCGTAACTTTGCCAATACCAAGCGTCCAGTGAAAACACCGGCCGACATGGAAGGTCTGAAAATCAGAACTGTCGTTGCTGATCTTCCACAGGAACTTGTCAAAGCACTTGGTGCAAGCCCTACACCGATTCCATGGCCTGAGCTTTTCACTTCATTCCAAACCGGTGTTGTTGAAGGTTCCAAAAATGGCATCACTGACATTATGGGTATGAAATTCCCAGATGCTGGCCTTCAATACGTAACACTTGATGGCCACGCATATATGGGTGCGCTTTGGTTCATGAACAATGAGCGTTTCATGGGCATGGATGAAGGTATGCGCCGCGTGATCGTGGATGGCTTTGCTGCACTACAGCAGGCAACATTTGCGTCACCAAAACGCAAGTCCATTGCAGCCTATGAAGCTTTTGTTGAAGGTGGCGGCAACCTTTATGTGCCGACACCAGAAGAAAAAGCCATGTTCCGCGATGCAGCTGCACCGGTCTATGACTGGTTCAAAGGCAACATTCGCGAAGGTGAAGCCATCTATAATGCTTTGGTTGAGGCAGCAACCGCAGCTGAAAGTAAAATTGATGGCGCT
>JBGCFS010000167.1:0-11204 GCA_045107035.1 Hyphomicrobiales bacterium
CATCAGCATCGGGAGTATCGATGCAGGTGGTCTGACCGCTGGCAGGGTCGTGAACAAGGAATCCGTAATTGTCGGACAGGCAGGGGAATTGGTGAATCTCTATCATATGGGCAGTGTAGGACAGTCGCTCAAAGTAAGAAAGGCCCGCCTTCCAATTGGAGGGCGGGCCTTTCTGAATTCCTGTGAAGGAGGTGAATTTACTCTTTGTCGCCTTTCAAAGCGGCACCGAGAATATCGCCGAGTGATGCACCGGAATCGGATGAACCGAACTGTTCCACTGCTTCTTTCTCTTCGGAAATCTGACGGGCTTTGATCGAGAAGTTCGGCTTCTTGGACCGGTCGAAACCAGTGACCATCGCGTCGAACTTGTTGCCTGTTTGGAAACGATCCGGACGCTGCTCGTCACGGTCACGGCCGAGATCCGAACGCTTGATGAAGCCGGTTGCTCCGTCGTCGCCAGCTTGCACTTCGAGGCCGCCATCGCGAACTTCGAGAACAGTCACGGTTACAACGTCGCCGCGCTTCAGACCGCCACCGCTGGCGCCTTCTGCTGATGGAGCACCTTTTTCAAGCTGCTTCATGCCGAGGCTGATACGCTCTTTGTCGGTGTCGACATCAAGAACAACGGCTTGGACTTCTTCACCCTTGCGGTGCAGCGCCAAGGCGTCTTCGCCGGAGATACCCCAAGCGATGTCGGACATGTGAACCATGCCGTCCACGTCGCCTTCGAGGCCGATGAACAGGCCAAATCAGTCGCATTCTTGACTTCGCCAGTGACGGTTGTGCCAACAGGGTTCTTATCAGCAAATTCTTCCCAAGGATTGCCTTGAGCTTGCTTGAGACCAAGCGAGATACGGCGCTTTTCCGAATCCACTTCGAGAACCAGAACGTCGACTTCTTGGCTGGTCGATACGATTTTGCCAGGGTGTACGTTCTTCTTCGTCCAGCTCATTTCTGAAACGTGGACGAGGCCTTCAATGCCAGCTTCCAGTTCAACAAATGCACCGTATTCAGTGATGTTGGTGACAGTACCGCTCAGTTTCGCACCGATTGGGTATTTCGCGCCAACGCCATCCCACGGATCGCTTTCCAGCTGCTTCATGCCAAGAGAGATACGCTGTGTGTCGTGGTTCACACGAATGATCTGCACGTTGACAGCCTGACCGATTGTCAGAACTTCGCTTGGATGGTTGATGCGACGCCAAGCCATATCTGTCACGTGGAGCAAGCCATCGATGCCACCAAGATCGACGAACGCACCGTAATCGGTGATATTTTTGACAACACCTTCCATGACCTGACCTTCTTTGAGGTTCTGGACGATTTCGGAACGCTGTTCCGCACGTGTCTCTTCCAGAATCGCACGACGGGAAACAACGATGTTGCCGCGGCGTTTGTCCATTTTCAGGATCTGGAATGGCTGTGGGTTGTTCATCAGCGGGCCTACGTCGCGCACTGGACGAATGTCCACTTGGCTGCGCGGCAGAAATGCAACAGCGCCTTCAAGGTCAACTGTGAAGCCACCCTTGACGGAGTTGAAGATTGTACCAGTGACTTTTTCGCCTTTGTCGAAGGAAACTTCCAAACGAACCCAGCTCTCTTCGCGGCGTGCTTTTTCGCGCGACAGAACAGCTTCGCCAAGCGCGTTTTCGATGCGCTCAAGATAAACTTCAACTTCATCACCGACAGTCAGACCGCCGGTTTTATCCTGGTGGCCAAATTCCCGAACTGGGATACGGCCTTCAACTTTAAGACCTACATCGATAACTGCGAGATCTTTTTCAAATGCAACAACTGTGCCTTTGATAACGCTACCTTCTTGTTGGCTTTCAGAGCCAAAGGTTTCGTCGAGAAGCGCTGCGAAATCTTCGCGGCTGGGTGATTCAATACTCATGTATTCTCCTGAGAGACGGTGTTCTGATCCAATGTTTTGATCATGCACATTCCGCCATACGCCGGGTTCGTGTTGATGAAAGTCAAATTCTGGCCTGTGAACTGCTTAAACAGCCCGACAGAATGATTGGCGCAACGCCTGAATTTGAACTCTGTATGGTCTTTCGTCAGCCAAGTGGCTAATTTTGAAACCCTTATTTCTGGCCGATTGCTTGCAAAACCAAGGTTTTCACTGCCAGAAACGCGGACTCTATATCCATTTTGGTGGTATCGATCAAGTGCGCATCGTCAGCTTTCTGCAAAGGAGAGCTTGATCGAGAGCTGTCGCGGTGATCACGTTCGCGAATATCGAGCAGAATTTGCTCGTAGGAGGTATTGTTACCCTTGCTCACAGCCTCCTTAAAACGACGCTCTGCTCTTGCCTCTGGGCTTGCCGTGACAAAGAATTTTACATCAGCATTTGGAAACACAACTGTGCCGATATCGCGTCCATCCAAAACAGCACCGCTGCCAGCAAATTCTTTTTGTAGCTTTACCAGCTCAGCGCGCAGTCTCGGCATAACTGCAACACGTGAAGCTGCAATCCCAACTTGATGGTCAGACAAAACATCCTTGTCCATGGCACTGAGATCTATCTGGCCCGCAGCCCTAACTGCAAGGGCCTCATCATCCAACGGCAAATTATCCGATAGCAACGCCATGGCGACAGCCCGGTAGGTCAGGCCTGTATCCAGATGTGGCAAACCAAATTCGCGCGCGAGCCTGCGCGCTAACGTTCCCTTGCCGGATGCCGCCGGCCCGTCAATGGCTATGATCAAAGGGGATACCTCAGGCATTAGGATCAAACGCCACGATTTCCGCGCCAAGCTCGCTCATGAAAGCTTGAAATGTCGGGAAACTTGTTGCTATGTGACCTGCATCATCCACAGCGACACCGTTTTCGGACGCCAGACCCATGACCAAGAAGGCCATTGCAATACGATGGTCCAAATGTGTTGGCACCACGCCACCGCCTGGAACCTTGCCACCGGTCACGGTCAGAGTATCTTTACCTTCCACACATTCAACGCCATTGGCTTTCAGGCCAAACGCTGTTGCAGACAAACGATCGCACTCTTTCACACGCAATTCAGCTAAGCCTTCCATATGCGTGTCACCCTTTGCAAAGGCCGCAGCGACCGCCAGAATAGGGTATTCATCGATCATAGATGCCGCGCGATCTTCTGGAACGGTGACGCCCTTCAGCTCGCTGGTGCGTATTCTCAGGTCGGCAATTGCCTCACCGCCCGATTCGCGCTTATTTTGAATTGTGATATCCGCACCCATTTCCAAAAGCGTCGTGATAAGTCCGGTGCGGCTTACATTCATCAAAACACCTTCAATGGTGACATCAGAACCTGGCACAATAAGCGCCGCGACCATTGGGAAACCTGTTGAGCTTGGATCACCGGGTACAAGGAGTGATTGCGGTTTGAACTCAGGTTGTCCTTTCAGCGTAATCGTTCTGGTGCCATCGATTGCTGTATCGATATTCAATTCTGCACCGAAACCCACAAGCATTTTTTCAGTGTGATCACGAGTGAAGACTTTTTCAACAACAACGGTTTCGCCAGGAGCGTTTAGACCGGCCAACAATACGGCAGACTTGACCTGCGCTGAAGGCATAGGGACTTCATAGCGCATAGGCACTGGTTGCTTTGGGCCGCGCACAGCAAGAGGCAGCCGGTCTCCATCGCTTTCCAACACTTCAAGCCCCATCAGCTTCAATGGATCTAGAACACGGCCCATTGGGCGCGAGCAAAGGGAAGCATCACCTGTGAAGCGAGTTACAAAATCACCGTGGGTAGCCAAGCCCATGGCCAAACGCACGCCTGTGCCTGCATTTCCGTAGTCAATGACATCCTTTGGCTCCAAAAACCCACCAATGCCAACGCCTTGAATGTGCCAAATGCCATTGTCGTCTCTGTCGATGGTTGCGCCATAGGCGCGCATAGCGTTTGCCGTTGCCAACACATCTTCAGACTCAAGCAAGCCCTCTACCCGACTTTTGCCCACTGCCATTGCAGAAAACATCAGGGAACGGTGAGAAATAGATTTATCGCCAGGAACCCGCAAAGTGCCTTTCAGATTGCGCGCTGGGTGCGCTTTCAAACCTGATTTGTGAACTGACGTATCCATTTTCATATTCTCCACTGACTAAACGACGGCATTTGGCAATCTTTCGGGCAGGCGTTAGCATGTTGAACGGCCGGTTTGAAGGCTGAAACAGCACAGTTCTTTTCTTTCTTGAGCGTTTCTATAATGTTTTGCTTTGACAGGTCGGGCCCGGCTCGCTATCTGCAGATCCAATTTCCAACGATTTAGATCATCGTGATGTAGGCGTCTTGCCTTACGTCAAAATCAAACAAAGGCAAAAAACATGGCAAAAGAGGAACTTGGAACCAAGCGGACCTGCGGCAATTGCGGGTCTCGGTTTTATGATCTTAAGCGCGACCCCATTCTTTGTCCAAAATGTGCCACGCCATTTGTTCTGGCGGCCGTATCCAGGTCAAAACCTGAAAAGGCAGCACCGGTAAAGGCAAAGCCTGAGGCCGAGGAAGATGAAGAAGAAGAGTTGGAGAACGCTGAACTTGTAACGCTGGAAGATGCCGACGATGAAGATGGCACGACAGGCGCAGTAAAGGCAGCAGGTCTTGATGACGACGATGATGATGACGACGAAGACGAAGATGATATCGACATCGATATTGACGTGGATGTCGACGTAGATGACGACGATGCCGAAGATGACGATACGTTCTTGGAAGACGATGACGATGACGAAGCCGTGATCATTGTTCCGACAAGCGGCAAAAACGACGATTAGAATTTTTCCAATTGTTGCATCGACTTTTTTGAGCCGGTGCAACATTCACTTCATTGCCAAACACCTTGGTACTGGCGATCGACAACAAAAGATCAAGCTGTAAATTTACCGCTTGATCTTTTGTTGAAGCCTTCTTAAAACCTCGCGGCAATTGGCGGTTCTAATGACTGAAATTGCGATGGGGCCATAGCTCAGTTGGTAGAGCGCTTGCATGGCATGCAAGAGGTCGTCGGTTCGACTCCGTCTGGCTCCACCATTTCACTTTTGCACGGCGCAAGACATGGCACGCTAGGTCATGAGCTGCCCGCCATTGATTTCCAAGACCTGTCCTGTGATGTAACCAGACAATTGGTTGGATGCCAAAAATACGTAGGAAGGTGCACAATCCTCTGGTGTTCCTAGCCGTTGAAGCGGTGTAGAACGGCGCGTGTTTTCCAGCTTTTCCTCAGAGGAATATCGTTTATGAAAATCCGTCGTGATTGTTCCCGGTGACACAGCATTGGCCCGAATGCCATCAGGCGCGAGCTCTCGAGCAAGGGCCTTTGTATAAGTGCTCACAAACGCTTTAGTCGCACTGTAGATTGACGAGCCAGGACTGCCCCCGGTTTTTGCTGAGATAGAGACGGTATTTATGATTGAAGCCTGCCCCGCCTTTTGCAGCAATGGGATTAGACCCCTCGTAATTTGAACGACGGACGTCTGATTGAGATTTACGAGTTGATGATATTGCTCATCGGTAATTTCGTCAGCAGGAAAACGACCCATCATAGTGCCGGCATTGTTTATCAGCACGTCAACTGATGACGTTTCAGATTTTACGAATTCAACAAAATTTTTCACGGCAGACATGTCTGCCAGATCTGCTTCGAATACAGAATTTGTAATATTTGACATGACCTTAGCCGTTCCCGTGCGGCCACTATGTACAATCAATTTAGCGCCGCAAGCTAACATAGCCTTACAGATGGCGAGGCCAATTCCCCGACCTGCGCCGGTGACAACAACGGTTTTACCCGACAGAAGATCAGGACTAAATTCTAGATTTTCCATGCAGCATTTCCTTCATTTTTGCAGTCATCCAATAGGTGAAAATTCATACAAATTCATCTTCCTGTTTGGTTGATCGTGAAACTTTTTGCAATGTGACCCTGTGCGAAATAAACCATTCTTGACCCCAAAATAAATGACAAAGCTATGTTTTCCGTAACGAGCGTGATGTCGTTTCCATGGATCTTTACTTTGAACAAGCCGAAGCAGGCGCAAGCGATACGGGCGTGCCTACAGACCCAGATCGGAAAGAATATGATCAACGATCGTGTTGTGAATGGCTTCCCTGTTAGTGCCGGCGGGATCAGTGCAAACAGGGTCATCCTGTTCTTCTACCAAAATAGACTCGGCCAAAGGCTTGCAAAGTGGCAGCGCTGTAAAGTGCATAGCTGGAACAATGTTATCGATTTGGGCATTGGGCAACAGAGCTGAGAATCCACTCCGGTCAAAATCCGTTGCCAAAAACCGATCATCGCCATCTCCCAGGCCAATTAGACGCACGTTACTGATTAAATCACCGGTGTTTTTGTTATCCAGCCCCCATGTCAAACCAGGATCAATTGCCGTTATATGCGTAATGCGAGGGTCAGCATAAGATGCATTCCAGGCAGCGTCGTCAGCTTTTGCAAGCTGGATTTCCGCACTCATCAAATCATTACAATGGCTCGATGCCGCGCCATAAATTTCACAATGCTCAACATATCCGACATGATTTCCCAATAGCCCTCCCATTGAGAGAGCCGTCCAGCCACCATAGGAAAATCCAGCGGCCATTACCCGGGTTGCGTCAAGGTGCCCGGCAAATTTGGGGTCAGCCCAAAGTGTATCAAGCGCAAGGCTGAGGTCTTCCGCCCGTGTCCAATGCTTCAGTCCAGCAGCCAGATCAAAGTCGCCCCATGTTGAATTTGGATGATTGACACTGACGACGATTGCTCCCCTTTCTGCAAGATCAGTGGCCAGCCAGGCAAGCGACCTGATGTTTCCACCCATTCCGTGGCTCAATACCACCACCGGGTGGATGCCATCCTGAAGAGTGGCCTCCTCCACGACGGTTACACCGTGAAAAACCGCACTATCGGCAAATTTGAAGGCCCGCCCATCGCCCACTGAAGGATACCAGATTGCGCCCACCATGCCGCGCCCGTGGTGCTCGGCTTCGACGCCAAAGGGGCTATAACCGGCAGGTGATGCGGTTGCTATCGATGCAGTTAGGCAAAGTGCTGTCGCTGTCGTAAATGTCATTTTCATTTTTAGAGCTCCGTTAAAATTTGCAATGCCCTCCTTTGGTGTGACACTCACCTGTTTCGCGACCTAAAACCGATTCAAGGTCGCCAAGATAACGTCTTAGGACATAATGTCGGGCAAATGATCCCAACCTAGGACCACAAGAATGCCAAGCCTTCCCATTCCAATGATCAGTGCCCTCGTGCTTGGATTTTTGCTGGTCCGCGTGTGGCTAGTAGATCGGCGCCACGGGCCATTGGTTGTCCTTTTGGCGCTTTGCGCGGTGCAAGGGCTGATCATTTCCATGGCACAACATTATCGGGTACCCGGTTTCCTGATCGTGCAACCAATGACCGCGACGCTGATACCACCGCTGGCTTGGGTTGCTTTTCAAACAACGGCTGTTCGTCGTTTTACAAAATCAGATTATCTCAATCTTTTGGGCCCACTTTGCGCTTTGGTCAGCCTCGTAACAGCTCCGACCTTTCTTGATACGCTCATTCCTTCGCTATTTTGCGGCTATGGTATCGCAATCTTGTGGGTCAGCCTTCAAGGCGCTGACGCAATGCCACGCATGCGCTTAGAGGCGGGTGATCTTCCGGGGCAAATCTGGAACGTCATAGGTGTCGCGCTGATGGCATCTGCGTTAAGTGATATTTTGATCCTTTTGGTTCAAATGTTAGGCGCCGCCTATCTGCAACCTTGGATTATCAGCTTGTATTCCAGCGTTATGTTACTCATCGTTGGCGGGTTAAGCCTGTCCTCAGCACTTGGCACAACGCCGGCTGAAGTCGATGATTCACCGGAGCCACTATTAACCGATCAGGATGTCCAGATCGTCGAAAAGCTGAATTCTATGATGGCGACACAACAGCTGTACCTAAACCCTGATTTGACCTTATCTCTCTTGTCGCGCCGGTTGCTTGTTCCAGCCAAGCAAGTGTCTGCTGCGATCAACCGAGCTACAGGCAATAACGTATCGCGCTATATAAACGCCGCCCGTATTGAGGCCGCCCAAGAGGCCCTTAAGGGAGGGCAAAACATTACCAATGCTATGTTATCATCCGGCTTTAATACCAAATCCAACTTCAATCGCGAGTTTTTGCGTATTTCCGGAAAAAGCCCCAGCGATTGGCTCGCAGCCCAAAAGGCTGTCTACCCGGATTAAATCCGGCCAATAGGGAGCAAATTGGTAGGCTATACTAAGCCCCGTCTGAGTTTGAGCAATATACCCTTAACAGGTTGCCGAGAACCCTCAACGGTTTTCTTATCCACGACGCCCTGATCTATGGATCAAAAGTGGGAACTCATTTGTGTCGCTTGGATTTCAATTCGAAATATCGTCAAAAAAAGGGCCTGAGTTTCCTCAGGCCCCAATCAGTGCTCATATTTGACATTGCTGCCAAGATATAGGTTTGAGCTCGTTACTCTTAGCTGGTTTCAGCCGTGAGTTATTGAGTCCAGCTTTTCACAAGCTCATCATAGGAAACGGTCACGCCTTGTGGCTTCTCGTTTGCAAGCTTAGCTTTTGGTGAACCCGGTTGGGCCAACCAATACTCAGCACCCTTTTCTTCGTTCAGCTTAGGACCAAGATCGCCTTGGACGCCTGCACGCTCGATGCGTGCAAGAACTTTTTCCTGAGCTCCGCAAAGGCCATCCAATGCACCCTGCGCAGTTTTTGCGCCGGACATTGCATCACCAATGTTCTGCCACCAAAGTTGAGCCAACTTTGGATAATCAGGAACATTGGTACCTGTTGGAGACCACTGAACGCGAGCTGGCGAACGATAGAACTCGATCAAACCACCAAGTTTGTTTGCACGGTCTGTGAAGTGATCTGAGTTGATTGTTGATTCCCGAATGAATGTGAGACCAACATCAGATTTTTTCAGATCAATCGTTTTAGACGTTACGAACTGAGCATAGAGCCAAGCCGCTTTAGCACGATCTACCGGTGTTGATTTCATGAGAGTCCATGAACCAGCATCCTGGTAACCAATTTTCGTGCCTTCTTTCCAGTATGCACCGTGAGGTGATGGAGCCATACGCCATTTTGGCGTACCGTCTGCATTCATTACTGGTAGATCAGGCTTCACTGTTGCTGCTGTAAAGGCAGTGTACCAGAACATTTGCTGAGCAACATTACCCTGAGCAGGGATTGGGCCAGCTTCACCAAATGTCATGCCAGCAGCTTCAGGTGGAGAATACTTTTGAAGCCACTCGATAGCTTTTTCAACAGCATAAACTGCAGCTGGAGAATTGGTAGCGCCGCCACGGGCAACACATGAACCAGTTGGTTGGGAATTTTCGTTTACACGAATGCCCCATTCATCGACAGGCAGACCGTTTGGCTCACCAATGTCTCCCATGCCAGCCATTGACATCCACGCATCGGTGTAACGCCAGCCGAGTGATGGATCTTTTTTACCATAATCCATGTTACCAAAGACTTTGCCGTCAACACCAAGACGGGAAAGATCACGTCCAGTGAAGAACTCAGCAATATCTTCATAAGCCGACCAGTTTACTGGAACGCCCAGATCATAGCCAAATTTCGCTTTGAAATCTGTTTTGTTCTGCTCGTCGTTGAACCAATCATAGCGGAACCAATACAGGTTTGCGAACTGCTGATCAGGAAGCTGATAGAGTTTGCCATCTGGAGCAGTTGTAAATGATGTACCGATGAAATCGTCTACATCAAGTCCTGGGTTGGTTACATCAGCGCCTTCTCCAGCCATCCAGTCTGTCAGGTTGCGAACCTGTTGATAGCGCCAGTGAGTGCCGATCAAATCGGAATCATTCACGTAACCATCATAGATGTTTTCGCCAGATTGCATTTGGGTCTGAAGTTTCTCAACAACATCGCCTTCGCCAATCAGATCGTGAGTAACTGTGATACCTGTAATGGCTGTAAAGGCAGGTGCAAGAACCTTGGCTTCATATTCATGAGTGCCAATAGTCTCGGAAACAACCTTAATTTCCATACCAGCAAATGGCTTTGCTGCGTCGATGAACCATTGCATTTCACTTTTTTGTTCATCAGCGCTTAGGACTGAAACTCCAGCAATTTCGTCAGCTAGAAATTTCTCTGCGGCGGCCATATCTGCCTGTGCAGTCCCCATCGTCATCATGAAACCAGCAAGTGCTGCTGATGACAGTAAGTAATTTCGCATTTTAGTTCCTCCCTTAGGATTTATGCGTCGTATTTGGAAACACACTTTGACCCGTGCGTTCCCGGTTTGGCATCACACTGTTCTGAACACGCCGACGGCGTAGACAAATGAGATGCCGAGAGCCCACCACAAGTCGGTACCAATAAGTCCCAACCAAGCGAGATGGATGAAAGCGCTGCCAAGCAGCGATATAAAGAGGCGATCGCCTCTGGTTGTTTCAAAGCGAAGTATGCCCACCCTTGGGTTACCGCCGGGAGAAAAATACTCCCAAACACACATCCCGATCAGGCAACTAACTATACCGACCCAAAATAGAGCGGTTGGTCCTGTCCATGCCATCCAAGAGAGATCCATTTTTGATACTCCTCTACGGTCTAAACACGGCCCAGGGCAAAGCCCTTGGCAATGTAGTTACGGACAAAATAAATGACCAAAGCACCCGGAATAATGGTCAACACACCGGCGGCTGCCAGTACCCCCCAGTCAACACCAGAGGCACCGACGGTTCTGGTCATGATAGCTGCAATTGGTTTTGCATCGGTGGTTGTCAACGTTCTCGCGATCAGCAGCTCTACCCATGAAAACATGAAGCAGAAGAATGCTGCCACACCAATTCCCGATGCGATAAGCGGAATGAATACTTTGACGAAAAACCTTGGGAATGAGTAACCATCGATGTAGGCGGTTTCATCAATCTCCTTGGGAATTCCTGACATGAAACCTTCCAAAATCCACACAGCTAACGGCACGTTGAACAGGCAGTGGGCGAGAGCAACCGCGATGTGCGTATCGATCAAGCCAAAGGCTGAATAGAGCTGGAAGAAGGGCAGAACGAACACAGCCGCGGGCGCCATCCTGTTGGACAGCAACCAGAAAAACATGTGCTTGTCGCCAAGGAACCGAAACCGGGAAAAGGCGTAGGCAGCAGGAAGCGCCACAGAAATCGAAATGATCGTGTTCAGCACCACATAAATTATGGAGTTAATGTAGCCATTGTACCA
>JBGCFS010000168.1:0-13049 GCA_045107035.1 Hyphomicrobiales bacterium
ACCGCATTTGAGGCGGTGAAACGCGGCTTTAAAAGAACGAATTCGCCATAACGCGCTACCAAATAAGACAGAACCTGCTCATCAGAATCTCCCTCTTTTATGCGTTCACGAACAAGAATTCGGAGATCTTTGGCCAAAGGAGCATCTGAATCATCGATGGACTGATTTTGACAAACCATGCAGCGAATTTCCGTTGATAGCTCACGGGCACGGGTTTCAAGAACCGGGTTTTCCAGAACTTCGTCAGGCTCCACCGCATGGAGCGGTAGAGCAAATATCAAAGCCAGAATGAAAAGTACAACCTTGCGCAAAGTCATTCTGCCGGTGCCATTGCGGTCTTAATTTTAGCGCGTTTAGGCGCACCAACTCGCAAGCGCCTGTCGGTTAGGGACACGATGCCACCTGCGCCCATAAACAAAGTTCCAATCCATATCAGCAAGACAAGCGGCTTATCGTAAACTCGTACAACCACTCCGCCATTTTCATCAAAGTCACCAAGAGTGGCGTAGAGTTGTGACACGCCAAAAGTTTTGATTCCCGCCTCAGTGGTTGGGAAATTACGTGCCTGATAGAGCCGCTTTGCAGGTGAGAGTATCGCCACAACTTGTCCGTCGCGACGGACCGTCAGGTCAGCAACTTGTTCGGTAAAGTTTGGCCCGCTATTAGGGCGGATACCATCCAAAGTAATTGTGTAACCTGAGATTTCCAACGTATCGCCAGGGCGTTTTACGGCCACCGCTTCGCGCTCATAAACGCTTACGCCAATGACACCGAGCAATGTAATGCCCATTCCGGCATGCGCCAAAGTGGTTCCCCATGCGGACCGCGGCAGCCCCCGCAGACGGGAAAATGCCACACGTAAAGGTACTTTGAAAAATCTTGCCCTATCAACCAGCTCCGCCAAGGCGCCAACGATCAGCCAAACACCGAGTGCAATACCAAACGGTGCTGCAATGGATGTTTCTGTTTGAATGGCGAAAGATACAAGCAGCGCCACTACCGACAGAGCAAACACCCATGACAAGCGTTGGGATACAGCCTTTATGTCACCCCGCTTCCAAGCCATGAACGGTCCAAATGGCATTGCCAAAAACAGCGGGATCATCAGTGGACCGAAGGTCAAATTAAAATATGGAGGCCCAACGGAGATTTTTTCGCCTGACAAGGCTTCAACAGCGAGAGGATAAAGCGTCCCTATCAACACGGTGGCTGTTGCTGTTGTAAGCAACACATTATTTAGCACCAAAGCACCTTCGCGGGAAACGGGGGCAAATATTCCGCCCTGCTTCAACGTGCCCGCGCGAAAAGCGAATAGCGCAAGCCCGCCACCAATAAACAGCAGCAAGATCATAAGAATGAACACACCACGACTTGGATCAGAAGCGAATGTATGTACGCTGGTTAGGACACCTGAGCGAACTAGGAACGTTCCCAGCAAAGACATAGAAAATGTAAGGATCGCGAGTAGAATGGTCCAAATCTTCAACGCATTACGCTTTTCCATCACCACAGCTGAGTGGAGCAATGCAGTGCCGCAAAGCCAAGGCATGAAACTGGCATTTTCAACTGGATCCCAGAACCACCAACCGCCCCAGCCGAGCTCATAATAGGCCCAATAAGACCCCATCGCGATACCGAGTGTAAGGAAGAGCCAGGCCGTCAACGTCCACGGACGCACCCAACGTGCCCATGCAGCATCAATACGGCCACTGATCAGAGCTGCGATAGCAAATGAAAATGCTACCGAAAAGCCGACATAACCCAGATAAAGAAGAGGTGGATGAATGGCGAGGCCAACATCCTGCAGAATCGGGTTGAGATCCCGCCCTTCAAACGGTGCAGGAGTGAGACGCTGGAATGGGTTTGATGTCAGAATAAGAAACAGTAAAAAAGTCGAAGCGATCCATCCTTGAACGGCCAATACATTTGCCTTCAACTGTTCTGGCAAATTGCCACCAAACAGAACAACAAGCGCACTAAATAGCGTGAGAATACCAATCCACAGCAGCATAGATCCTTCGTGATTGCCCCACACTCCACTAAATTTGAACAAGAGTGGCTTTTGCGAATGAGAATTTTCCCAAACGTTCAGGACGGAAAAGTCGGAAATTATATACGCATGTGTGAGCGCCATGAAGGCCAGTGCCACAAAGACAAATGTTCCGAGGGCGGTTGAATTACCAACACCCATGAGCCGAACATCGGAAATACGCGCGCCAACCAATGGCACAAATGCCTGAACGACCGAGAGAGCAAGTGCAAGCACCAGCGCAACATGACCCAATTCTGCAATCACACGTATTCTCCCTCTAATCTAACCGGTTATTTCCAGCTAGAAAATACTCCGTTCAATTAGTAGCGCTGCCTTCTTCGCCTTGCCATACACCCTGTTCTTTGAGAGCATCTGCAACTTCTTTTGGCATATATGTTTCATCGTGTTTGGCCAGAACTGAATCTGCCACAAAAAGCCCGTTTCCGTCTAATGAACCTTCCGTAACCACGCCCTGCCCTTCGCGAAACAGATCCGGCAATATGCCATCAAAGACAACACTCACTGTGCTTCCAGTATCGGTAATCGCGAACTTTACCAGCGATCCCTGATCGCGAATGACGCTCCCTTCCTCTACCAATCCGCCCAATCGGATACGCTCTCCGGGGGCCGCGTTCCCAGCGGCAATATCGCTCGGTGAATTGAAGAATGTAATGCGCTCATTCAAAGCAAAGAGCACCAAAATTGCGGCAACTGCCAACACGCCGCCAGCCGTTCCGATCATTGTCAGACGTCTTTGCTTTCTGGTCATCTTATCGTTTGTCCTGTGATGGTCTTCTTATTCAACTGTGAGTCCTAGTCCGCTTGCAAGATCGCTTAATATGTCTCGGGCGCCTTGATCTGCCTCAAAGATATCATTTGCTTTGTTCAAGGCGGATTGCGCGTCCTCCTTGCGCTCCAATACAACATAGGAACGGATTAGGCGTTGCCAATCTGGCAAATTGTCCGGCTCGTCTTCCAAACGCGCAGCCAAGCCTTCGACCATTGTGGAAATCATCTCGCGCTGCTCATCTGCTGACATGCTTAGAATTTCTGTCGCAGCATTCATAGGCTCAGCTGGTGGGAGATCCAATTCGTTTCGCGCCAAATTGAGCTGATCCAATGCGCCGGGTGCCCAGGCAGATTCTGGAGTGGCCTCTTCCAGCAAGCTTTCCCACGCCGTTATGGCGTCTTGGAACTTGCTTTCCTGATTGAGACCAAGAGCCAGAAAGAACCTTGGTCGAATTGCGCGAGGTTCTAATTCTTTTGCCCGTTCAAATAGTTCCTGCGCTCGTTTTGTTATTACGCCTTCCTGGCTCAATACGATTGCCTCGCCAAGATCGGATAATCGTCTCTCGCTCTCACCACGTAAGCGAACAATATTTTCAAAAGCACGCACAGCATTGTCGAAACGACCAAGGCGTTGATAGACCGGTGCAACAACTTCCCAGCCCTCTGCATCGTCGGGGTTTCCGCTCAGATGGGTTTCCACCTGTTCGACCAAATTTAGCACTTGAGAATTATCAGTCGTTCGTTGCTGGGCTTCTACCCTTGCCTGCAACGGTTGATCTGGCATGTTAGGATGGCCGAGAAGCAAATAGAATACAGCCGCTACCGCGGGAATCATGACGATCATGAATACGGCGGTTGCACGTCTTGTGAAAAGCGCCAGAGGCTTTCCATCGCCTTCAGCGGAAGCCTGTTCGCCTTGTGTATTTGCTTCAATCAAACGCCGACTAACTTCAGCACGAGCAGATTCGGCATCAGCTTCGTTCAAAACACCGCGTTTGAGATCACGGTCAATTTCACCCAATTGATCTTTAAAAACGGCAATATCGTGCTGAAAAGGCTGGTTTTCATCGGCATCACTGCTGTTGCGGCCCCGTGACAACGGCCACAAAGCAAGAAGCACAGCCGCGCCCAACATAATTGCAATAGCAATCCAAAACAGCATCAATAAACCTTGCAAGATACGAATTCAAAAGTTTGCATATAGTTCTGTCTATGGATGTAGCTATTGCTGCCTATTGCTGCAAGGAAAACTGAACTTCACAAAAAGAAAGGGCCGAACAAAGTTCGACCCTTTCCAAAATCACGTCCGCTAAAGACGTTCTAGGTGTTTGGACGCCATGTGCCATCTGGCTGGCGACAAGCTGTGCCTTTTGCAGTTTCAGGACGGCCATCGATATAGATTGTGTGGCTGTACTCACGGCACTGCAAGCTGTTGTTCTGATAGGTCTTCGTAGGTGTTACTTCACCATAACGACCACTGTCTGGGTTACGCCAAACAACTGGTGAACCGACACGGCCATATTCCAATGCCTGATATTCAGCATTTTGTGCGCGGCGGCGATCTTGCGCATCCAAAGAACGACCCAATTCACTACCAATCAGGCCACCAGCAATAACGCCAAGTGTAGTTGCCACAGCTTTACCGCTGCCGCCACCAAACTGATTGCCAACAACACCACCGGCGACTGCGCCAGCAAGCGCACCAACGCCCTGTTTTGGTCCCACACCCTGACAACCTGCCAAAGCCAGGCCTGAGGCTGCGAGTAGTGCCAATACTTTAAGTTTCATTTTCTTATTCCTTCCAGCGCGATGCAAACTACTTACGCATCGAAATCGCATTGTCGAGTTGTTATTTTCACAGCAAAATGGCGCAATTGTGCCAAAGCAAAGCATTTTTTAGTTCTTTTGTAAAACTCCGTTTATTTGCCTACTACGCAACACACGGAAGTGTCAGTTGTGCCTTCAGTCCACCCAATTCGCTGCGTTCTAGTTTCATATTTCCCGTATACAAATTCGCAGTTTCCACCACGATTGAAAGACCTAAGCCGCTGCCGGCAACCGTTTCATCAAGCCGTTTTCCGCGTTTTAAGGCCTGTTCGCATTGTTCCGCTGTCATGCCGGGTCCGTCATCTTCTACACATAAAGCCCATTGAGATTTGGACGTTTTCTGAGCGTTCACGACGACCTTCGTTTTGGACCATTTGGAGGCATTATCAATAAGATTTCCGACAACTTCTTCAAGATCCTGTTTCTCACCTCGAAATGTGATGTCATCAATTTCTGCTGTTATTACCAGATTTTTATCTTGGTAAATCTTTTCCATCGCCCGAACCAAACTTTCAACAACTGGAGTAATTGGCGTTGCAGTCCCCACGGCGACTAGTCCAGCAGCTGAACGGGCGCGTGTTAGATAGTGATTCACCTGATCACGAGCCACGGTCACCTGTTCTGATATTTTCTTGTCTTTTATATCTGAACCATCTGCCTCATTTGCAATAACACTCAATGGAGTTTTCAACGCATGCGCAAGATTGCCAACATGGGTACGTGCACGTTCCACTACGCCTCGATTTGCCACGATCAAACCATTGATTTCATCGACAACCGGTAAAATTTCAGATGGAAACCTACCAGCAATGCTCTGAGAACGACCGGCTTGAACGTCTTTTAGCGCCCGGCTGATACGCTCCATTGGGCGTAACCCAAGACGTATCTGAAGATAAATCGCCAGTGCCAGAAAAGCGGCAAACACAAAGAAGGTAATCATAAGGTTTGATCGAAAGTCGGCAATATTACGGTTCAATTCAGTAACATTGCCCGTAACTGCGATGACCAATCTTTTGCCGTTTGCAAGGCCATAACTACGTTGAAGCTGACGGATATATTCACCACCTGGCCCCTGGTGGTTGTTATCGGGAATAAAATCTGAACCTGCTTCAACGAAATCCAAATTGCTGCCAATGAGAGAATTCGATGTGAACAAGACAGAATCTTGTCCCTCGCCAATTTGCCAATACCAGCCAGACAATGGCTCTAGGAAGCGAGCTTCACCGATGTTTTCTGGCGGAGATAAGGAAACCGCCTCGTCCCCATCACTCAACTGAGCGGACAAGGCACCAATGAGCGCATTTGCATATGCTTCCAATTGTTGGTCGAAAGCATCGCGAACAGATTTACTATAAAGGCTAGTCAGAATAAATCCGGCAACGATCAGACCAATAGCCATAAGTGCTGCGGATGAAAGAAACAGCCGAAAAGCAAGAGAGTTAGGCACTGGCAGGTTGCGAAGATTCACCCAGCCTGCCCCATGCGATAACCTAAGCCCCGAACAGTTTCGATGAGACCATCAGGCAGCTTTTTGCGCAAGCGACCGACAAAAACTTCAATGGTGTTTGAATCCCGATCAAAATCCTGATCGTACAGATGTTCTGTTAATTCAGTGCGTGAAATGACCTTGCCCTGATGATGCATCAGATAAGACAAAGTCCGGTACTCGTGAGCCGTCAGCTTAAGTGACATTCCATCCACGGTTACACGGTTGCCTTTGGTGTCTAATTGGACCGCTCCGCAAGTGATTTCATTGGACGAATGACCAGCGGCACGGCGCACAAGGGCACGCAAGCGTGCGAGCACTTCTTCCATATGGAAAGGCTTCGCTACATAGTCGTCGGCGCCAGCATCAATACCTTGCACCTTGTCGCTCCAGCGATCCCGTGCGGTTAGAAGCAGAACAGGCATGGTGCGCCCTTCACGGCGCCAAGCCTCAAGGACGCTGAGGCCATCCATAGTTGGCAAGCCAACATCTAGCACCACAGCGTCATAAGGCTCCGTATCTCCCAGAAAATGTCCGTCTTCGCCATCAGTGGCCGTATCGACCACATATCCAGCATCTTCCAATGCCTGCTTTAGCTGACGATTTAGATCTGGTTCATCCTCAACAACAAGAACGCGCATAAGTCCCCCGTTACAAAAATACCTAGTTCGCACTCACTGTAACATTTGACACCTGTCCGTTCGACTTCAAAACTGAAATCACGTAAATAAATCCACCACCGCGCTTACAAAGTTGCGCGCTGACGATTTTTCCACCGCCTCGTGTTGCTTGACCTTTGACCTGAGACAGCGACTTTGCTGAGCCACTGCGCACAGCTTTACGAGCTGCAGCATTGCTAAGGCAGGATTGGGCATATGCATCCGTAACATGAATAGGCGCTACGCTAAGGCTGCTACCTAGCATGAGGGATACTGCGAGTATTTTTAGTGTGTTCTTCATCATGAGCAGAGTGATAGCGGATAGTTTCTGAATGGGGAATGAATGATCTGTTCAAGTTAAAGCTGGAATTTCAATTTTTATCAATTGCAGCTTTCTACACGTAAACGGCTCACCCCCCTAAATTGTATCTAACATAGACTATTAGAAATGCTCAATATTCTGCATCGACATCAACCGCATCCACATCCAACCAGCCATAGGCCGGAACTTGTTGCCCTAATATTGCGTGTGTATTTTCAATGTGGTGAAGGGCGAGAACCTGCTGGGACCCATCGTTGATATCGCCAAGAACAGTGACATTTGGCACCACACGCTTGGGCGTGGACCAATTCAGCACCGGGTTCAGCGGTACTTGTGCACCGAACGCATTCTGGAAACGGCCCAATTGCCGGTCCCCGCCGCCAAGACGCTCAAAATACCGGCGACAAAGCGCCTCTTCCAAAGCCAGCGCCCGGTGCTGAAAGGGCGATGCGTCTACGCCCGCTACAAGTTGAACACCTGTGATCGAATACCCACCATCCAAAGACACATTGGACAGCAAAACAACCTCGCAAAGACCATTGGATTGCGGCGTTTGGTTGCTGAAAGTGGCTTGAACCTCTTCCCAATTGCCCGAACAAATATGCGTGGCAATTGCAGCATCCACACCGAAGGAAAACGCGGCACCTTGCGGCCCACGCAACCAAAACGACAGAGTTGTGGCACCTGAGGCGACCAATCGATCGCCGTTTTCAACGTTTTGCTGCAAGGTGATTTGATCTGTCGGAGAAAGGGCGGTTATCTGGACATAGGCTGAGTGAGAAAACATGGCGTTTGGAACGGCAACATCACGGCTCATGGTCACACTCGCCACGCCGGTGCTTGCCATGCGCCAACGATCTGCACCGTAGGTTCCTGACGCACTGCCGGAAATGGGGCCAACGCCGCGCTGCCAGATGTCAAACGCTCCATTAATGATCGCATTTTGTGCGGCACCTGTGCTGCTGCCCAAAGCCTGCCAGCCAGATGCGGCCAACACCAACAACACCTGTTCGGCCTCAACCCACATACGCCACCCTTCTCGTGGCGTGCGGAACAACCAGCCGCCGTCCAAATACAGCGCAAATTCATTGTCGTGCCCGGCCCAATCTCCTGTACCACCGGTCGCAACGAGATGGCGCTCTCCACTGACCGGAGCTGCCGGTGGTGTATTGAGTGAGCGAGACAAAACGCTGAGCTGAACAATGGCGTCCAGCAGATCAATTGCTTCATTGTGGGTGACGTGTTTTTGAGCTTGTGCCGGCAAAATATGTGGAAGTTCCAAAGCAAGACTATTGAACATCGAGGGTCACCTTTGTTGGTGTACCAGCGCCATAGGTTGCGCTGATTTGTTGAATGGAAAGATCAAGCGTCAATGGAGCCTGGCCAAAGTCGCTAATTTGATCAGCAAGCGTGTAGAGCAGCTCGGCGCTTGTTGTTTGCATTCGCCGAAGAATGGTTAGGCCATTCCAAATGTCTGTGCGATAGCTTTCAAATTCTTCGCCCAGCGGCACATCGACAAACTCCCAAGAATCGCCGTCTATGCGGGTCCGGCGTAGCCAAGTAATATTGATATCTCCCGATACCATTCGTTTGGCCCTTAGATGCACAGGACTGAGTGGCCTTAACCCTCGACCCTCTGCAATAAAAGAGCTCTGATGAAAGGCGGCATCGCCAACACTAAGGCTGGCCGGTCCAGTGCGATAGGTAAGATGCAACCCGAGTTCGCCAGCATCAATTTCCAGGCGCTCGACAGAGCTATTCAATAAAACAACCCGTGCGCCAACTAACGCCCCTGCCTGCATCGCCTCTTCTGTACCAAGTTGAGCGCGCAGCAAATGCGAAAGGCGGTATGTGTTTTGACCAATTAAATTCGCATCGCCGAATTGGAGCAACTCCCAAAGACCGTTGTTGCAACGTATTGCCAGCAGGTTTTGGCCGGACAAGAGATCAATATCTGAAACAGCCTGCAATGCGCCGGAATACAGCTTACACTCAAATCCAGGGCCTCGGTCCCAACGCCCCACAGGCCCAAAGCTTAGAGGAGATAAAAGCTCTCCAACAATTGCCGATCCTTCCACTGCCTGGACCAAAGAAAAGCTTTGAGATGTCGCTGTCTTGTAGACCGCGGAGATGCCCGGCCAAGGGTCTGAATAAACAGCAATGTGTGGCTGATGCGCCGGATCCGCGCTGCGCAGCAATGGCAAATCCATAAGCTCGACCAGCGGCGGGCCATAAATTTGCGGCAGATGCGGCATTCCAAATATCGACGCGCCATTTGTGCCGTGGTTGATTTCTGTGGCGCATGCATGTCCTTCTGCAAACCGGGCACCGGCGTCCTCCAGCTTATCGAGGTAAACCGAGCGCGCACCCTTTGGTCGTGAGAGCGTAATCACATCTCCCGGCTCCATAGCCAACGCACTTGGCGGCAGAGCAAACGAAAACTGCTCACGGGAGAGCCAACTGTCTTGCAGCCAATCGTTTGTTATTCGCTCCGCAAGTCCGTGATGGGTAATCAGCGGTAGGTTGGCAGAACTTTCTCGTAATGACTGCCCAACCAGCCTGCGAGAGCTGACAGCCGCACGCTTATAATCCTGATTTGTGTCATTGAACTGAAGCGTAATGAGCGAGGGTAAATCAGTTTCTTGCAGGCGATTGACACCTACCAACGGTTTCGCATCAGCTCGTACCAACATGTCTTCATCAAACCCGGCATCCTCTGGTCGCCATCGTGGGCGAAACCGAATGCGGGTTCCAGCATCAACTGCGTCAAACAAAAGCGCCCGCGCCAATGGTTCCAATGCGGCTCGTGCCGACATACGGCGATCGACAACATAGCCATCAAGGACATCAGTAAGCTCGCCGGTTTGGTAAAGCGAAAATCCGAATTCCTTTAAAATGGCAGCAACCAGTTTGCCTACATCCATAGCGCCCACCCGACCGTTGAGCCAATGTCCGGTACGCCAATTGTCTCCATCCGCCCAAATATCAGTTCGAAACGGAAATGCCGGGTAAGGCCGCGCATCCCACGCCCAGATATGCGTGTCGCTGCTAGCAACCATTGGGCCACCATAGACATTGGACACTGGATTGCTTCCGGGTTGATAATCCGGATGGCTCACATCCCAATGAGACAATGTTGCTTCCAGAAATCGTTTCTGCATAACATCATCGCGTGCACCGGCAGAGAAGTGCGGCAGAGCCGAACTTGATGACTTTGGATCTACAAACACATTCGGCTGGTTTGCGCCTTTGTCTACCGCTGCGCATCCAACCTCGGTGAACCAGAACGGTTTGGATTGAGGAATCCAAGCGGTTGGAGTTGTCACCTCAACGCCATTAACGCGATCAAAGTGTTGATTGGACCACCAGGATTTAAGATCCTTGTACCTGTAGACCCAGGGTTTGTTGTATGCGCCATCTGTAATAGGCGTTCGGATTTGCGCATCACGATCTGACGCATTTGCATAGTACCAATCATGTCCCTCCCCGCCTAAAATGTTGCTTCGCAAATAAGGTAAGTCATAGATATTTGGCGCTGATGCTGCATCCAAATGCCCGCGGCCATCTCGCCAGTCTGCCAGGGGCATGTAGTTGTCTATGCCAATGAAATCGATGTTCTGATCCGACCAAAGCGGGTCCAGATGGAAATGTAAATCACCTGAGCCATCACTTGGCTGGTGTCCAAAATACTCGCTCCAATCTGCCGCATACGAAATTTTGGTTTGAGTGCCCAAGACGGACAGCGTGTCTGCAGCCAAAGACGCTAAGCCTTGCACAAATGGGTAGTTTCCGACTGAAGAACGCAGCCAAGTGAGGCCGCGCAATTCCGAGCCAATCAAAAAAGCATCCACGCCTCCAGCCAGCGTGCACAGATGAGCGTAGTGCAGCACCTGGCGGCGCAAGGTCCACTCGGTGGGTCCCGAGTAAACAACCTGATCTTGAGAGGCAAAAAAATCAGAAGGTGCTGCCTGCCCAATAAATGCATCCACCTGCATCTGAACGGCAGAGGTCTTGTCAGGGCTACCCGGTTGGCCGGGCGCAGGGTCACAAGTGAGCTCACCGCGCCACGGGTAGCTTGGTTGCCCGACCTGCCCATTATATGGATTTTGCAATGTATTTTGCGCAGTAATATCCATAAGAATGAAGGGATAAAACACCACGCGCAAACCGCGTGCCTTGAGATCTTGGATAGCACGGATAACAGCTGCATCATCCGGCGTGCCGCCATAGGCCGGGCGTCCTGAAGTGCTGGAAATTAACTTTGCTGCCGCGCGGGTTTGGCCCGCAACATGCCAATTATTGCCGAGCGTTGTTTTGTTGGCGATCTCAACGCCAGGTTCGACAAGACATTGCCCGCATCGCAAATCGCTGCCAAACCATGAGACCACGAGCGCAACACTTTCTAAATTTGGACAAGCGGCCTGCAGCGCATCAATGGAGGCAGTCCAATCGGTGTTGGCATCGTTGGTATGACGGTTTTCCGGAATCGTTTGGCCCGGGTTCGTTTGGCGCAACACCAGATCTGTATCGTAGCCAAACTCTGTTGAACCGGGGATAACGCAGATGGCCCGAACGTGGTCTTCAACGCCTGCAATGGGTTTGAATACTTCAAAACTGAGTTGCGGAATGCGGTTGCCAAATCGCTCCAACGGCAAACGTTCGAAAACCACATATGCAAGCCCGCGATAGGCAGGAACATCTGCGCCTTGCTTTGCCTCAATAAGTGGATCAGGCATTTGGCTGTCAGCGCCAGTATGTACGCGCATCAAAATATTGCTCGTGTCGAGCGGCTTTCCATCGGCCCAAATGCGCCCGATGCGGCCAATTTCTCCCTCGCAGAGACCAATCGCGAAATTTGCGAAATAGCTGTACGAGATCTGTGTTGATCCGGAGGGCGCGCCGCCTTTGCCGCCGCCACTGCTCTCCTCTTTGCGCACCTCTTCAAAATTGGTCGCCCAAATCATCTCGCCCGATAGTCTCGCTCGGCCATATACACGCGGTATGTGGACTCCTTCTGCAGATGATTGAACCTCCAGGTCACCCAGACGCGGGCCCTCGTACACACTGTCCGATCCGCCGCCCAGCAATGCTTGATCGATTGCCCTGCCTGCCAAAGCACCAATGGCACGGCCAACCACAGTGCCGACCCCACCAAAAATCGAACCGGCAGCCGCACCGGCTACCGAGAGAAGAAGCGTTGCCATGAGGACACCTTTATATTTTTGGAGGAGTTGGTTTTGGATCCGACTTATTCGTGCGCTGCTGGATCCGATTCAGGAACCTCCCGCGCGCCGATGAGGGTGTCCGAATGCATTTTCAATCTATCGATGACAAACATAGACCGTAGGAAACAGATGCCACTGCTGAATTGCAGCATCCTCATGCTTGCCTTATCTGGTGTACAATTTGTAATGAAACGCAAAAAGCCGGAGAGTGGACATGCCCTCTCCGGCTCCCGCCGTGATATCGTCAAATTTTCAGTCGTTTAGAATGCCAGTTTTACACCCGCAGTGCCCTGAAAATTCGTCATTTCATTGCCATAGGTGGCTGATGTGCTGAGGTCTAGGCTAAATGTCTCGCTGACATTCATGCTCAGGTCCGCGCCAGCAAAAACTGCATAATTGTCTTCATAAAATGCAGAGACCTCCTGCGTTTGGCCATTCATTGTAACGGTTGCACCATCATCGCTCAAAGATGAGCGGACAAGCCCGCCAGCTCTTGCTGTAAAGATGCTGTGGTACCCAAAATTCAAGGCTTTGGATGCAGCGACTTCCAATCTCGCTTCGCCAACTGCAACCATACGGTCTGAAACGATGGCATTGGCCTCTGGCGAAGCACCGGTTTCTGTATATCCGCCCAACCATTGTGCTGCATAGCGCAGTTTTGCTGTAGGGCTGAGTGTCCAACTGGACGACGTCGCAATTTGTGAACCAA
>JBGCFS010000169.1:0-17313 GCA_045107035.1 Hyphomicrobiales bacterium
AAAACGAAAAAGCCGGGTAAAAACCCGGCTTTTTAGACTTTCAGAATAATGCCTTAAAATTTATCGGCAGTCCGCATTTTTACAATCACATCTGGATCACTCACAGAACCATTCTGAGTGCGAGAGCCTTTCTTGATCTTATCAACGACATCCATACCTTTGGTCACATTGCCAAAAATAGTATACTGGCCGTTAAGACCTGCGGCCTCGTCAAACATGATGAAGAACTGCGAATTTGCACTGTCTGGGCTTTGTGAACGTGCCATACCAACAGTACCGCGCTCAAATTTCAATGTATTCGAAAACTCTGCCTTCAAATCTGGCCGTTTGGAACTGCCACGACCTGTTCCGGTTGGGTCGCCGGTCTGAGCCATAAAGCCGTCAATCACACGATGAAATTTTATTTTATCGTAGAAACCTTCATTTGCCAGCTCGCTCACCTGTTTTACATGGTTTGGGGCAGCATCGGGCAAAAGTTCAATTTCAATCTTCCCGTGTTTTGTTTCCAAAATCAGGGTGTCTTCCTTGCTAGCTGCCATGCTGGAAGTAGCAAAGGTTACAGCGATTGCTGCTGCGAAAACAGTTTTAAGAAAATTCATTGGTATCTCCAAGTTATGTGGGAGAGATTTAGCCGGTTTTCCAGAATTTGAAAACCGGCCACGTCGTTTTCTTTCATGACGAATTGGTCATGAAGATGACAGTGCGCCTTGGAGTGCTTGGACTACCCCCGTAGCCGTTCGTTTGAAGGATCAAAAGGACTTTCTTCAATGACAGTGGCCTCAAATGGTTCACCAAGAATATGAATTTGCATCTTTGACCCAAGCTCAGCATATGCAGGAGGAACCATGGCCAATGCCAGGGACTTACCAAGACGCCAACCATACCCGCCAGATGTCGCCCGACCGATAAGTGTGTCGCCATCAAAAATGGCCTCCGACCCGCGCGCGTCAGCATCTTTAATGCCATGAACTTCCAAGGTAACAAATGCCCATTTATCGCCAGCTTCGTGACGCTTTAGCAGTTGCTCTTTACCAGTGAATTCCTTGGCTGGTTTGATAAACCGATCCAGTCCAGATTCATAAGCAGAGTACTCGATTGAAAGCTCTCGCGGGATCAAACGATAGGATTTTTCCAAACGCATGGAATCCATGGCACGAATGCCAAATGGTTGGATGCCAAATTCAGCGCCCGCTTCCATCAATGCATCAAATATTTCCAACTGCATTTCGATTGGGTGATGGAACTCCCATCCCAGTTCCCCAACAAAATTCACGCGCAAAGCGTGGGATGTGGCTTTGCCAACGCTAATGTTTTGGCCGGAAAGCCAAGGGAACGCAGCGTTTGACAAATCCGTATCCGTCAGTTTCGCAAGAACATCACGAGATTTTGGCCCTGCAAGTACCAATACGCCGTGTTGCGCTGTTATCGGCGAGAGTTGCACCGAGCCATCCTTTGGCAGAGCCTTTTTCAAAATGTCATGATCTAGGCGTTCATATGCGCCAGCCGAAACCAGATAGAAACGGCCAGGTGCCCATTCATACACTGTGAACTCAGACTGCACGCCACCAGATGCCGTGAGCAAATGGCAAAGCGCAATGCGCCCGCGCTTCTTTGAAATGCTATTTGCAAAAAGACTGTTTAGCCATTCACGAGCACCGGGCCCGGTCACCTCCATTTTTGCAAAGGCGGACATGTCCAAAACACCAACGTTTTCGGTGACGTTTTTGACTTCATTTCCAACAAAATCGAAATAATTGGATCGGCGGAAAGACCACTTTTCGACTATGCGGCCATCATCCGTTGCAGGCGCATGATTATGATGCAATAGCAGATCCGGATATTCCATATCCGCTGCTGGAACACTGTAATCCAAGGGCGCAAACCAATTCGCACGTTCCCAGCCATAGACCGAGCCAAACACAGCGCCACGCGCTTTCAAGCGATCGTAAATGGGTGTTTTCTTCAAAGGCCGCGCTGCCACACGTTCTTCATCAGGGTAGTGCATGGTGAAAACGTTGGAATAAGCTTCTTCGTTCTTCTCTTTCAGATAACCGCGAGTGGCATAAGGTCCAAAGCGGCGAGGATCAACGCCCATCATATCAATGGAAGGCTCCCCTTCGACAATCCATTCTGCAAGCTGCCAACCTGCCCCACCAGCAGCCGTAATGCCAAACGAATGCCCCTCATTCAGCCAGACATTGGGCACATCCCATGCCGGCCCGATAATAGGTGAACCGTCCGGGGTATAAGCAATCGCACCATTGTAGACCTTCTTTATACCGACTTCGCCAAAAGCGGGCACACGCTCAATGGCAGTTTCGATATGCGGCATGAGGCGATCAAGGTCTTCCTGAAAGAGCTCATATTCGCTCTCATCGTCCGGCCCGTCGACGTAACAGCAAGGTGCACCTTTTTCATACGGCCCAAGCAGCAGTCCGCCAGATTCCTCGCGCATATACCAAGACGAATCGCTTTCGCGCAGCACGCCCATTTCAGGCAGCCCTTTCGCACGGCGCTCCTGAATGGCTGGATGAGTTTCTGTAACGATGTACTGGTGTTCAACAGGAATGACTGGAATATCCAAGCCAAACATCTCACCAGTTTTGCGCGCAAAATTACCTGAACAACAAACGATGTGATCGCATTCAATGGCGCCCTGATCTGTCTGGACAATCCAAGTGTCGTTTTCGCTGCGAATAGCGCCGGTCACATTTGTATTGCGATAAATCTTTGCGCCATTGTCACGCGCGCCCTTTGCTAACGCCTGCGTCAGATCAGCAGGTTGGATGTAGCCGTCATCCGGATGCTGAATGGCACCGATAATGCCGTCTGTTTCGCAAAGCGGCCAGATTTCCTTCAACTCTTCCGGCGTCAGCAATTTAACGTCTACGCCAATCGTTTTGGCAACGCCTGCGTAATACAAATATTCATCCCAGCGGTCCTGGCTGCGCGCCAAACGAATATTTGAGACGCGAGAAAGACCAGCATTCATGCCAGTCTCTGCTTCCAACTCACCATAAAGCTTCACGGAATATTTGTGGATTTGTCCAACGGAATAGCTGAGATTGAAGAGCGGCAACAAACCA
Organism: Hyphomicrobiales bacterium; assembly: GCA_045107035.1. Lineage (GTDB taxonomy): Bacteria > Pseudomonadota > Alphaproteobacteria > Rhizobiales. The sequence goes on from JBGCFS010000169.1 coordinate 3,087, forward strand.
GCTGCGTGCCAAGTAGAGCCAGAAGTCAGTTCTTTGCGCTCCAAAAGCACGACATCGGACCAGCCCTTTTTGGCTAGATGATAAAGCGTGGAGACACCAACGGCACCGCCACCGATCACCACAACCTTTGCACGCTTTTCCATGATGTACTCCCCAGATCTCAAACGCTGTTTGTATTTAACCTATGCGGGCAAACGACCAGCTTCCAGCCCGAATGCGACAGCCAACCTTTTATGCTGCGACATGCAAGACCACCCCCCCGGTTCACCAAACTTTTCTGCGCTCCTCCGAAGGGCTGCGCTGAAAGTAATTACGGTAACTTTGAGCGAAATAGGAATGAGAAGAAAAACCAGTTGAAAGAGCAACTTCAATGATCGGGGCATTAGTCTGGCGCAGCAGTTCCCGCGCGCGCTCCAGGCGCAATCCCATATAATATTTGCTAGGAGTACAACTCAGATATTTCAGGAAAAGTCGCTCTACCTGTCGCACAGATAATGTAATTCTGCGGGCCAGTTCTGAAGTTGCGAGTGGCTCCTCCAAATGATCCTCCATCAAAGTAATTACGCGGGCCAATTTTTCAGGTTTTGCGGAAAAATCCCTCGCTTTGCCAGCTCGTTGACGCTCGTCACCTTTGCGAATTCGATCATGTTGGAACTGATTGGCCACCTGATAGGCAACTTCCTCAGAAAAGTCCTGAGCGATAACCGTCAAAGCCAAATCAAATGAAGCGGTCCCCCCAGACGTGGTCATTCTATTCCGGTCAATTTCAAAGACTCTCCCGGTACAATGCACATTAGGAAACCGCTCGCGAAAAGCCGCCTCGTATTCCCAATGGATTGTACAGCGGTAGTCATCCAGCAATCCGCCACTGGCAAGAATGATACTGCCGGTTGAAATCGCGCCCAAAGTAGTACCCAGTCTTTCCCGTAAACGTAATTGGGTATGAATTTGGTCGACATAATCCGGATCTGTCTCATAACCAGCACAAATCACCAACACATCGCATTTGGGAAGATCATCAAGCGCGTAGTCAACGTTGAAGCTCGTATTGCTGCTGCAGACTTTTGGCGCTCCATCAATACTGCATGTCAGCCATTCAAAATGCTCAGTTCCTGACATTTGATTGGCAACACGAAATGGATCGAGCATCGCAGCCAAATTGAAGAGCGAAAACTGCTCTATCAGTAAGAATCCAAAGCGAGTCATATCGCAAACACCTCTCCAACTCAGGCATCTTATGAACGTCGCGAAATCCAGCAAGAGAAAAAATAAGCATATATTGCAATGTATGTCGCTTTGTCACTTGCGCGAGCATGCCAGAGCCGCCCAATATGCAACCAGTAAGGAGTAATCTGTGACGCGATTTTCTGCTTGGGCACTGGCAAAAAATGCCCTTTCTGGCAACAAACACTGGACAAGCCAATGGCGTAAGCCCGATCCGAAACCATCCTATGATGTCATTATCATTGGTGGCGGCGGACACGGCCTGGCAACAGCGTTTTATCTGGCAAAAGAACACGGCGTTCGAAACGTCGCCGTTGTGGAAAAAGGCTGGATTGGTAGCGGTAACATAGGCCGTAACACGACCATTGTACGCTCAAACTACGAGTTACGTAAAAACGCGTTGTTCTATGAGCACAGCATGAAGCTCTGGGAAGGATTGTCTCAGGAACTGAATTACAACGTCATGTTCTCTCAACGCGGCGTTTTAAATCTTGCACACAATCCATCAGAAATGGACGCGCACGCTATACGTGGCAATGCCCTGCGTCTTAACGGTATAGACGCGGAATTGCTGGACCGAGACGAAGTAGCGAAATTTGTTCCGCAGCTCGACATTTCCAACAACACGCGTTTCCCAATTCACGGAGGTCTCTTGCAACCAAGGGCCGGTACAGCGCGCCACGATGCCATTGCATGGGGATTTGCCAGAGGTGCAGATCGTCTTGGCGTCGACATTCTTGAAAACTGCGAAGTCACCGGTTTCTTAAAAGATGGCGACACCATCGTTGGTGTTCAAACATCCAGAGGCGACATCAAAGCCAATAAAGTCGGCGTCGCGGTTGCCGGAAGCACATCTGAGGTGATGCGAAAAGCTGGCGTCGACAAATTGCCAATTGAAAGCCATGTGCTTCAAGCATTTGTCTCTGAAGGTCTAAAACCTGCTGTTGATACGGTTGTCACCGGCGGTGGTGGACACTTTTACATGTCCCAGTCAGACAAAGGCGGATTGGTCTTTGGTGGCGATATCGACAAGTACAATTCGTATGCTCAGCGTGGTAATTTGCCGGTAATCGAAGAAGTCACATCAATCATGTTGGGACTTTACCCACAATTCGCGAAAGTTCGCTTGTTGCGGCATTGGGGCGGCATAATGGATATGTCCATGGATGGAAGCCCAATCATAACCAAAGGACCGCTGCCCGGCATGTATCTGAACGCGGGCTGGTGCTACGGAGGCTTCAAAGCCACTCCGGCATCCGGTTGGTGTTTTGCGCACACGATTGCAAAAAACGAGCCGCACATGTTGAACGCAGCATTTACGCTCGACCGCTTTAGCCGTGGTTACGCGATTGACGAACTTGGAGCTGGCCCTTGGGCCAAGCTGCACTAGGGGAAAACCATGTTGATACCCTGCCCTCATTGTGGAAACCGTGATGTCTCTGAATTCACCTATAAAGGTGATGCAAAAGTGAAACGACCCAACCCGGAAACGGCAAAACAAGCTGACTGGGATGACTTTGTCTACAACCGTGACAACCCGCTCGGTCCGCATAAAGAATTGTGGCAGCACACAGGTGGATGTCGACTGTTTGTAGAGCTTGTGCGTAATACACAAACACATGAAATTACAAAGACTAAAGGCCGTGGACCTCACATGGAAGGAAAGCGCTCATGAGTGGTTTCCGACTTGAAAAAGGTGGTCGTATTGACCGTACAAAACCGGTCAAATTTCATTTTGATGGTAACGCAAAAAGCGGCTTTTCCGGTGATACATTAGCATCTGCCTTATTAGCAGATGGGCAAACCTTGTTTGGTCGCAGCTTTAAGTATCATCGCCCCCGTGGCGTCATGACTGCTGGCAGTGAAGAACCCAACGCGCTCGTCACAGTCAGCCGAGACCATATTTTGGAGCCCAACACCAGAGCAACCATGGCTGAAATCTATGATGGCATGGTGGCGAAAAGCCAAAACAGGTGGCCGAGTCTCAGCTTAGACATACTCTCTGCCAATCAATTAGCTGGACCGTTATTTCAAGCTGGATTTTACTACAAAACCTTTATGGGCCCCACCAGAAAAGCCTGGAAACTCTACGAGCACGTCATCCGCAGAGCTGCAGGACTTGGCAAAGCGGCTCAAAAGCATGACACCGACACCTACGAAAAGACAAACGCATTTGCAGACCTTCTCGTTGTTGGCGGCGGAATTGCTGGCCTAACGGCTGCGCTCCATTCTGCCAAAAAGGGCGCACGGGTCGTTTTGGTGGATGAACACCCAGAGCTTGGAGGCTACCACAGAGGCGATCCACGGGAAGATGATGCGATATCTTCGCTTTTCAAAGAACTGGCAGCGCACCCCAACGCAACAATTTTGCGTCGCACAACCTGTTTTGGCATGTATGACGACAGCGCATACGGATTGGTTGAACGGGTCTCAGCACACCAGCCTTATGCAGATGAATTTGCTCCGTTTGAGCGATACCACGTTCTGCGCGTGAAACATGCCATTTTCGCGACTGGCGCATTGGAGCGCCCACTGGTGTTTCCGGGAAATGACAAGCCCGGCGTGATGTTGATGGATAGCATCCGCGCCTATGCGCTGCGCTATGGCGTTTCAACCGGCAAAAACATTGCGCTGTTTACAAGTCACGATGGAGCATACGCCCAGCTCAGCGCGCTTCAGGATATGGGTGTGCCGGTAAAAACCGTGATCGATACGCGCACTCAAATTTCAGATTTGGCAGCTGCGCAAGTTGCCGCAACAGGCCTCCAACTTATTACTGGGCATGCTGTCACCAAAGTGAGCGGACATCAGAAAATCAATCAAATTTCGGTTACGCCCTTCGATCCATTCACAAACAGCGCGAGCGGAACGGCTCAAACTATAGAGTGTGATTGCTTAGGTATATCAGGAGGATGGACGCCTTCCATTCATCTCACCAGTCAAATGGGCGGGCCACCGCAATGGGATGAAACATTGAATACAGTTCTGCCCGGCGCCTCGAATGGCGCATGGACTGCTTGCGGGACAATGTCCGGTCATATGAACCGCGACGATGTTATCTCCAGTGCTCAGGTTGCAGCAGAAGCCGTAATGCGTACGCTATCTTTCAGCAAAGGACGCAAGGTCCTGAAAGAGCCGGAACGCGTCAATACATTGAACTCCGCGCCGGTTTGGAAAGTGAAATGCGAAAAGGGAAAATCCTTTGTCGACTTCCAACATGATGTGACGGAATCCGACATAGAACTTGCCTATCGCGAAGGCTTCCTCAGTGTTGAGCACCTGAAACGCTACACAACTCTCGGCATGGCAACAGACCAAGGTAAACTCTCGAACATAAATGGCCTGGCTTTGATGGCTGAAGCCAGAAATATGGCTATCCCAGACGTCGGAACAACACGGTTCAGACCGCCCTACACACCCGTTTCCTTTGGGGCGCTTGTTGGAGATTCGCGCGGCTTACACAGAAGGCCAGTGCGACGAACACCAATGCATGACTGGCATGAAAAAGCTGGTGCCGAAATGATGGATGCGGGACCTTGGAAACGACCACGAGTGTATCGCAACGGTTCTGAAACCTTGGAAGAAGCGTATGTTCGCGAAGCCCGTCAAACCAGAAGAACCGTTGGTATAGTAGATGTTTCAACACTCGGAAAAATCGCCGTACAAGGACCTGACGCATCAGAGTTTCTGAACCGGGTTTACAGCAACCCATTCGCCAAACTGCCTGTTGGTAAAGCGCGATACGGGCTGATGCTACGAGAAGACGGTATCGTTTATGATGACGGAACAACTTGGCGTCTAAGCGAAACTGATTTCCTGATGACGACAACCACAGCGCACGCTGGCGGCGTTATGGAACACCTTGAAACATATCACGCGCTTCATTGGCCGGACTTGAAAGTGCATTTTACATCTGTGACGGATCAATGGGCAGCGGCGGCAGTCGCGGGGCCAAAGGCAAGAGAGCTTTTGGCCAACGTTATTACAGATATCGATTTCAGCAATGAGGCCTTTCCTTTCATGGCCATTCGTCATGGAAAAACAGTTCAAGGTATACCTGTAATGCTCTGCCGCCTCTCGTTCTCGGGCGAATTGGCATTTGAAATTTTCACACCATCAAAGTTCGGATTGGCTGTTTGGAAAAAGCTCCAAGCTGCTGGAAAATATATGGATTTGGTCACATATGGTATGGAAGCCCTTGGAACATTACGTATTGAAAAAGGTCACGTTGTCGGCTCTGAGTTGAATGGCCGGACCACTGCAGAAATGGTCGGCTTGGGCGCGATGGTCTCAACGAAGAAGAGCTTTGTTGGCTCCGAAATGACCGATCGCGAAGGCTTCAACGATACTCAGCGACAACAAATGGTTGGATTGGTTTCTCAAAATGGCGAGCCTGTGAGAATTGGCAGTCATTTGGTCATGAGCGCGGATGCCAAGCAGCCTGGGATCAGCCTGGGCCATGTGACGTCGTGTGCATTTAGCCCTGCATTGGAAAAGAACATCGCATTGGCCCTTTTACAAAGTGGAAACACCCTCAAAGGGCAAAGGCTCTACGCGACATTTCCATTGAAAGGCTACCACGTGCCAGTCGAGGTGGTAGAGACCTGCTTCTACGATAAGGATGGGGAGCGCATGCATGGTTGATTTGATGTCTCTAAGTGCCTGCCCGTTGGACGGAGTTTGGACAACCGGAAATTTCGGTAGGTCCGGCACAACTGGTTTAACGATAAAGCGAACAACGCCAATTTCGCTGGTTCAACTATCATTGTTTCCAAAAGACGCCTTGAAGGTTCCAGCGAAACTCATAAAGCTTGGCATTAAAGAGTTCCCCGCCAATGGCATGAGCCATGTTGAGCAAAGTCTCTCTGTCCTGTCGCTAGGGGCTGGGCGGTATTTGCTGGAGAGTACGGAGCCTGAATTCTTTTCAAAAGTTCAAAAGGCCGTTCCGGCAGAAGTGGGTTCAACAACGGATCTTTCCAGTGCCAGAATTGTTTTCACAATTAGCGGCACCGCTGTGGAAACTGTTCTGCAAAAGGGAATCGCAATGGATTTCAGCCTCGATGCGTTTCCCATTGGGAAAGTTGCTCAAACCACAGCCCATCACTTGAATGTGACTGTGCTGCGCACTGATGTGGAGCGATTTCGTATTTCCGCCTTTTCAACCTTTGCGAGAAGCGCATTTGATTGGTTAAACGCCAGCTCCCTTCCGCATGGACTTCAAAGGATTTAGTATCCAAAGCAGCTGTCTTCTGGTTATTTCTGGTTTTTTTGAGCAGCGGCAGCTTCTTTGGCAGCTTTCAATTCGCTTTTAAGCTTCGCGCCACGTCCTTCTTTGTTGGTTTGGCGTGCTCGCCCAAATGCAAGCGCTCCATCCTGCACAGACTCAGTAATGACAGATCCCGTCGCAATGTAGGCATCACTTCCAATTTCAATAGGCGCCACAATTAGGCTTCCAGAGCCAATAAATGCTCCGTCACCTATAATCGTTTTGTGCTTACCAAATCCATCGTAGTTACAAGTCACAGTGCACGCGCCTATATTCACGCTAGCGCCAATTACAGCATCACCGACATATGTTAAATGATTGATTTTACTACCTTTTTCAACAATAGAGCTCTTAACTTCAACGAAATTTCCAACCTTGGTATTCTCGCGCAAGTCAGTACCTGGTCGCAAGCGAGCATAAGGACCAACCAACGCACCAGAGCCAACTTTTGCACCCTCCAGATATGAAAAAGCCCTAATTATTGCGCCGCTTGCAACGCCTACTCCGGGACCAAACACAACGTTGGGCTCAACAGTCACATCGTTTGCAAGAACGGTATCGTGGGAGAAAAAGACAGTTTCTGGCGCAATCAATGTCACACCATTTGTCATTGCCTCATTGCGACGGCGGCTCTGAAACATCGCTTCGACATCCGCCAATTGTGAGCGGCTGTTTACGCCAGCAGCGTCAGCAATATCACCTTTGACAACCCGCACCGACAGCCCTGCAGCACGCGCATGCTCAACACAATCGGTAAGATAGTACTCGCCTTGCGCATTGTCGTCTGTAAGAGAATCAAGAAGCTTACCGAGCACGCCTGCACCAAATCCCATAGCGCCCGCATTGCAAAGACCAACTTTTCGTTCGCTATCAGTCGCGTCTTTTTCTTCCCGAATCGCAGAGAGCTGATTGCCATCCATCAGCAGGCGTCCATACCCAGTGGGCACGTCTGGTTCAAAACCAAGTACAACCAGATCGGCCTCGCCCTCAAGTAATTCGGTAATTTGCGAAATTGTTTTCGTTCGGATCAAAGGCGTATCGCCATACAGGACAATATTCGCGTTATTTTCTTTTGAATAGAAAGGCTTAGCAGACATAACTGCGTGACCAGTTCCAAGCCGTTCGGTTTGAACATACACTTCAGCTGTTGGTGCGTTTTTGGCCAAATAGCCTTCAACTGCATCAGCTTTTGGTCCAACAACTGCTGCCAATCGGCTTGCACCAACTGAATTAGCGGTTGCCACCACATGCCCCAGCATGGGCATTCCACCCACACAATGTAGGACTTTTGTAAGTGAAGATTTCATGCGGGTTCCCTCACCCGCTGCCAATACGATGATGTCCGTGTTCAAAACGACGTTTCCCGAATCCAAAAAGCTGTATCTATTGAGCTAGTTAGCACGGAACCTTTTGAATTGCGAGCGAACAGGCACAACAACATAGTTAACAAATTTTAAAGACTTTTCACGCTAAATTTAACACCCAAAATGTGAGGATCTTTACGTTGGCACGACTAAACGGTTTCCAGGTTTCGCTTCTGACAATTTGGGGCGTATCTGCAATTGCTGCACTTAGCAGTTCATTCTGGTTGGCAGGCACCGACTGGTCCAACACGTCCGCAGAAGATTCCATGAGCCGATCCATGCGGGCAAACGGTCGAATTATTGCTGAACCTCCTCGCGAATATAAAGAAGAAGCTTTGGCTCTGCGCGAGTCGTTGAAAGTGCTTGAACGTCGCAACAGGATGTTGTCTTCAAGGCTTGATGCGTTAGAAACCGACATTGGAACAATTACTGCCAGCATACCAAATAGTGGTCAAAACAACATCGTGCCATTTTCTGAGCTGCAACAGCAAAGAATTCCAGATCCCCTTTCCGGTTCGTCTACAAACGGCGGAAACACCGCAGCTCAGAAAAGCGTAAAGCTGACAGTGCAACCCTTTCCTCTCAAAATGCCTGGCACAAACAGAGCCCCTTCAGATGCGGAAATTGGTGAAGCTTTACTTTCACGCTAAAAGCGGCATCCAGAACATCAGATACCCTCAGGTCTCTTGATTTGAAGCAAACCAAAATTCTGATTGATCGTCATAGTGTTCTTCGTTAGCAAGCACCATGACCAGCACACCAATTGAAACAACCTCAGCCAACAACAGCCAGCGAAACAAAGCCTATTTGATTTTGTTGTTTATGCCGTTGTTTTTTTGCTCCAACATCGTCATTGGACGGGTTGTTATCCAAGGAACAGAACCGTTTATTCTGGCCTTCCTTCGATGGTTCATTGCAGGATCAATCTTGCTTGCAATTAGTTATCCAGCTCTTGTGCGGAGCTGGCCAGAGTTCAAGGCCCAATGGAAATCCATTTTTCTTGCAGGTTTCTTGGGGATGTGGATCTGCGGTGCTTTGGTTTATTTGGCGCTGAAACACACTAGCGCATCAAATGGGACGCTCATCTATACCTCTTCTTCAGTGCTGATAATCCTGTTTGAGTGGATTTTCCGAGGAAGAAAGATCGGCTGGAGAGAGATGCTCGGCGTTCCGCTCGCAATTTTGGGTGTTGCAAATATTGTATTTAGGGGAAACCTATCTGCGATTTTTGAACTGGAGTTTAATCCAGGAGACGCTATTTTTGTGCTGACAGCAATCTGTTGGGCGCTCTATTCAGTTCTTTTGAGAAACGATCCGTTCCCCAAACTTCCCACTTTACCGTTGATCGGTGTTGTTGCCATAGCGGGCGCAATCTTGCTGTTTCCATTCGCAGTCATAGAAGTGTTTTTGCTTGGGCATTTCCCAACGACGACTGCAAATTGGACCGGCATTGCCGCTCTTGTGGTTATATCAACACTGTTCCCATTCACAGCATACCAATATGGCGTGAAAACCGTCGGACCAGCGACAACGGGCGTGTTTTTATACCTTCTACCGCCCTATGGGGTTGGACTGGCAGTTCTATTGTTGGGAGAGACTTTACAGGCGTTTCACTTCATTGGTTTCGTATTAATTTTAGGAGGCGTCATACTAGCGACAGCTCCAAAAAGAAAACCAATCCCAAGCGTGTAATTTTGCGTTAGCCTATGCTTCCAAGCGCTGGAAACATTTCCAAAAGCCAAAATGAAAATGTGGACATCTGATTGGTCAGGAACAAAAAGCCTGTCAGAACAAGCATACCGCCCATAACGCGTTCGACAGTCTGCATGTGTTTTTTGAACCCTGCCATCCAAGACATAAACGGGCGTGCAAAGAGCGCCGCGAGAACAAAAGGAATGCCTAAGCCGAGCGAATAGATTGCCAGCAATCCGGCGCCCTGGGCAACAGTATCCTCAGTGCCCGCAACCGCAAGAATCGCGGCCAAGACTGGACCAATACAAGGAGTCCAACCGAAGGCGAATGCCAAGCCCATTACGTAACCACCTAGATATCCTGGTGGCTTACGATCAACGTGCACTCGAGCTTCACGATATAGCAGCCCAATGCGGAACACGCCGAGGAAGTGCAACCCCATAATGATGATCACAATTCCGGCGAACAAACTGAGTGTGCTTGCATTTTGGGCAATAAATTGACCCGCAACCGAGGCAGCTGCGCCAAGCAACACAAACACCGTTGTGAAGCCAAGTACAAAGGCGATTGCCGAAAAAACCACCTGCCTGCTGTGTTCTTTGCTTAATTCTGCGTCGGTCAACTGATCCAACGACACGCCCGCCAAATAGCATAAATATGGTGGAACCAACGGCAGAACACACGGCGAAATAAATGACACGAGGCCAGCCAACAGCACGGTTAAAATTGTCAGTTCAGCAGCCATCATTGTCCTCAAGCACGGGTTCTAAATCTCATATAGCAAATTTTTCTGAAATTAAACTTCACGTCTTCGCGAGAAGCATTTGAATGATGACAGTTTTTAGTTCCAAGGACGTTTGTAAATTGGGCGTGCCGTTTTCAGTTCCAAACCAAGCGTCGCGAATTTGGCAGAAAGTACATCTCGTGTTTCATCTGTTGGTTCTTGATGATTTGAAAGAGCGTCCAACCGGATTGCTCCGGTGGCGAGCATTGTTTCTCTATCAAGCAATATTGTATCTGCAAAAGTCATACTTTCCTGACAAATGCCTGGAAGTTTTAGCGCGCTAATCACAATATCCGTTTCTTCCTGACAGACTTCAAACCAAGCTTCTGCGCGGCGTATTATTGTAACCCGGGTTTCATCCTCAGCAGCGCTCTGAATTGAAAAAGAGCAAGCAGTGCTATCGCACAAATTGTTGCTGGGTGTCTGACCCACAACGTCTTCAACAGAACGATTGTCACCCAGTGCTCGCATCCAAATACCGGTCGTGAACTTATTTTTGCTCGCGCCATGTAGAGTCAAGCCATCGGCCCCCTTACTCGCCAGCATTTTTCCGTCAGGTGAAATCAAAATCAATGGCGTAGTGTTTTCAGAGAAATGAACCAAACCCGCCGCCAACCCGATCCCCCCTGCAAGCACGAAACGGAGTTTTGTACGCAACAAGCAAACACTGAGAATGCACAGCGAGATTAGCAAGGTGACCAGCGCTGGCTGTTGACCCGAAACAACCACAGAGCCGTCTATGTTTGCCACCCAGTTTGAAACAGTCACAACATAATCTAGGCCAAATTCCATTGCTCTAAGTGGAATCTGCTCAAGCCCAAATGGCATGAGGACCAAAGACAAAATGCCCATTGGCATAACAACAAGACCGACGATAGGCATTGCTGCAAGATTGCCAAGAACGCCATAAATCGCGGTTTGGTAAAAATGATGGATGGCAAAGGGCGAAGTCGCAACACCAGCTATGACCGAGGTAAGAAGTAAACCCGATATACCCAGTGTCGTCTTGGCAATTAGGTTTCTGCTGGAAAAATGTCGCTTAAATTGCGCGAATGACCCCTCCCGCCGATACACAGCAACAAGAGCAATGACCGCCATAAAGGACATTTGAAACCCCGGAGACAAGAGCGCCGAAGGCTGCACAAACAAAATGACCAATGCGGACAGCGCAACATTGCGCATGGTCAAAGCAGCTCGATCGAACAAGATCGCAATCAGAAATACGGACGCCATCAAAAACGCGCGTTGTGCAGAAATTGCGGACCCGGATAATGCTAAGTAAATCAATGCGCCCATCAGGGCGGTTGCGGCAGCAATTTTCTTAACATCATGTCTGGCGGAGAAGTCACTCGCAAATGCACCCAGTATCCGAACAGACCCAAAAATCAGGCTTGTTATAAGGGCCATGTGAAGCCCGGAAATCGCCAAAATATGTGCCAATCCTGAACTACGCAGAGCCTGTTGCACCTCTTCCGCTATGCCGGCTCTTTGGCCAACTAACAACGCTGAGGCCAATGCGCCTCCCTGCCCTGGTAGAGCCTCCGAAATTCGTTCAGATATATACGATCTCAACCTGTTAAGCCGGTCTCTTAGTGAGGGCCCTTGTCGATCTGAAAATTCGAGAAATGGAACAGCCTCACCCAAGAGGAAACCTCGACCAGATAGGCCCTTAAAGTAACCGGCACGGCGAAAATCATACCCGTCCGGGATCACCGGTCCACTTATCGGCTCAAGCCTTGCTCGAACCTGAACAAAATCACCAACTTTCAATCCTAATACATGCTGGTTAAAGGCACTCAATTGCACGCCGGCTAACACCTCAGGTGATTGATGGAGGTGCTTGACGTTGCGCAAGACGACACGCGTGCGCTTATCAGAGGGCACTAACTCCGCCACGCGCCCTGAAATTTCAAACGTACCCGGATATTTCAACAATGGCGTCGACAGGCGTTCGGTTTCCAGTTTGGCAAGCACAGCCCCACCAACCAGAAGAAACACAGATACACAGGCGATAAAAATCACATGTACCCTGCGTGCCCGCCAACAAAGAAAAGCAAGGACGGCCAAAAGGACTGCCAATCCGAAACCATCAGGTTCCCTTGGAAGCGCAAAATACGTGATAATTCCAAGGCCAAGGAAAACAGGAACCCAAGCGAATACATCTCTATGAGAAAGCTCTTTTCTCAGTCCAAGCGGCAGCAGATCCAAGCGGTTAGATAGCGAATATGACAGGCGGTTCCAGATAGCTTGATATGTACGGGTCCTTATTGAGCCAATAGCAACAGGCGTAATTTTGCTAGTTTTGGTGTTAGATTCGTCATCAATAAGCGCGCCATCCCGCAAGATTTTTCCGGGGAGGCTAAGTGGTCTTTTTCTAAAAGGTTTTCGAGCCACATCACATCAGGTGTTTTAAACGCTACAACCTACATGCTACACGAAACACCACATTTACAAAACAATCGACAGGATACCAATGTCCGCTCCCATAGTTACACGCTTTGCCCCCTCTCCCACAGGTTTCCTGCATATCGGTGGAGCAAGAACAGCACTGTTCAATTGGCTCTTTGCAAAGGCAAATGGCGGCAAAATGTTGCTTCGTATTGAAGATACAGATCGCGCGCGCTCAACACCGGAAGCAGTAACAGCATTGCTAGACGGATTAACTTGGTTGGGCATCGATTGGGAAGGCGATCCAATTTCGCAGTTCGAGCGTCAGGAACGGCATGCCGAAATTGCAAAGCAATTAGTTACGGAAGGGAAAGCGTACTATTGCTACACTTCTCCCGAAGAGCTAAACGCCATGCGCGAAAAAGCGCGAGCAGAAAACCGCGCCCCTAAATATGATGGAACCTGGCGCGACAAAGACCCAAGCGACGCGCCAGAGGGCGTAAACCCGGTTGTTAGGATTAAGGCAGAACAAACTGGCGAAACACTCGTCACCGATCACGTTCAGGGCGAGGTGCGTTTCCCCAACGCAGATCTTGATGATTTCATTTTGCTTCGCAGCGATGGCACGCCAACTTATATGCTGGCAGTTGTTGTTGATGATCACGACATGGGTATTACTCACATTGTTCGTGGCGACGATCACCTGACAAATGCCGCTCGACAAATTCAAATATCAAAAGCACTTGGATGGAACGTTCCTGAAATGGCGCACGTTCCACTTATTCACGGTGCTGATGGCGCAAAACTGTCAAAGCGTCACGGAGCATTGGGTGCTGAGGCCTATCGTGCCATGGGATATTTGCCCGAAGCACTGTGCAATTACTTGGTTCGACTTGGCTGGGCCCACGGTGACGAAGAAGTCATTTCAATAGATCAGATGCTCGAATGGTTCTCGCTGGACGCAATTGGAAAATCACCGTCACGATTCGATTTTACCAAATTGGAAAATCTGAATGGCATCTACATGCGCAACGCCGAAGATGAGCGCTTAGTGGATGCGATGGAGACAGTGCTGCCCGAACTTGAAAATGCCTCTATCTTCGGAAGCAAGCTCAGCGATGAACACAGAGCAAAGCTGTTGCTAGCTATGCCTGGGCTCAAAGAACGCGCGAAGACCGTTGTGCAGCTGATTGAAAGTTCAGAATTCATTGCCGCCAGTGTTCCTCTTAGCTTTTCGGAAAAAGCAATTAAGCTATTGGACGAAAGCGGCATAGGCATTCTGTCCAATTTGCTGGTAGAGCTTCAAAACACTGAATGGAATGAGACGGACTTGGAAGCTTGCGTGAAGGAATTCGCCAATGTTCAAGAGCTGAAACTGGGCAAAGTTGCCCAGCCGCTACGGGCAGCTCTAACAGGCAGCAACACCTCACCGGGTATCTATGATGTGTTGCTGGTACTTGGCAAAGAAGAATCTTTGAAGCGAATTCAAGCTGCTACAAGCATGGCTTG
>JBGCFS010000017.1:0-6995 GCA_045107035.1 Hyphomicrobiales bacterium
CAGCTGTCGAAGAGATCTGCGCAAACGAAGCGCTTCAGATCACAATGAAAAGTACCCTCAAGAAGTATCCGGGATGTGTTCATTGGCACTTAAAGAAACGCGATGAACGAGGAATTCTTGAGGTGACTTGGTGGCCCCGTATGCAGGAAAAGAAACCTCCTCGCCTCTGGCTGTCGGTTCACGGCAATCGAAATGCCGATTGGATATTTCAGCTCATGCCTCGATTGAAAACATTGATCGAAAAGCAAATGGCTGTCTGACGTAAGCGTCTATTGGTTTAGATAGACTAGTTTAACACAAGAGTGCCTCTTGTTTACTTGCAACAATGAGGGCCCTCGTTCTACCTGCAGCATCCGGCACTATGGGCTCCGAGTAGATATACGAACCAACTCAAAAACTTGATTGAAGCAATTTTTGAAAAGTTCTTGTGGCTATAACTTTTCCAAGAAACAATCGAATACCCGAATAAATGGCATTAAATGTTTGCGTTTAAATGCGTCCATGAAGTGATTTTCTAAATGTCAGCAATTCGGGCTTTCAGACCTCCATAGCAACCTTATGAAGGTCTGTTGTTCCGTTTTTACACAGCTTGTAAGAACTGATAACATTGGGCATGCTCGCCGAACGAACGACACATTGATTTTGTGAGAAATTTTGTGACCGTTCGCAATCAAGCAATGGTCTGGTCAATCACTGTGTGTTGTTATCTGTCGCTTTGAGCAGGTAAGATCAGTTATTGGTGCGCGTTGGCGTGCCACACAGCCCAGCCTTGACCAGGGCAGTGCAGTTGACGCCATAATCGACTGCAAAATTGCCACCGCCGTAGAAGGATTTGGAACCCGTCCTGTTTGGCCCGCAGCCCTTGTCACCTTTTCCAAGCCATCTGACATGAACGGTGCCGGAGCTTTTCAGGCCGTCGGCGCGGCAGCAGGCTTCATATTCGATACGATCCTTGAAGCTGTTGTTGCCATTGGGCAGTTTAGGGAAAATGCCATTCCATTGCAGCCGCGCGCCTGTGCGAGCGCCTGACAGATTTTTGCAGGATTGCGGCACGGTGTGGGTCCAGCGCGCCGCCCACAAATCATTGACGCAGCTTTTACCGGAATTATAGGCGCGGGATCGGCACTGGTTGGCTTTAGATCTGTTTTGGCACGAACCCTGGGTCTTGATCGTTGCCAGCGTTCTGTGCGTCGGCGAAAAAGCCTGATTGCTTGAAAAAATTGTAAACGCACAACCGCGCGTGATATCTGCGCTGGCAAGTGTGGGTACAAATGCGGTGAGGCATAAGGCGAGGCTGGCGGCAAGAACATGTTTCATCAAAATACTCCAGACAAGAGACTGTAGGACCACAGGTTGCGTAACAGTGATGGCGGCGTCTTGACAATTCACTTGCTAGGAATAGCTGATTTATCAGCTCATCGGGCCGGCGATACAGCAGCTAAAAATCATCCTGCATGAGAATGTGCCTTCAAGCGTTTGAAACTTCATACTAGCATTGAAGACCTTGGATTCACAACAGCGCTTGGTAAAAATGGGCTCCAAGCAGACATTAAGCGAATTAATGGCCTAGCTTAAAATCCAACCCCAAATGTGCGCCTCTTCGATGTGTACGAAGGAGGGTGTATAGAAGAAGATAACAAAAGCCGTCATCATAGGGGAACTTGATGGGCCCTCGTTCATCCGTGCGTTTCGGTAAGCTGTCCACAAGTTGGCGGGTCAACAGAAGTTTATTGCGTTTTACTTGATTCTTCCCCCTATTTGACCCGTAGTCTGAGTCCAGTCGTGCCATTTAAAGTTCCAGCATGTATCAAAGGCCTGGCTCAAAATTCGTGTGGAAAGACTGACATCAGCATTTGGGCGCCATGTTCGCTACCACAAGCACCGGCAGTAATCATATCGCGGACTACCTGACGCCTCTCGAAATCACCTAATGGGGCAGTATCATCAACCTTTGGTTCGGCGTTCCGAAATGTTAGGTTGGGAAACGAAAAGCGGGAAAGGGATAGGGCGGTCATCATTGGTCTCCATCTTGTTGTTGGAAATAGATTACGCCTTGAAAAATTATAGTGGTATCTGTCGCGACACCGTGCTGATATGCAAAAATGCAGAGCCGGTTCAAAGATTGGGGCGACGTCCGGGTATTCCTGGCAGTGATGCGTGAGGGATCAACCCTTGCGGCCTCTCGGCTTCTAGGGATTAACCAAACCACTGTCGCGCGACGCATCGACGTTCTTGAACACTCCCTTGATCTCACGTTATTTGAAAGAACTACGCGGGGCGCGGAGCCTACAGAGTACGCGACCGCGCTACTGCCATTTGCTGAAGCCTTGGAACAGGCCGCCATAGCGTTTGAGGCGGAAGCGGGCGCAGAAAGAGGCCGGGCCAGCGTGCCAATCCGTATCACCGCCTTTGAACACGATATGATCGGCAACATTGGTGGGGTGGTCGCCGCCTATGTCGAAAAATACCCTGGAGTTAGTTTTGAATTCGTTTTCTCAGAACAAAATCTGGACCTGATGAAAGGAGAGGCTGATATTGCCCTGCGCATGACGCCGAAGATCTCTGATGACCGGCTGATCGCTCAAAAGGTTGGGCAATCACAATGGACCTATTATGCTTCGCGCGCCTATGCCGATAGCCATATGCTGCCTACGGAATTCTGCGAAGATATGGAAGACCATCGTGTCCACCTCCTCACCCATTTCAAAAGTAAGCGACGCAATCTAGTTCGGTGCGCAACAACCAATGACATGATCATGGCGATCCAGACCGGGCAGGGTATCGGCCCCTTTCCATTGCCGCTCGGGGATGCGAATCCCAATCTTGTGCGCTGTTTTGAGCCGCCGCCTGGTTCGGAACTACCTGTCTGGTTGATCGTATCTCCTTCTGCGCATAAGCGGCCCGAGATTCGTCGCTTTACCGCATTTGCCGCGCCGCGGATCGCACACAATCTCAAGAATTCAAACTGAGGTGAACTGGGCCATTTCCAAACAATTTCTAAAGTTGATAGATTCGTACCAAGATTGCAGAAACCTTGACCGACGAAGACATTTCAGAGGTTAGCAACGCCATCGTTGCATAGGTAGAAAAAGCAGCTATTGGACAGTTGCGGAGGTAGTTGAGCGAAAATTGAAAGGGCGAAGGCCGCGAATAGCTTTCGCCAATTTCAATAAGCTACCCCATCCACTACATGAAACGTAGTCATCAGCTTTATCTAACCCTGTGTTGGAAAAAAGAGGGCAGCTAATTCGCTGCCCTCGGCTTGGTTGTTTACTTGGGCGCTATCCAGCAGGTCGGAAGCAAAGGAATTTGTTTTTACCCTTTTTCTTACGCTTCAATCCTTTTGGACATGAGCATTTTTTGCTGCGGATTTTTCCACCCTTGCAGATTAATTTTGACTTCTTTTTCTTTCCAACCGAATTTGTGCGAACTGCCTTTTTCTTCTTCTTTGGTGTTGGATTGGTACGTACTTCCTTCTTTTTCTTCAGCGGTTTTGCCACTGCAATGCACTGGAATTTATGCTTGCCGGCTTTCTTGAGAGTTTTGTTTTTACCACAAGAGCATTTTCCACCACGGGCCTTGCCACCAACACAAATCAGTTTTTTCTTTTTTGGCTTCGGATTGACCCGTACTGGTGCAGTCTTGGTTTTTGGTTTTGTTGGTTTGGCCTTTTTGGGCGCAGGTTTAGGATCGACGATGAGCGGAGCTTTAGAGGCTGGTTTCGGATTGGCATGGGTTGGGTTCAATGGCGCCACAAGTCCACCCGTCTTTCCTTCAACTACCGGATTTACCTTTGCTGGCGAATTGGGAAATTCAACTCCAGGATCTTGGCGATCTACGGTTAACTCATCAATTTCACCTGGAAGCCCCGGGTTAACACCGGCTTCGCATTCAATATTGATCGATTGCCATCCTGAATTAATTCCATCAGCCCCTTTTACTTGCGCCAGAAACTCAGTTTCACCCTCGATCAGCTGAATTACACGCGTATCAACGGCCTTATAAATTCCGTCGAACAATTGCGCTTCAATTTCCTTTTCGTAGAACACTCCAAAAAGTTTGTGCTTCAGCTCATAGGTAAAGCTGCCAGGGCCATTTGTGATAAAGCTCGCAACTTGCCAAACTTGACGCGGGCAAGTTCCGTTGTCTGGAGCAGTATGGCTCAGATTGGCAAATGTGATGTCGAATGCAGAGCAATTTACGTTGAGTTGAACCGCGTCGCTTTGGGGCCCGCCAACAACCTTGACCCTATAGGTGTTATTGCCTTCTGGTGACATTAACTCGGTGCCGTAGTGGATAACATATTGCTTTGTCCCATCAGAAAGAGTCTGAGTTTCAGTCGAACGTTCCACGGTCTCAACGACGTTGCCATTCTGCTTGATTTTGAAGGTAGCCGTGGTTGGCCTGCGATAATAAATGCTGGTGCCATGCTCAACACGGCGCGGGCAAGCACCTACATCCCCAGACGCAGTATCTACAACATGATTGGTCACAGAGATTGGTTGGCTGAGCAATTCTTCACTTGGAACACATTCCACCTTGATAGGGAATGTGTTCGACATACCTACATCACCGCCATAATGGGTTTCGTTCCAATTGCCCACCGCAAAGAATCCATCAAAGGGCCTCCATTTGTGGGTATGGGCAGAAGCTGAAACCGTAAGATTATTATCAAGAGTTACAGCCGTAACCGGACCTTGGCCATTCATTGCATTGTTACATGCCTGGATCAAACGATCACCGTCTGGATAAGGTGCAATCCCGCCGGGGCCTGAATGGGAAATCAAGTCGGTAGGAATATTAAGCTCATGGTCGAAGGACCACTTCTTTTTTTCCATGCTCGAGCTGTCAATATACCGAACGGTGAACTGTGAGCAATTGGGCGCGCCGCCACACCACCCAAGTAAAAACCCGCCGACCATCACACGGCCGGTTCCTTTCAGATCGACATGGCCCCGCACTCGGAGCTTAATATTGCCGCCATCTTCAATGGCATCAAATTTTTCATGTCCCAAGGAAATCACACGCACAGTATTGTGTTGATAAACTGCATCAATGCTTAGTGACTTTGATTTAACTTTTGCAGGACCCGCCAAAGCACTGCCGGCAAGAGGTAAAGAAAACACACTTCCCATGGCCAGTAGCATCATTGCTTTGAGGGCCTTTGCACGAACGCCCGTCCTCTTTTTGGTGGAAATCGTATTTTGCCCACCGAACAGTTTTTCCTTTGTAGTAAACAAAATTCCTCTCCTCAAAAGTCGCACGTTTGTTGTTCCAATGAGGATTGAATAAAGAGGATGTTTTGAAGTCGTGCTGAATGTCGCATTCAGGTTTCGTTCAGCAACGCCACTGTGGCTGCAATCGGAAGGGCAGCTGGTGGACTGTTGCGGGATTAGTTGAACGAGGAAAAGGCGAAGATGTTTCAAAGCCACCTTCGCCCGCCTTATCGGGTGGCTATAGCGGAGCCACAGCACGTTGCACCACACCGCCACCCTGCGCAGTGATTACAAAATTACGATCGGCGGCCGCTACGCGGCTAAAATTTGCACTTCCGTCCTTTAAACCAACGGCCGGTTTGGACATTCGCGCAGTTTGGGTGATTGGCACGCTAAGTTATCCCAAAAATCCAAAAGACTGCCAAACACAGGTGCTGCGTTTAAGCGTCAGGGATTTTTCTATCGCACCGATTAAAACGCACGGGAAATACCCGGGTTGGCTTCATCGCCACAGCGCTGTCCCTTAGGTCAAGGGAAATTCTCATCACGGACGGTAAGATTGAGCCGGGTTACATCGATAACCCATCAATTTTTCAAAGCAATTTTGTGGTTGCTTTGCAGACATAATGACCAAATCACGTGGAATGCTATTGGCCGATCAGTCGTACATCAGTCAATGGGTTGGGCAGAGCATCAACATTTGGCAACTGCGATTTCAGGTTTCGATATCGCATCAAAGGTCTCTGCTACGCGGGTTGAGGGCTGTCCAAAGAAGCGTTTGACCAGCCAATCCAAATCTTGATCAATCGTGTTCAATTGATCGGTGAAGGCTTCAGGCGGGATCGGGCTCAAGACGTCACCATTATATTCTGCAATAGCAAACCGGAATGCATAGCTTGGTGTGAGACCCATGCGCAAATCCGATACGACCAATTGTTCCCCTTCCAGATCCGCGCGATAATACCCTCGACTAAACCATTTAAGTTTTTCAAATGCATCATTCCCTTCCAGACAGGCCGTTAAGTCTGGATGTCTTGGGTGGGTGTATATTTTCGCATTTTGGTCATTGTCGAAAAGTGAGAGATAGAGATTGTGATAACGATCTTCTTCCAGCCCCATAACCTTCCAAAGTACAATGTTGAAAGGAGCCGCAGTCGCGAAAACGTTAGGGTTCACTATCCCTGCGGCAGCAAACACAGCCTTCGCCCTGCTCTCTGCATTCGCCTGTAACATCAGGCCAAGCCCCATATAGGCAGTGCTCACCAAAAGGGCAGCTTTGAGTCCACGTTCAAAACGCAATGACCAATGTCTGCGCGCGAATGCCCAGATGACAACAAAGAGAATGGGCAAGGTATAAAACGGATCAATGATAAAGATAGACCCCACGCCTACCGGATCTGGATAAAGGGGCCAAAATATCCGCGTTCCATAGATCGTCATTGCGTCAATGATGGCATGTGTCGACAAACAAAGGAAAACGGTCAACCACACCAGGAAACGGCGATCTTTCAGTGGATGAATGACCCGCACAAGCAGTTCACTGATAACTGGTGCTGCTATGGCATGAACCAAAAGCGAATGTGTCCACCCTCGATGCAGGACAAATGAATCAACCGGAGTATCAAACGGTAAGAAAACGTCGAGGTCAGGTATGGTGCCAAGGACACCACCAAGAATGGCGGCTTTGCGAGGACCAAGCGTTTTGCTCAAAAATAACGCGGATACCGCAGCGCCCAGGGTAAATTGTGTAAGTGAATCCATACAGTTTATCTGATCCCT
>JBGCFS010000170.1:0-12658 GCA_045107035.1 Hyphomicrobiales bacterium
CGGAGATGAAGTGTTGCTGCATGAATTGGTCAGCAACCTTGTCGACAATGCCATAACGCATGGAACATCTGGCGATACAATTACAGTTCGCGTCATTGAGACAGCCGGATCATCTATTCTTCAAGTCGAAGACAATGGAGCGGGAATTCAGCCGGAGTTTCAAGAAGAAGCGCTTCAGCGTTTTTCTGGAAACAGTCAATCATCTACGCAAGACAGCAATAAGATCAGAGATCTGAACAGTGGTCTTGGATTGTCAATTGTTTCCGAAATTGCAAACCTGTTTCAAGGCCATATTTCATTGAAAACCGGCGATGGAGAAAAAGGACTCCTTGTCGAAGTGAAACTGCAAAACGTATAAATTGCCTTTCACAGCGAAAAGAAGCACAAATTTAGCCATGAGCAGGAGCACTATCAGGTCTAATCGGCGTCAAACCTTAAGCAAAAAAGCCAGCTTTTGGATGGCTATAGCACTTGGTTTGGCTTTTCTATTGGGCGTCGTCGGCTTTCATGCAGTCGAGCGATATTTCCTTGTTCAATCAGCACAGCAAAGTCAGGGAACATTGCGGCTGGCTGTAGCCGGTCTTCGAGGCGCCTTGCGGCGCTTTGAGCCATTACCTGCATTGATTGCAGAAAAACCCTCCATCAAATTGCTGCTCAGTAAATCTTCCGAGCCAGAACTGAGCGATGCCGTTAATCTGGAACTCAAGCGGATTGCGCAAGAGGTTGGTGCATCCGATGTCTACGTTATCGACAACACCGGACATACTGTTGCCGCAAGCAATTTCGACCAACCTCATTCCTTCATCGGTCGGAGCTATGCCTACAGACCGTATTTCCAACAAGCGCTTGAAGGCGGCCTCGGACGTTTCTTTGCACTTGGCACGGCATCCCTCAAGCGAGGCTATTATTTCGCAGCACCTGTCACGTTCCTTGGAAAAATCATCGGCGTTGTAACCGTTAAACTAGCGGTCGACAGCTTCGAGGCGGACTGGCAGGGAAATGAAAGCGATCTGCTTGTGACGGATTCCTTTGGAATCACATTTATGTCCAGCAGGCCCGAATGGCATTTCAAAACACTGCGGGCTCTTGAACCAGCAGCTGTAGCTCTGATCGAAGCTTCCAGGCAGTATCCGCCCAATCAATTGGGACTGTTAAACCTCACCCGTTCGCCTATTGGAGACAATGGTGCAGAATTGTTTGAGATTTCGGGCCAAAACAACGTTGAAAACTTCGTTGCAAGTGCCATGGAAGTCCCCGAAGCGGGTTGGACTTTTCATGTGCTTGTCCCAACCAAAGGTGCGAATCAGCAAACCTATATAGCAATCGCCATCACAATTTTGCTGCTGCTTTTAACCAGCGCCATTGCCGCCTTCCTGCTGCAGCGCAGAGCGCGCCTGTTTGAGCGCATCAATGCCCAACGGAGTGCACAAGAACTGTTGGAGCGCCGCGTTCAAGAACGCACCGCAGACCTTAACACTGCAAACACCCAACTAAAGCTTGAGGTCGAAGAACGCAAATTGGCGGAACGACAATTGCGCAAAACTCAAACCGATCTTGTACAAGCCGGGAAACTGGCAGCTCTTGGTCAAATGTCAGCTGCCCTATCCCACGAATTCAACCAGCCTTTGACCGCCGTTAAGACCTACGCAGACAACGCCGCAACATATCTTGACCGCGATAGACCCAAAGATGCCCGCGAAAATGTAACGCGCATTTCTCAAATGGCGGATCGCATGGCAGCCATCAGCAAACATCTGCGCAATTTTGCCCGCAGACCACAGGAAAAACTCGGTCCAGTGCCCTTATGGACTGTGGTTGACGATGCACTAGAAATTCTCTCTGGAAAGTTGCGCAGCCGAAATGCGGTTGTCGTATTGGATGATGACCGGCCTGAAATTTGGGTCAAAGGCGGGCAAATTCGTCTTCAACAGGTTTTGGTCAACCTGATCAGCAACGCATTGGATGCAACTGCACTCGATATTGCCTCTCCTTCCATTGCAGTGTCCATAGAGACTTCAAACAGCCGGGTTAAAATTCGAATTCGAGATTTTGGTCCTGGCTTGAGCGATGAAGTTATCGGGTTGGTATTCGATCCGTTCTTTACCACCAAGGGACCGGGTAAAGGCCTTGGGCTTGGCCTGTCGATCTCGTACAATATCATCAAGGATTTTGGTGGACAGCTTCAGGCAGAAAATCACGCTTACGGCGGCGCGATTTTCACAATTGATCTGGCAACTGCCGAAAATCCAATTGGAGTGGCCGCCGAATGAGTGATCAAACGGTTCTTTTCATCGATGACGAGGAGCACTTGCGACTTTCTGCCAGTCAAACACTCGAATTGGCAGACATAGACGTAAAGTGCTTTTCTGACGCTAGCCGTGCACTTGATCTGCTTGGGAGAAGTTTTCCTGGCATTGTTATTTCAGATATCCGCATGCCAGGAATGGACGGATTGACCCTGATGCAACGCGCATTGGAAATTGATCCCGATCTGCCCATTGTGCTGGTGACCGGTCATGGTGATGTGCCGCTCGCCGTGGAAAGCATGCGCCGTGGCGCCTATGATTTCATCGAGAAACCTTTTGCCACAGAACACCTGATCGAAGTGGTGCGCCGCGCCTTGGATAAACGACGGCTGACATTAGAAAACCGCCGTCTTCGGTCTGCAATGGGTGGACGCGACAGACTTGAAGCCAGACTTATGGGCCGGGCGCCGGTTATGATCACTCTGCGACAACAAATTCGCGCGGTAGCGGAAACCGATGCGGACGTACTGATCGTCGGGGAAACCGGCACAGGCAAAGAAGTGGCTGCGCGCGCCTTGCATGCCATCAGCGCACGTGGTGATGCGCCGTTTGTTGCCATAAATTGTGGAGCCTTGCCTGCAGATCTCATAGAAAGTGAATTATTTGGTCATGAAGCCGGTGCCTTTGCCGGGGCAACCCGCGCCCGCTACGGAAAATTCGAACATGCCCGCGGTGGCACTGTCTTTCTGGACGAGATTGAAAGCATGCCAATGACGTTGCAGGTAAAACTGCTTCGCGTTGTGCAAGATCGTAGCATCATGCGGCTAGGCTCCAACGATCCGATTGCCCTTAACGTGCGTTTCATCGCAGCAAGCAAGCTGGATTTGACAAGCGAGGCTGAAGCTGGTCGGTTCAGAAGTGATCTGCTGTACCGCCTAAATGTTGTAACCTTGCGCATGCCAACGTTGGCGAAACGCAAAGAAGACGCCCCCCGCCTCTTCACTCAGCTAGTAAGCGAGGCCTCCGCCCGCTACAAATGCGAACCACCGCCAATCCCGGCTGCAATTCTCAACCTAGTCGCGGAACGAAATTGGCCTGGCAATGTACGCGAATTACGCAATGCTGCAGACCGGTATGCGCTTGGGCTGGACCCGGATTTTGCACCTATCCCTGCGGATACGACACAAGCAACACTTTCCGAACGTGTCTCATATTTTGAACGCAATACAATCGCTGCAGCACTCACATCCCATGAAGGCCGTCTAAAAGAGACCTATGAGGCTCTCGGTCTTTCCCGTAAATCTCTTTACGAAAAGATGCAGAAATACGGCCTCAGTCGTGAAGATTTTTCCCTCGACCCGAACACAAAACCAGACACCCAGACGTGATGGGTGGAAATACGGATATGTTTTGGCAAGGGTTGTAACCAAATCCACCCATATATGCACCAACGCATGAAATCTTAAACGTTTCCGCCATTTTCGGGCTTGAACCTACCGCTCAATAAATGTGCAACCCAAGCAGCATGCATTCCGATAACCGAAAAGGTTACTGCATAAAGGCAATTGTGTGCCGTGAAATCAGAGATCTGATTAAAACGAGGAATGCGTCTAACTGATACTAAAACGCCAGGGAGAGATACAATGCGTTTTCTAACAACAACGGCCATGGCCGTAGGACTCATGACTGCTGCAACAACCGGTGCTATGGCTGATTGTGATGCCGGTGAAATGGTCATCAAGTTCAGTCACGTCACCAACACAGACAAACATCCTAAAGGCATTGCCGCTTCGCTTCTGCAGAAACGCGTGAACGAAGAAATGAACGGCACAGCTTGCATGGAAGTGTTCGGAAACTCCACGCTTTATAATGATGACAAGGTGCTGGAAGCAATGCTGCAAGGCGATGTTCAATTGGCGGCGCCTTCCTTGTCAAAATTCGAAAAATTCACAAAGAAATTCCGGATTTTCGATCTGCCATTCATGTTTAAAAGCATCGCTGCTGTGGATGCCTTCCAGGCTTCTGAAACGGGCGAAGCTATGAAAAACAGCATGCAGAAGCGCGGCTTGCAGGGCCTCGCATTCTGGCACAATGGCATGAAACAGATGTCAGCAAACAAGCCACTGGTTAGCCCAACTGATGCAAACGGCATGAAATTCCGCGTGCAATCATCCGATGTGCTGGTAGCGCAGATGGAAGCAATCGGTGGCAGCCCGCAAAAAATGGCTTTCTCGGAAGTATACGGCGCTCTTCAGCAGGGTGTCGTGGATGGCCAAGAAAACACATGGTCTAACATCTTTGGCAAAAAGTTCTTCGAAGTTCAGGATGGTACAACAGAAACCAACCACGGCATTCTCGACTATTTGGTTGTGACATCTGTTGATTGGCTCGATGGACTTGAGCCAGCAGTGCGCGATCAGTTCCTGACAATTTTGAAAGAAGTGACAGAAACCCGTAACTCTGAATCTTTCAAAGTGAACCAGAGCGCGCGTCAGGCAATCATCGATGCAGGTGGTGTTGTTCGTCAGTTGGACGATGCACAACGTCAGGCTTGGGTTGATACTATGAAGCCGGTTTGGGCCAAGTTCGAGGGCGATGTTGGCAAAGAAAACATTGATGCCGCACAGGCAATCAACGCCGGCTTTTAATCCAACTGGCAGCAGTATAACTGCTTAAAGATGTTGCGGGCGGAACCTGGCAAGGCTCCGCCCGTTTTTCCAAGACCTTTTGGGGGGTTGCGACCATGGCTGGCGCAAAGAGTTTTTTCGACAGAATTGAAGAGGCGTTGATCGCACTGCTGCTGGGTTTGATGACCATCATTACCTTTGCAAATGTTGTGGCCCGCTATGCCTTCAATTCCAACATTCTATGGGCTTTGGAGCTCACCGTTTTCTTGTTCGGTTGGCTTGTTCTTTTAGGTGCATCCTACGCGGTCAAAAAGAACGTACATTTGGGTGTCGACGCCGTAATTGTCATGCTGCCTCAAAGAATACGTCGGACACTTGGTCTGATTTCTGTCACGCTTTGCATCATCTTTACCGCTCTTTTGCTCAAAGGCTCTTGGGATTACTGGGCGAATTTCGCCAACCTTCCCGGCACCGAGGGGCGTTGGTTCCCCACTGGATTTGAAGATAAGTTTCGCGGCAAGGGTTGGTACGAAGTGAACGATATACCCATGCCCGATATTTTGCGCTGGATGGAAGCCACTTTTAACGATGGCGAAGCCTATGAGAAAATCCCTCGTATGCTGCCCTATCTGGTGCTGCCATTATCTATGGCGCTCATGCTGTACCGTTTCTTTCAAGCTGCACTGAAACTCTGGCACGGCGAAATAGACCGACTTGTGGCATCGCACGAAGCTGAAGATGACATTGAAGAGGCTGCGGCCCGTGCGGAAGGGACAGTATAATGGAAGTTCTTCTGCTCTTTGTCCTGATCATCGGCTTTTTGATGATCGGCGTTCCGATCGCCATTTCTCTTGGCCTGTCCTCAATTCTATTTTTGCTATTCTTTTCCGATAGCTCTCTGGCTTCCGTCGCACAGACGTTATTTTCTGCCTTTGAGGGTCACTTCACGCTTCTAGCGATCCCGTTCTTTATTCTGGCATCATCCTTCATGTCCACCGGCGGTGTGGCACAGCGTATTATTCGCTTCTCTATCGCCTGCGTTGGGCATTTCAGGGGTGGTCTTGCTATTGCCGGTGTCTTTGCATGCATGATGTTTGCAGCATTGTCTGGCTCGTCACCAGCCACCGTGGTCGCCATCGGCTCGATTGTTATCGCCGCCATGCGTCAAGCTGGATACACCAAGGAATTCGCGGCTGGTGTGATCTGTAACGCTGGCACTCTGGGCATTCTCATTCCACCATCCATTGTGATGGTCGTGTACGCAGCCGCAGTGGATGTTTCGGTTGGCCGCATGTTCCTTGCTGGCGTTATTCCGGGTATTTTAG
The DNA here is from genome assembly GCA_045107035.1 of Hyphomicrobiales bacterium. Classification (GTDB taxonomy): domain Bacteria; phylum Pseudomonadota; class Alphaproteobacteria; order Rhizobiales. The sequence continues at coordinate 6,199 of JBGCFS010000170.1, forward strand.
CCGGGCTATTCCTTATGGTGACGATCTATGTCATTGCCCGATACAAAAACATGCCGAAGGGCAATTGGGCGGGCTGGAGAGAAATTGGCGCATCCTTCAGAGATGCCATTTGGGGCCTTTTGTTGATCGTGATCATCATGGTTGGGATTTATGGTATTCCCGGCATCACTCCGGCAATCTTTACGCCAACGGAAGCGGCAGCCGTCGCATCAATCTACGCATTTATCGTAGCGGTATTCATCTACCGGGATATGGGGCCATTAGCTGCCAAGAATGGTCAGGAAAAGAAGAGCCTGTTGCAAAAGCCGACAGCTCTTGTCACCGCCTTCTTTCACAAAGACACGCAAGCCACCTTGTTTGAGGCTGGTAAGCTGACCATCACCTTGATGTTTGTCATCGCCAACGCGCTTATTTTGAAACACGTGCTGACCGATGAGCAAGTTCCGCAACATATTGCCAGTGCAATGCTTGGCGCGGGCCTTGGGCCAATTGCATTCCTTATTGTTGTGAATGTTATTCTACTGATCGGTGGTCAGTTCATGGAGCCCTCGGGCCTCTTGGTAATCGTTGCACCGCTGGTGTTTCCGATTGCGATGGAGCTTGGCATTGATCCGATCCATCTCGGCATCATTATGGTGGTGAATATGGAAATCGGCATGATTACCCCGCCCGTGGGGCTCAACCTCTTTGTGACCTCAGGGGTCGCGAAAATGCCGATGATGGCCGTGGTGCGTGCAGCATTGCCATTCCTCGCCGTCCTCTTCGTATTCCTGATCCTGGTGACATACGTCCCGATTATTTCAACCTGGTTGCCCACAACGTTAATGGGACCGGAAACGATCCTGAAATAGCGCATTCATGCTGGCTGGTACTCTCATTCAGCCAGCATGAACCAATATGAAACACGCTTTAAATACAACGGCCGCCATCAACTTCCATGCAAACGCCCGTCACCATGCTGGCTTCATCGGAGCAAAGAAAGCATGACGCTGCGCCCATATCCTCGGGTGTAGAAAAACGGCCCAATGGGATGGTGGCGAGGAATTTTTCGCGGATTTCAGGCGTGTCTTCACCCATGAATGACTTCAGCAAAGGCGTTTCACCGGCTACCGGATTGATGGCATTAACTCGAATGCCTGCGGGCGCCAATTCCACCGCCATAGAGCGTGTCGCAGTGATCATCCAGCCCTTGGTGCAATTATACCAGCTGAGCCTGGGTCGTGGGCTGACGCCGGCAGTGGAGGCGACATTCAGAATCGCGCCAGTTTCGCGAGATTTCATGTGCGGCACTAAATACTTAGCCGTCAAATAAACAGATTTTACATTCACATTTAAAACACGATCGAAATCGTCTTCACTTACATCTTCCAAAGGCGTTGGCAGATGCGTAATACCAGCGTTGTTTACAAGAATATCCAATCCGCCAAAGGCTTCTATGGCGCGTTTTGCCATTGTTTCGACCTCATTGGAATTCACCAAGTTTACGCCATGAGCCAGCGTTTGATCACCCATTTCAGTAGCAAAATTTTCGGCACCGGCTTCGTTAATATCAGCGATCATAACGCGTGCGCCTTCGGCAACAAATTTGCGCACAATGCCAGCACCAAACCCGGATGCACCACCGGTTACAATAGCAGTTTTTCCCTCTAAACGCATGATTTGTCCTCCTGTGAAAGTCTTGACGGCTGACGCCTATTGCGCTGCCTCCATGTGTGGCAATTTAGGCGCCGCTGCTATGAGCGATTTCGTATAGGCATGTTGCGGATTGTCAAAAATTATCTCTGTTTCCCCCGCTTCAACTATTTCTCCGGATTTCATCACAAGCACTCGGTCTGTGATGGATCGCACCACCGACAAATCATGGGAAATGAAGAGATATGTCAGGCCGAAACGATTGGATAAATCCGCAAGTAAATCTAGAATTTGCGCCCGTACAGACACATCGAGCGCAGAAACCGCTTCATCCAACACGATAAGCTTTGGTTTGATGATCAAGGCACGGGCGATCGCGATGCGCTGACGCTGTCCACCAGAAAACTCATGAATGTACTTCTTGGCGTCAGATGCCTGCAGCCCGACACTTTCCAATGCCTCGGTAACAGCAGTAGAGCGCTCAATCCCGCGTGGCTGTTGATCAAGCAAGTGAAACGGCTCCGCCACAAGCCGCGAAACTTTGTGACGTGGGTTAAATGAACCATAAGGGTCCTGAAAAACCACCTGCATTTTGCGCCGGACATCTCTATCAACCTGATGCCCGGAGAAAACCGTTGCACCATCCAGCAAGATATTTCCTTCTTGGACTTCTTCTAGACCCAAGATCGCGCGCGTCAGAGTTGATTTTCCACAACCGCTTTCACCAACCAAGCCGAGACTTTCGCCCTGTTGAATCGTAAAGCTCACATCATTGACGGCGCGAAATTTAGCCGGCGCATCAAATAGATTTGTTCGCGGCATAATGTAGTCGCGGGAGACGTTTTGAACTTCCAAAAGTGGTGCATCGATAGACTGCGCATCTTCAGCACGATCTGGCACATGGGAAGACGCTTCAAACAAAGCCTTGGTGTAAGGATGTGCCATTGTTTTAAAGAGTGTTTTTGCCGATCCGGTTTCAACCACCTCGCCCGACTTCATGATGACTATATCATCAGCCAAATCGGACACGACCGCCAGATCATGTGTGATCATCATCAGGCCCATATTGTCTTCACGCACCAACCGCTTCAGTAACTTCAGAATTTGCGCCTGTGTCGTGACATCCAGTGCCGTTGTCGGCTCATCTGCGATAAGCAGCTTTGGACGCAGTGCAATGGCCATGGCGATGACAACGCGCTGACGCTGTCCACCGGACAACTCGTGCGGATAGCGTGACAGAGGAAAGTGATCTTCGGGCAGTTCAACGCGATTCAGTGTTTCCCGGGCTATTTTGCTGGCATCTGCACCTGATGCTGCTTGATGGATACGTACTGTTTCGGCAACCTGATCACCAATGGTCTTTACCGGGTTTAGCGCCGTCATCGGTTCCTGGAACACCATACCCAGCTCATCACCGCGCAAAGTACACATATGTTCCTCAGTCGCGTTGAGGATATTTTCGCCGTTCAAACCAATAGACCCGCTGGTTGTCGATCCCTCCGGCAGAAGCTGCATCACAGAATATGCTGTCATAGACTTGCCAGAACCGGACTCGCCGATGACACCAACGATCTGCCCTGCATCAATCGAGAATGAAACATCCCGCAGAATTGGGGTCCCGTAGATGTCCAGATTGAGCTGATTGATGGAAAGCAAACTCATCGGCGTGCATTCCGCAATTTGGGATCAAACATATCCCGCAATCCATCGCCCATTAAATTCAGACCAAGCACTGTGAACACAATCGCAAACCCTGGGAACAGTGCCATATGCGGCGCAAGCGTAATGAGCGTTTGGCTATCCGCCAACATGCGTCCCCAGCTTGGAATAGGCGGTTGCGCGCCGAGCCCCACATAGCTGAGACCTGCCTCGGCCAGAATACCCAATGAAAACTGTATCGTGCCCTGAACAATGAGCAAGTTCGTAATGTTCGGCAGAATATGCTCCACAGATATGCGCAATGCGCCTTTGCCGGCAACGCGTGCCGACAATACGTAGTCACGCGTCCACAGCGACAACGCCGCACCGCGCGAAAGCCGCGCAAACACTGGAACATTGAAGATACCAATAGCAATAATGGCGTTCACTGCGCTTGGCCCAAACACCGCCGTGATCATGATGGCAATCAGAAGCGCGGGAAAGGCAAAGACAAGATCGTTGCCGCGCATGATAATTTCATCAACCCAGCCACCACGCTTGGCTGCTGCCGCCAGGCCAAGCGGGACACCGAGTAGTATCCCGATACCAACCGCAATAAGCGCCACCGCGATAGAGGTACGCGCTCCGACCATGATCATGGAGAAAATATCTCGGCCAAAATGGTCGGTGCCAAACCAGTGAAGCAATGTGGGTGTTTTCAGCTTGTTGGGGATGTTGAGCGTCTCAACATCAAACGGTGTCCATACGTAGGAAATCAAAGCCGCGCCGACAAAAATGGCTGTTAAAATGAAGCCAATTACGAGGTTACGTGAACGCAGAACTTGCCGCAGCAAACCTGTCTCCATGCCGGTTGGTTCCAGCGCCAACATCAGCTGCGCCTCCGCAATCTTGGATCAACGGCTGCGTAGGCAATGTCCACAGCGAAGTTGACCATTACCACCGCGAAGACCAACAGCATCACCACGCTCTCAACCACAATCAAATCGCGCTGTGAGATACTTTGAAACACCAGACGCCCTAAGCCCGGCAGGAAGAATACATTTTCGATGATGATCGCACCTGCAAGCAGAAATGAAAACTGCAGACCAATTATGGTCAAAACCGGAATCATAGCGTTGCGCAAGGCATGGCGCCACAAGGCTTGCCCCTTGGTAAGACCCTTGGCGCGTGCCGTACGAATAAAGTCTTCACTCAGCGTATCCAGCAATGCGGAACGCATGACACGTGCCAGAATTGACGCTTGAGGCAGTGCAAGAGAGATTGCTGGCAAAGTGAGCGCCTTCATACCCAGCCAAAAGCCGCCATCCCAACCAGGAAAGCCGCCAGCGGAGAACCAGCGCAGGTTGATCGCGAACACCAGCACCATCAGCATGGCAAACCAGAAATTAGGTATTGCCACGCCCAATTGGGTGGTTCCCATAACAATGACGTCCGTTGCTGATCCGCGTTTCGTTGCAGCCAGAATACCAGCAGGAAAGGCAATCAAAGTCGATAAAATGAGCGCAAACAGCGCAAGCGGAAGAGAAATCCACATGCGATCACCGATCATATCGACCACAGGCGTTCGATAGGTATAGGAGGTTCCAAAATCACCCACCAACATGCCACCAACCCAGTTGATGTAACGCTGAAAATAAGAAACGTTGAGGCCAAGCTCTTCGCGCAGGGCGGCAATTGTATCTTCCTGCGCGTTGATACCCAGCATATAGGACGCCGGATCACCAGGTACGACTTCGATCGCTAGGAAAATAACCACACTGGCGACCAACAGACTGATGCTAAGGGACAGCAATCGTTTGAGCGTGTAGCGCAGCATTTATGGGTCAATCCACATCAAGACACCCCGGCTTTTGGTCGCCGGGGTGTGGTTGGTTTTAGTCAGTCCAGGAAACGCCGGTCAGATCAACAGCTTGTGTTGGTGCATTTGCCCACAGACCTTCAATTTTGGCATTTGCCACACCAGTATTGGCAAGCTGGAACAGATAACCGTTCACATAATCCTCAGAAATCATCTTTTGAGCAGCCTGCAAAATGCTTGTTCGCCCTGCAGGGTCCGTGGATGCGTTCAAATCTTCCATAAGCGTCTGGAAGGCTGGATTATCATACTGGAAATAGTAATCCGGACGGGCATAAATGCCAATATCCATTGGCTCTGTGTGAGATACAATCGACAGACCAAAATCCTTGCCGCGGAACACCTGCTCCAGCCATTGCGCCCATTCCAGATTGGAAATCTCAACGGTAATGCCAACGGCTTTTAATTGAGACGCGATAATTTCACCACCGCGGCGCGCATATGAAGGCGGCGGCAGTTTCAATGTGGTGGTAAAACCATCTGCAAAACCAGCTTCCGCAAGCAAAGCCTTTGCTTTTGCGGGATCGTAGGATGAGTTTGCGGTCAAATCCACATAGGCTGGATTGTGCGGAGCAAAATGGGTTCCGATTGGCGTGCCATAACCGAACATCGCACCATCGATAATGGCTTGACGATCAATCGCGTGTGCAACCGCTTCGCGGACCTTCACATTATCAAATGGAGGCATCTTGTTATTGATGGAAAGGATAGTTTCCCCTTCCGTTGAACCCACCAGCACACTGAAGCGCGGATCTGCATCAAATTGCGGCAGGTTTTCCGGCGCCGGGAAGGCCATAAACGCGTTCACATCTTCTGCCATAACGGCAGCAAAAGCAGCAGTTGGGTCAGAAATGAACTTGAACGTCGCTTTTTCCAGCGCAACAGCGGCACCCCAATAATTGGGATTCTTAGCCAGCTCAATACGGTCGCCTTGCACCCAATTGGAAAGTATGAAGGGCCCTGTGCCCACCGGCTTGGTTTTTATGTCTGCAATGCTTTCTGTGGCCACAATAACCGCATCGCCCCAAGCCATATTAAACAGGAAACTGCCATTTTGCTTGGACAGGGTGACCTTCACCGTCATCGGGTCCATAACATCCACCGAGGCGATGTCAGCGAAGAGTGCCTTTTGTGCATTTGTGCTGTCTTCCGCGCGGGCGCGATCCAGCGAGAATTTGACATCCTCCGCATCGATATCGGTTCCGTCATGAAATTTGACGTCGGAATTCAATGTGAATGTGTATGTCAGGCCATCGCCAGATATGTCCCAGCTCTTCGCCAATCCGGCAATGATTGAGCCGTCGGACGCAAAAC
>JBGCFS010000171.1:0-27440 GCA_045107035.1 Hyphomicrobiales bacterium
GCACCATTCTACGTAATCACGCTCTTTAGATACGAGGCTATCGACAACTTTCTTTGTGAGGCGTCTTTTCGTCATAAAACCACTCTGGGCAGCACCGGGGCAGCACGCATGGGTCAATCCGGGTACGCTGCGATAAATGAATATAAATTAAAATAATTATAAATATATGATTTATAAGGATAATATCACTTTTAGGTAGTTTCAAGTCAATTCAAAAAAACATATTCTTCACCCCTCCGAAGGTAGAGGCCACAGGTTCGTAGTCTTCCTGGTGCACCAATATTTGTCAAAGGTGGATCCGTTCACTCCGCGACGTGAGTTGCGCCTGAATCTTTCTCGCTGTGAGGGGCGTTCTACTAGCCAGGGCGATGACATGGATTCGCGCTTAAATTGAACTGTATGCTGGCAATCCGAGCCTATAAAAAGTGTTTGCATTGTCGCGGTAAAACTTGCGCAGTTCGCATTGGGAAGACCCAGCCAAAGCGCGGTCCAGCACTTCTATGCCACGGGTTACAGATGCGGCCTGTAAACATATTGGGTAGTCGCTGGCATAGATGGTGCGATCAAATCCGAAGGTTTCAATTGTGGCGTCGATGAATGGGCGAAGATCGCCGTCGGTCCAGTTGTCGTGATCTGCTTCTACAGGCAGATCTGACATCTTTATCAGCAAATTGGGATGCTCTGCCAGTTCCTTGATATCTGCGCGGTATTGTTCAATCGCTCCTGATTTAATGCCCGGTTTTCCGCAATGATCCAGGATCATCGGCACGTTGGGTATGCGTTTTACAAATTCTCGAACGATATCCATTTGGCTAAAATTCACGTTGATCTCAAAGTGAAATCCAAATTTCTCCAAAAGGTTTACGCCCTCAATAAAATTGTCGCTCAGTGTCAATGCGCGCGGGCCATCATCAAATTCAACAATTCTGCGGATGCCCTTTACAGTGGGATGTTTCTCCTTCATCTCCTCAAGCATTGGCTCAACCTTTGATCCCCATTCCAAGGGGGCCATGGGAACGATGCCTTTGATCCTTGGATCACGTTTGGCGGAGTCTTCGACAAATTCGATCTCTTCAATATATTGCCCGGAAGAGGGCGTGAAGTCGGCGTAACACTCCAGAAACACCATCGCTTCGACTTCAACATCTCCGCAATCACGCTGATAGTCTTCGATCTGATAGGACTTGCCAAAAAGCGGATGTCCCTGAAACGCCGTGTAGTTCAGGCGATCAAAATCCCAAATATGTAAATGTGTGTCTACAATCGGAAAGTCGGGCATCAGTTGATTCCACACTCTCGCAATAAATTGCGCATTTGGATTGTTTCAGTGAGAACATCATCGAATAGCGTATTCATGTAGTCCTGGTGGACATATTCGATAGATATAAAGCCGTCAAAATTGGCGGTACGCAGTGTTTCTATCATTGCGACGAAATCCAATGTTCCCTCAGCCATTTTTGCCTGTAGTGCACCGGGTCTGGCTTGACGCATGTGAACGTGGGCTGCGTGGCGTGCAAGCGGGTCAATTTCATTTTGTGTAAAGCCCATACATGCAAAATGCGCATAATCCAGCGTTAGTTTTAATTCAGGGACTGCGTCAAGGAATTGGAGGCAGGTATTAGGGTTTTTAAGTAGTCCACCAACATGAGGCTCAACACTTAACTCAACACCGCGATTTTTTGCCATTGGAACCATGGAGCGCAAAGCCTTGGCGGAATTTGCAATCAGTTCACTTTCTGACTGACCTGGTTTGCTGACGCCCGGCAATAAAAACAGGGTGGGGATATCCAGAAGTTCAGCAAACTTCAGAACCGATGCAAGATCAGCCATGTTCTGGTCATGGGCTTTTGAATCTGACAAGGGGCGATCATGAGGCGTATCGCCAAAAAGCCAATAAAGGTTGGCCACTGAAATGCCAATTTCCTTAACTTTGGTGGCTGCAGCCATCGGGTCACTTAACACAAGGTTACGTTCCAAAGATGCTCCGTGCAGCAGGCCCAAATCGATGTGCGAAATGCCCAAGGCGCGGGTAATACCCCAGCATTCTTCAAGGGTGCAGGCGGGAAATGACCATGATGTCACCGAAAGCTGCATTCTATGTCTCCTTTAAAGTGCGGCACGATGAAATTGCCTATCACCTCCGCAGGTTCTCCAATAGGTTCTTGTTATCGTGCTGTTGTACCTCAAACGAACAATCATTTGTGAGTAATGCTGAAACGACTTGCTAAGCTTCAGGCCCAATTGCTAGTGCGTCTGTTTTCCCTTTTATTTTGGCAAAGAAAGTGCGCGGCAATCGGCAACCATGTTTGGGGTACTGGTGATGATTGGCTCACGGGTTTTCGACCTCAATGCATGACATTTTTAGTCCCCTTAATAGTGGCCTGTCCAATATTACGTCGTTCACTGAATCTTTTGCAAGAAATTATTTTTCTATAACATACTGTAATCATGTGTGAAAAATTTTGACACTCAACATTGACACAATAATAATCACCATGGTTAAGTGGTCAGGCCACTTTTGGGAGAGCAAATTAAATCATGTTTGCCCGACCGTTTATCTCACAGGGAGGAGAACCTAATGAATATGTGGAAAGTCTCTACACTAGCTATGTGCGCTGTTATGAGCGCGTCGGTTGCAACTGTTGCAAATGCCGAAACTATTGTCGCCGAAAAGGGTAAAGAAGCGAACATGGTGCTGCTGCCCAAATTTCTGGGCATCTTGCCGTTCGACCAAGCAAATCAAGGCGCTCAAGAAGCGCATGCTGAGCTCGGGAACACCGGCGATCTGCTTTACACCGGCCCAACACCTGAAAACTCTGTTGCAGGTCAGATTGAAATCATGACGACATCTGCCTCGCAAGGGCAGGCCGCAGTGATGCTGTCCAATAACGCAGGCGAACAGATTGTTCCAGCCGCCGTGGCCGCACAGGCTGCCGGCACCAAGGTTGTAACTTGGGATTCGCCAATTCCTTCGTCCGAAGGTGAATCGCTGTTTGTCGCTCAGGTTGATTTCAGTGAAATTGGTGTAGTGATGGCCGACATGGCGCACAGCATCCTCGGCGGCAAAGGTGACTTTGCGACATTGTCTGCAACGCCAGATGCGTCGAACCAGAATGCTTGGATTGCAGCGATGGAAAAGGCGCTGAAGGATCCAAAGTACGCTGATCTCAATCACGTAGACATCGTCTATGGCGATGATCAGTCTGAGGTGAGCTACAATCGTGCCCTGGCACTGGTTGATAAATACCCAAATCTGGGTCTGATCATGTCGCCTACCTCTGTTGGCATTGTGGCTGCGTCCAAAGCCATTCAAGATGAAGAGCTTTGCGACAAGGTCAAAGTTTCTGGTCTGGGTGTCCCAGCCGAAATGGTGACATATACCATGAATGGATGTGCACCTGAATTTGCTCTTTGGGACTTTGTCGATCTCGGTTATCTGACCTACTACACCAGCTACTTGCTGGCGACTGGTCAGATGGCAGGCGACGTTGGAGAAAAATTCACTGCTGGTCGCATGGGTGACTACACCATCGAGAAAGATCCAACACGCGACAGCGGTTCCCGCGTGCTCATGGGTCCTTTCACCGTTTACACAAAAGACAACGTAGAAGCGGCAGCTAAGTAAAGCTGACAAACTAATGCGTGACCGGCCTGCACTTTGTGGGCCGGTCACATTTTCAAGATCGAATGAGGGAATTTGGTGGTGTCGCCCATTTTGGAAATGAAGAATGTCAGTAAACAGTTTGGCGCAACTGCCGCTCTGAGAGATCTGTCATTCGAGATGTTTCCTGGAGAAATCCATGCGCTTGTTGGTGAAAACGGCGCTGGAAAATCAACCTTAATTAAGGCGATGACAGGCATCCATCAGCCAAGTTCCGGTGAGATTTGGGTGGACGGAAAATCACGCGTATTTCGAACTACCCAAGAGGCGCAAGCCGTTGGAGTTGCAGCGATCTATCAAGAGCCGATGGTTTTTCCGGATCTCGATGTAGCCGAGAATATTTTTATCAATCACCATAGTCGCTCGCAATTCATTCGCTGGCGTGACATGTATAAAGAAGCCGAAGTGGTGATAGCCAAATTGGGTGTTTCGCTTGATGTGCGCCGTCCCGCTGCAACGCTAACGCTTGCTGAACAACAGACCGTTGAAATTGCGCGGGCAATTTCGCTTGATGTGCGGGCTCTCATTATGGATGAGCCAAGCGCTTCACTTTCAGACCATGAAGTTCAACGTCTCTTCAGCATCGCGCGGTCATTAAGCGCGCAAGGCGTAGCAGTGCTCTATATTTCCCACCGACTTGAAGAGATTTTTGCCCTTGCTGACCGGGTCACTGTCATGCGCGATGGCGCACATATTTCGACCAAGCCGATTGCGGAAGTGACGCAAGCTGGGCTGGTTACAGAAATGGTAGGCCGTGACATGGAAGGGCGTTTTGCCCGCAAACCGTCGCAGGCAACCGGACATGACATGTTGACCGTTCAAGGGTTGGCCAAAAGCGGCGCGTTTTCTAACGTTTCATTCAATGTTGAAAAGGGTGAGATCGTTTGCTTTTCGGGTCTGGTTGGCGCGCGCCGGACAGATGTGGCGCTGGCACTTTTCGGGATTGAACCCTCAGAGAAGGGTGAGATCAAAATCGATGGTGTGGTAGCTGAAATAACGTCTCCCAAAGACGCGCAAGCGCTTGGCATTGCCTATGTTTCAGAAGACCGCCGCAAACTGGGCATTGCGATGGAAGAAACGATCACCAACAACATCACTTTGCCCATGTTGGACAAATACAGCAATTCCATTGGATTGATCGACTTTGATGCTGAAAAATCTGACGCAATCGATTTTCGTAAGAAGCTGAACATTAAGGCTGCAGATTTGGATGTCCCGGTTAGCACTTTGTCGGGTGGCAACCAGCAAAAGGTGATGCTCGCCAAATGGCTGAATACAGCGCCACGCCTGCTGATTGTAGACGAACCCACGCGAGGTATCGACATTGGGGCCAAGGCTGAAGTGCATCAGATTCTGCACGATTTGGCAGCAGAGGGTGTCGCGATACTGATTGTTTCATCAGATTTGCCTGAGGTGCTCTCGCTTGCCGATCGTATCATCGTGATGCGCGAAGGGCGCATTGCTGGAGAGTTCTCGGGCGAGGCCGCCACAGAAGAAAATGTTATGCGTCTTGCCGTCGGTGCTGTTTCAGCCAGCGAGGCTGCATAGTGTTGGGTTCAATTTCTCAAAGACTGGGTCCTAACGGTCAGCGCGTAGCAATCTTGCTGCTGGTGCTTGTGGCAATTGCACTGTTCTTCTCGTCTCAAATCCAAAACTTTCTTACGCCTCGATTGTTCGTGCGAATTTCAACGTCAGTGTCGATCATCGCGTTGATTGCAGTTGGACAAGCGGTGGTGGTTTTGACTCGCAATATCGATCTTTCAATCGGCTCGATTGTGGGCTGCACGGCCTATTTCGTGGGTGGCATTCTGGCAGTATTTCCAGATATTCCACCTCCCTTTGTGGCACTTCTTGCTATGGGTATTGGTGGGTGCTTTGGTCTTGTAAATGGCCTTCTGGTGAGCCGATTAAATTTACCGTCGATCATTGTAACTCTGGCAACATTGGCACTGTTTCGTTCAATCCTTGTAGAAAGTTCCGATGGGAGTTCAATCACAACAGGATCACTGCCGATTTGGCTCACTGAATTTGCCCGTCAGAACATGTTCGTAATTGGCGGTTTCAAAGTACGGTGGATGGTGGTGATTGCTCTTATTGTCGTATTTGGAATGAACATTTTCTTGACCAGGTTTCGGGCTGGTCGGCAATTCTACGCAGTTGGGTCCAACCCGGATGCCGCGAGTTTCGCCGGAATAAACCTGAAACGCACAGTTTTGCAGGCTTTCCTGATTTCAGGCGCGCTTGCCGGGCTTGCTGGTTTCATGTTTCTTGCGCGTTTCGGTAACATCACCGTGGTTGCAGGGCAGGGGCTAGAGCTGAAATCTGTCGGAGCCGTGGTGGTTGGCGGTGTCAATATCTTCGGTGGGTCGGGCAGTGTGATTGGCGTCTTGCTGGGAGCTACATTGATAGACCTCCTGGAAACCGGCCTGGTGCGCTGGGATCTTGTGTCAGAATTTTGGCGCGAGGCTGTATTGGGTCTGCTGATACTTTTCGCCGTCGCTATGGATACGTTTCTTTCAAGACGTCTACTTGGGGGCAGAAAATCTGCAGGGCCTGACGACAGCAAAACACAAATTCCAATTGCTAATGCGCCAACGAAGGAGAGCAAGTGATGGACCAGCATTCTCTTTCATCCCGCGTTGTAAAAGCGTTGAAATCCTGGGAAGGGTTTTTGCTGCTTGTCCTCGTGTTGCTCTTTATTGCCAACTCACTCATCTCGCCGTTCTTTTTCACCTTCAACAATCAGATCAACCTATTTCAGCTTTCTATCGAAAAGGTGATTGTGGCTGTGATCATGACCTTGATTATCATCAACGGTGAAATTGATTTATCGGTTGCCTCGATCATGGGCTTTTCAGCGTGCCTGTTTGGCTGGTTGTTTCAATCCGGTGTGCCAGCAAGTGGGGCAATTGTTATTGTGCTGGCCGCTGGGGCCATGTTGGGCGCATTTAATGCATTCTGGATCGCCTGGGTTGGCATTCCTTCATTGGTGGTCACCTTGGCCACGATGATCGCCTTCCGCGGGTTTGCGCGCGTTCTTGTTGAAGACCGAGGGATCACTGGTTTCCCGGAATGGTTTGACGCGTTAGGGCAGGCGCCATTGCTTGGCCCCATTCCGCTGGCGATCCTTCTCTTCGCTTTTCTTGTTGTCCTGTTTTACATCGTTCTACAACGCACGACCTTTGGGCGGCAGGTGTATTTCATCGGTTCAAATCGAGATGTTGCGGAGTATTCCGGCATTAATGTACGGCGGGTTAAGGCCACCATTTTCATTCTGTCTGGTCTGATTTCTGCGGTTGCCGGTATGCTTTTTGCTGCAAGGTTAGGTGCGGTGCGAGGCGATGCCGCGCTTGGATTCGAACTTGATATTATTACAATTGTTTTACTGGGTGGCGTGTCTATCTTTGGCGGCAAAGGAACGATGGTTGGCACTTTGTTGGCAATCCTGATTGTACTGAATTTACGCAATGGAATGGCGCTTTCAAACATCACCGGACATATCCAAACCGGTGTGCTGGGTATTCTTCTGATCCTGTCTGTCATGGTTCCCACAATACAGGGATGGCTTGCGAAGCTGACCACACCTAAAAATGGAGTGACAGGATGAACAAGCGAACCGTAACTTCGTTGAAGGGCGGTGTGAGTGCTCTGCGGGCTCCTCTCGGTCGCAAGGCTGTCTCGGAACTGGTGGTCCAACGTGTTCTCGATTTGATAAAAAACGGACAACTTACGCCAGGTGAAAAACTTCCCTCAGAGCGGGATTTGACCAGTATTCTAGAGGTGAGCCGCCCGACGGTTCGCGAGGCACTTCGGGCTTTATCAATCCTTGGTGTACTAGAAATTCGTCATGGTGGCGGGGTGTTTGTAAGCTCGCTTGAAGCGAGTGAACTTCTCAATCCGCTCGACTTTTTCGTATCTCTCAATGCCCAGAATATGGGTGAGTTATTTGATGCGCGGATTGAATACGAACCCATGATAGCGGCGCTGGCTGCAGAAAAGATTTCAGATTCTGAGTTGAGCTACTTGCAAGAATTGCTCGATGCGCAATTAGCCGATCCTTACAATGCCGACTTGTTCCACGACACCGATGTGGAATTTCATAAGACACTTCTAGGTGCGTCCGGAAATGTGTTTCTGTCGCGCGTTGGGAAAATGCTTCAGGTGCTTGGCGATCAGGGGCGCAGGGCATTTCAAAAAGAAAAAGAAATTCGCAGGCAATCAATTGCCGATCATCAAGTCATTATGGAAGCCATGCATGCCCGTAAGCCAGATGCCGCAAAGGCAGCCATGCGCCAACATATGATCCACGTTCGTAATGCATTGAAAGGAACTACCGGTGTCTAAATCCAAGATCGCAATTATTGGTGCCGGGTGGTGGGGCGTCGAAGTTTACGTGCCAGCATTGTTGGAAAATCCGGACGTAGATCTAGTGGCTGTTAACAGGCGCAATCAAGGTGCGTTGGACGAAATCCTCACCAAATTCGACATTGCGCGCGGATACACAGATCACCGCGAATTGCTGCAAAATGAAGAGCTGGACGCAGTGGTGATAACATCGCCGCATACAGCACATTTTGAACATGCTCGCGATGCGCTGGAAGCCGGCTGTCATGTTTTGATCGACAAACCAATGACAACAAGTGCGGATGATGCGCGCGCTCTTGTAAAATTGGCGCAAGAAAAGGGTCGTGAAATTCTCGTTCCTTATGGATGGAACTACAAAGATTTCGCAACAACAGCATCCGATTTGATTGCTGATGGGCGTATTGGTGAAGTCCGTCACGTAAGCTGCCAGATGGCGACATTCACTTTTGATCTTTTTGGCGGCGACGGTTTGAGCGAAGCCGCCGATCACATGTTCCAGCCCAACAAGTCTACCTGGGCTGATCCTGACAATGCCGGCGGTTATGGTTGGGGACAGTTAAGCCATGCATTGGGTCTGTTGTTTCGCTTGGTCGATCTGGAGCCAGCAGAGGTCTATGCGCTTGATGTGAAATCTGCCGCTCAAGTTGATTTAGTCGATTCTGCTGTGCTGACATTCTCAAATGGTGCCAAAGCCAGCCTGTCTGGAAGTGCTCTGGTGCCCAAGCATTGCTCCTACCAATTGGATATACGCGTCTTCGGGTCGGAAGGCATGCTTCTTATTGATATGGAGCGCACGAGGATGGAATTGCGACGTTTTGACAAAGACGATGTGGTTCTCGACCTGGCGCCAGATGCAGGCCAATACATGGCTGTTGAGCCAATCAATAGGTTGGCGGAAGTCTGTCAGGGTACTGCAAAAACAATTGAGGCAAATGGTGTTGTCGGCATGCGCGCGATTGAAGTCCTAGACGCTATGTACCGATCGTTCAAATCCGGCAAGCCGGAGGCTGTGTAGATGATTTGGAAAAACACACGCGAGGATATTTTAAAAGGCGGCTTCTCAACTCCGCTGGATGCTCCGATGATCCCGAGCTTCCCTTTCACATTTCGCGACATAAAGATATTCACTTTGGTCTATCGGACTGATATTGCAGCAATCCGCGCTCTTTTGCCAGAACCGCTTGTGGCAACTGGCGATGAGGTGATGATCCATTTCTACCAGATGAACGATACGTCTTGGCTGGGACCTTACAACGAAGCGAATGTAATGTTCGGAGCTGAACTACCTGGCGAAGCCGTTGGTTCTTATTCGCCCTATCTGTTCTTATCTTCTGATGTTGGCGTGACTCATGGACGAGAAATCCACGGGCAACCGAAGAAGTTTGGAAACCCTCAAATTGATTTCCGGAGTGACCTGATCGTCGGGACACTGGAACGTAATGGGATCGATGTTGTCACAGGGACAATGCCTTACAAACAGCAAGAGGCCGACATCTCGGAGCTATCGGGTATTTTCCCTTTCGCAACAAACATCAATCTCAAGGCGGTGGATCATATCGATGGGACACCGGCAATAAGGCAACTGACATCGCGCAGCTTGGCAGATGTGAAAGTCAGCGAGTGCTGGCGCGGGCCTTGCACAACCGAATTGCGCCCAAATGCTCAGGCACCAGTTCATCGCTTACCTGTGCTCGAAATGCTGGACGGGTTTTATTGGGGCGCTGAATTTTCCCTCGTCCCTGGCGAGGTTCTACTTGACTATCTGAAGGAGAAAAGCTGATGGCCAGTTATGCTTGGATATTGAAAGTTCGTCCGGGATACGAGGAAGAATACAAGCGCCGTCACGACGAATTATGGCCTGAGATGGACGCAGCACTGCGTGCTTCGGGGCTTAAATCCTACCACATTTTTCGCCACGGCCTTGATCTATTCGGATACTTTGAAACCGATGATTTGCAAGTGACGATCGATTTCCTCAAAGACGATCCGATAAATGCAAAATGGGGTGAATACATGGGGCCCATCATGGAAATCGATATCGATCCCGCCACTGGATTTCCCTTCCTCTTGCCAAAACAATGGAGCCTCGACCAATGAGCAACAACCTGAACAACAAAAAAGCCCTGGTCACTGGCGGAGCGCGCGGCATTGGTTTGGCGACTGTCGAGGCATTGGCCAGGGCAGGCGCGGACGTAACGTTTACAGCTCGCAACCAGCCATCGATGGACCAAGCGCTCAAAGATCTTCCCGTTAGCATCACTGCGCGCGGCATAATTTGCGACGCAACGGACCAGCCAGCTGTCAAAGCGCTTATGGCCGAGGGGTTCGATATTTTGATTAATAATGCCGGCATCATTGGCCCCATTGGCCGGATTACAGATGTGGACATTGGTGAATGGGCAAAGAATATCGAAGTTAATCTGACGTCTGCGTTTTACGTGATCCAGCAGGCGTTGCCGCACATGATAAAGAATGGCGGCACCATTGTGAACCTATCCTCAGGCGCCGCGCACGGCCCAATGGAAGGTTGGAGTGCTTATTGCTCTGGCAAAGCAGGCCTTGCGATGCTGACGCGTTGCGTGGACAAGGAATATGGCGAACAAGGCATTCGAATATTCGGCTTTGCTCCGGGCCTCGTTGATACCGGAATGCAGGGATCGATCCGCGAAAGTGGTATCAACCCCGTAAGTGGCTTCGCCCAAAGCGATCTCTCACCAGCGTCGGAGCCTGCGCAAGGCATGGTTTGGCTGTGTACTTCTGCTGCAGACGACTTGGCGGGTAGCGAATTGGACGTGCGCCAAGAAGACTTCCGCCGCCGCTCAGGTTTGGAGACCTCCACATGAGTGTAGATGTGGTCATAACCGATGCAATGTTTCCCGATGTCGACAAGGAACGCGCTGCAGCAGAGGCGCTGGGCGCAAGCTTTGAGCTTCACGATTGCAAAACGCCGGAAGACGTGGTGGCAGCAGTAAAAGGTGCCAAAGTTGCTGTCGTGCAATTTGCAGAGTTGAATGCCAACGCAATTGCCGGACTCGCGCCGGGCGCAACAGTGATCCGCTACGGTGTGGGATACAACAATTTAGACGTTGCTGCGATGAACGAGAGCAATGTTCAGGGTGTCTATATTCCCGACTATTGCACTTCGGAAGTGGCGGATCATACCGCCGCAATGATTTTGGCCCAACTACGAAAACTTGATGCGTTAGATGCCTCTGTCCGCGCCAACGAGTGGGCCGCAGTGAAGGTCGCAAAACCTATGAAGGCGTTTAGCGATACGAAAATCGGCTTCTTCGGGTTTGGCCGTATTGCGCAGGCAGTCGCGGGACGGCTCGCTCCTTTTGGTTTTCAGTTCCTGGCCTCGGATCCATTTTTTGATGCAACAAAGAACAACGCGCTGAACGTGGAGAGCGTCTCTTTCGACGCTTTGATCCGCGATGCGGACTGCATCTCATTGCATGCCCCAGCAACACCAGAAACGATTGGCCGGATAAACGCCGACGTTTTCACCAAAATGAAGCCAACGTCTTTTCTGGTGAATTCTGCACGTGGCGACTTGATTGACGAAACTGCGCTAGCAGTAGCACTTACCAGTGGCGATATCGGCGGCGCATCTATCGATGTGTTCCATCAAGAGCCTTTGCCTGCCGACTCTCCTCTGCGACAGGCTCCCAATCTGACAATGTCACCTCACGCTGCCTGGTATTCCGATGTTGCCGTTGAGAGCTTGCAGAGTCTTGTCGCAGATGAAGTCACGCGGGCACTCAATGGGAAGCCCGCACGCTGTCCAATCCCAGGATCCCTTTCCACAGACATATAGGAAAACTCATGAAATTTCTTCGTTACGGGCCCCGTGGGGCCGAAAAACCCGCTGTGTTGGATTCCAATAACAATATCCGCGACCTGAGTGGGCTTGTGGGTGATTTGGCTGGTGAGACACTTACCGATCTTGGTCGTTTTTCAAATCTCGATATAGACAGTTTGCCGTTGGTCGAAGGTAATCCTCGAATTGGGTCGTGTGTTGGCGGTACAGGCAAATTTATGTGCATTGGCCTGAATTATGCCGACCACGCTGCAGAAAGCGGAATGGACGTGCCGAGCGAGCCTGTTTTGTTCATGAAAGCCACATCGGCGATCTGTGGTCCTAATGATCCGATCATCATCCCGCGTGGATCTGAAAAAACAGATTGGGAAGTGGAACTTGGTGTCGTTATTGGCAAGGCTGCCAAATACGTAGACGAAGCGGGTGCGTTGGATCATGTTGCAGGTTACTGCGTGATCAACGATGTGTCCGAGCGGGCTTATCAAACAGAACGCGAAGGTCAGTGGACCAAGGGCAAATCGTGCGATAATTTTGGACAAACCGGACCATGGCTGGTAACGCCAGACGAAGTTGAAGACCCGCAAAACTTGTCGATGTGGCTCGAAGTCAATGGCGAGCGTGTTCAAAATGGGTCAACCAAGACAATGGTTTACGGTGTGGCACACCTTGTTGCTTACCTGTCGCAATTCATGACGCTTGAGCCTGGCGATATCATTTCTACTGGCACACCTCCAGGCGTTGGTCTTGGTTTCAAACCACCGCGTTACCTGAAATCTGGTGACAATGTTGAACTGGGAATCGAGGGGCTGGGGCAACAAAAGCAAGTCTGCGTTTCTGATGAGTAAAGCCTATAAAATCAAAAGTGTTGAAGCGATCCCGGTATCTTATCAAGAACCGACAGATCACAACCGTTTTCGTGCCGTTTGCCTTGTCAAAATAACTGGGGAAGATGGTCAGGTTGGCTGGGGTGAATGTTGCTCTTATTTCCCAGAAGCAACGCTGGCGGCGGCAAAGCTTGTGGAAGGCATGTCGGAAATCGTGGTGGGTCAGAACGCAATGCACACCGCAACCATTTGGCACAGTCTGCAAGATCACAGCTGGTGGTATGGAACCGGCGCTGGTCTTGCATCAATCGCCATCTCAGGAATCGATATTGCGCTGTGGGACTTGAAGGGCAAAATGCTTGGTGTCAGCGTGCTCGATCTGTTGGGCGGGCCAGTGCACAAACAAATGCCTGCGATTGCCAGTTTGCACGGCACCAAAGAAACTATTGAGGAAATGGCAGAAGAAATCTCTGCTCACACCGCTACGGGTCTGCATGGCGCGAAGGTTGGTTTTGGAAAACGTGGTGAGGCCAATCTTGGTTTTGACCATGATCGTGATGTCGATTTTGTCCGTCAGGTTTCTGAGGCGATGGGTCCGGACAAGATGTTGATGGTCGATCTGGGAGTTAAGAATTTCTGGGACATCCCGACAGCCATTCGGCGCGCACGCGTTTTTGAAGATTATGGTGTTCACTGGCTGGAAGAGCCTTTGGGGCATGATGATCCGGAAGGGTACGCCGCTCTTCGCGCCGCTACCGGCATTCGCATTGCTTATGGCGAGCGCGAATGGAATGCACGCGGTGTGAAGCGGATTGTGGATTCTGGAACTGTTGATGTGATTGGGCTTGACCCTGGCCGGGTTGCTGGGATTACTGGCTTTGCCAAGGCGGCAGAGATATGCGCCCAATCCCGTCGTCAGGCAAACGCCCATAATTTCTCAACAGCCATCGTTGGCGCAGCAAGCCAAGCGTTAAGTTGGTCCAATCCGGCCTGTACGATGCTTGAACTTCAACCCGTTTATGGCCCCGCGCAAAAAGACTTGGTGGACCAACCTATCTGGCATGAGAACGGGTATGTTCCGATGCCAACCCGTCCGGGTCTTGGTATTGAAATCAACGAGGACCTCGTTTCATCCGCGCGCATGGACAAGTAGGATACGAATATGAGTGACAATCTCAGTTTCGGACTGGCAGGCAAAACTGTTCTTGTAACAGGCGCTACAGGCGCAATTGGCGGCGCCGTTGCCAAAGGGTTTGCTGGCGTTGGCGCCAAGGTTGCTGTCGTGGATTTGGACCGAACACAGTGTGATGAGTTTGCAACTAGCTTAGGTGCAGAACATGCTGGTTTTGGTGTGGATTTAACACAGGTCGCAGGCTTGCCATCACTTGTCGAAAAGATTGAAGGCTCGCTTGGTAAGATCGATGTTCTGGTAAACATCGCCGGTGTTATTAAACGGGCGGATGATCTGTTCGAAGTCACAGAATCTGACTTCGATTTTCAAATGGACATCAATATTAAAGTTCCATTTTTCCTTAGCCAAGCTGTTGCAAAATCGATGGTGGACGGTGGCCGGACCGGTTCAATCATCAACTATTCCTCACAAGGCTGGATGTCTGGCGGGTTTGGCGGATCAGTCGTTTACAATGCGGGCAAGGGAGCGATCACCACCATGACCCGTGGTCTTGCACGCAGCTGGGCTGACTACGGAATTCGGGTGAATTCTGTTGCGCCGGGACTGGTTGAGACACCGATGCTTGGACTTGACCGGATGAGCGACAGCCAAATTGACAAGATGGTGGGTGGCATTCCACTTAAACGCCTTGGGCAGCCTGATGATCACACAGGCGCAACCTTATTTTTAGCCAGTGACCATGCGGCCTACATGACAGGCGCGACAATCAATGTGAGCGGCGGCTTCCTGATGTACTAATCTGCCTCCCAGACGGTAAGGGTCCGGCTTTTTAATGCCGGGCCTTTTCTATCCGATGGGTGCATCTGGAACAATCAAGCCGCGGTTCTTCATTTCGTCCCAAAGTGCTTTGGGGATGTCGAAATTGAAATTATCAACATTCCCGGTTATTTGACGCGCTGTTCTGGCACCGGGAATTATCGATACGACTGCAGGGTGAAGCAGCGGGAACTGCAATGCGGCAGCCATAAGAGACACTTTGAATTCCTGGCAACAATCTTGAAGTCCGATGGCACGCGCACGAATGTCATCTGGGACAGGGCCATAATTATAACGCGCATCAGGGTTTGTCGGATTGGTCAACAAACCAGAAGCGAACGGAGAACCCACAACAACTTTGATCCCGCGTTCGACACATTTTTGCATTGCCGTATTCAGGGAAATTTGGTCAAGAAGTGTATAAGGCATGGCAACAAGGAAAAAGTCCAAGTCGACCCGATCCGCGAAAAATTCAAAGTCGACCAATGCATTGATGCCCATCCCGATGGACGAAATTTCTCCCCGTGATTTCAAATCCTTCAAATATGCCAGCCCACTTTCCGTAAGCTGTTTATAATAACCGTCGAATTTATCTCCATGATATCCTTGGTCCAAATCATGAATGATCAACGCATCTACTGAACTTTGGCCAAGGCGTAGTTGGCTTTGCGCATAAGACGCTGAGAGGCCTTCGGCGGAATAGTCGTATGTGACTTCAAAATTCTGTCCGCCAAACCATTGGACGCGCTTGTCTTCGCCGCGTGGCGCTGGAACGTACACACGCCCTACCTTGGTCGATATGTAGTAATCTTTCCGCGCATGTTGGCGTAACATTCCACCCAAACGATGCTCGCTCAACCCATGCCCATACCATGGTGCCGTATCAAAGTATCGAACACCCACATCCCACGCCGCGTCTAAAGCCAGCCGCGTATCTGCTTCAGACGTTTCGACAAACAGATCACCAATTGGAGCGCAACCAAATCCAAATTGGGGCATGTCTATTGCAGAAATAGGCGCCGTACGTGGTAGTAATTGTGAGGTGTTTTCTGATGCGAAACTCATGGCTACTCCAGCTCATATTCAAGGAGGTAAGTTAAATCTACTTATACACCATACCTCGTTGCTCACTTTGTCATTTTAGCTGAACAAGGCCAATCCGCGCTGTGAGTTATTCTTCGCCTAAAGACAGTGCCTCAGTGGGTATTGGAGGCGCTGCTGAGTAACCGCCCCAGACAGACTGATCGAAATTGACCACTGAACCAGTCATCATGCCAGAATCTTCCGACGCAAGGAATGTTACTGCCTTTGCCACTTCTTCGGGGGCGAGCAGACGCCCAAACGGTAATTCAGCAGCGGCTTCTGCGAGCCAGCTTTCACTAGCACCATGATACTCACGCTGAATGCGATCTTCGCCGTCAGATGCCATCCATCCAATATTCAGTTGGTTAACTCGGATTTGGTTACGCATTGTTGCAAATGCAGTGTTGCGTGTTAGCGTTGCAAGCGAACCTTTGGAAGCAGAGTAGGCTGAAATAAAGGGCTGTCCGGCTAGTGCTGATGTGGATCCGATATTCACGATCGAACCCTTGGTATTGTTGCGGAGCATCACCTTGATCGCATCTTGCATCAGGAAAAAGGGAGCCCTCGTATTAACCGCAAACATGCGATCAAATAGCTCTTCAGTGGTGTTTAAGATATCGCCCCTATCGGTAAGACCAGCGGCATTGACCAATATATCAATATCTTGAAATTCATTATCTGCTTCAGAAATAACTCTTCTACAATCGGCAACTACACCGAGATCTGCCTGTACAAAGTGAATTTTACAGCCGGTCGCCGTGGTGATTTTTCGAGCGATTTCTGTGCCATTTGCCAAGTTGCGGCCGCAAATCGTAACACTAGCGGCTCCAGCGTCGGCAAATGTTCTTGCAACTGCGGCCCCCAGGCCTTGTGTGCCGCCCGTAACGACTGCTTTTTTTCCATCAATACGATTCATGAATCTACCTTTGAACTAAACCGTTGTCAGTTGCCCGCAATCGGGGCATCAGATTCCAACGTTTGATCCAAGCAGTGTAAGGCCTGACGGCTCAGGATCAATCCCAGTATTGTTTCGTTCAAATTGACCTACCCATAAGGGCGTGACTAGAGCGAACGCAGCACTTTGGCATCAAGGACTTTGATATCTTGTTCGAGCACAGTGAAATCAGAAAGAGCCTTTAGAAACAAGGCTATATGGTCGGTGTCGAGGTGACGGTTCAAGTCTTCCTCACTGTCCCATTCTTCATAAATCTGAAAAAGACCATCTGTTTCCAGACTGCGCGCAAAACGATAGCAAGTGCATCCCTTTTCCAGCACGGTCTCTTTCATCACATCTAAGATATGCGGGACAACGGCGTCAATTTGGCTTGCATCAAATTGCAGCGTTCCAGCGACTATAATCATTGTGCAATCCTCATTGCATGATCATCCCGCCATCGATCATGAACAATTGACCGGTCATGTAATCTGACTCAGCAGACGCTAGGAAAGCGGCTGAACCAACGACATCTTCTGGGTAGGAATAGCGTTTCATAAGGATCATATTCTCTGCAAGTTGATCCATTGATTGGCCTTCTTCTTCAAATTTACCGATTGCAACGAGATCTTTGTCCAGCTGCTCCCACAACTCAGTGCGTACAACACCCGGACCATAACCATTTACCGTAATATTGTGTTGGACCAGTGCTTTGGCGCCACCATTGATCATCGCCAACACCGCATGTTTTGAACACGCGTAAGGAACGACATCGTCGAAAGCCTGACGTGATAAAATTGAACCGACATTGATGATCTTATAGGGACCGTTATCCTTACCCTGTTTGATCATCTGCTTCGCCGCTTCTTGCATGCCAATGAGAACGCCTAGCGCATTGACATCCATGATCTTTCGGAAGTTTTCTTCTGTTACATCAAGGAACATAAGTGGTTTGTTTATGCCGGCATTGTTGAGCATTACATTTATGGAACCAAATGCATCCACGGTTGCCTGAACGGCGGCAGCCATTTGATCTCTTTTTGTGACATCAAGCGTGACTCCAATGGCTTTGCCACCTGCGGCATTAATTCGGGCGGCCACTTCTTCACAGCCCGCCAGATTGACGTCTCCAAGGCATATTTTTGCGCCTTGGGCGGCGTAATACTCACCAATTGCTGCGCCCATTCCTTGCGCACCACCGGTAATCAGAACATTTTTACCCGCGAGCCGTGTCTTATCCATCTGGTGATCCTCCAAATTATACAATGAAACGTCTCGAATGACTGAGCCGCCCGTTTGCATAAGTTTGTGAGGACAGTACAAAGGATGAAATTCAAAAGATGTCCAAGATGAACAAAATCCAGCCAAATTGGATAAAACACATGTTCATTCTCCCTAAGGCGTTCTGCCAAGCTGGAGTAGGCTAAATTTTGGCCACGTCTTATAGGGAGGAAACTATGTCATATTTCAGAAAGGCTATCGGCCTTGTCGTTGCAGCTGGCTTTGCAGTCGCTACAATGGTGTCAATCGCTGTTGCACAGGACAAGAAGGGTTCAATCGTTTCATTTAACGGCCCGGCTGGGGAAGCCTACATCGGTCGTTTTATCAAGGGTATCAAAGGCACAGCAGAGCTAAAGGGTTTTGATATCAAGGTTTATGAAAATCAGTTTAACCAGGCAGAGCAAGATCAGCAGGTCCAGCAAGTTTTGGCCGCTGGCGTGTTACCTGATGTCTTCATTTGGTGGCCTTCTGATGCCACTGCTGGCCTAGGTTCATTGCGCGCCTTGCACAAAACAGGCGTTCCAGTATTGAAAATTAATCAGCTGCCGAATGATGCAGATAAACAATACATCTTTGGTTATGCGGGTCCAGATGATCGCCTTCGTGCAAGAAACGCTGGTTACATGATGCGTGAAGCTGCTGCAGCCAAAAAAGCTGCTGGTGGAACTGGCTTCAATGTAATTGCATTGTCATATCCTCATTCTTACGGTGGCTATGGTCTTTCAATCAACGCTTTCAAGGAAGCCATTGCTGGTTCTGATCTTAAGATCATTGGCGATGTTGACGAAGGTTTTGGTCAAGCTAATGGATACAAGGGCGCAGCTAAACTGATTGCCAGTGTTAAGGACCAAGGCATCGATTTTGTATACGGCATGGATGATGCAATTCTGACAGGTGGTATTAACGCCTTGGAAGAAGCCGGCTATAAAATGGGCGAAGACGTTATTGCGGTGGGTACCGTTTGTAACGGTGACAAACAGCTCATTGAAGAAGGTAAGCAGTTCGGAACGACTTTGCAGTCTCCGCTTCATGAGGGTCAGCTGGCTATTAAATTGGTTGAAGAATACCTCGAAACTGGCAAATTGGCGAACTACATCAACTTCACGCCAAATCCGGCGGTCACCAAAGAAACCATCGAAACTACTGCTCTGCAGGGTTATGATGGCAAGCTTTACACCATTTCCGAGCTCTGCTCGGGTGCATGGTAAATCGCAAAATTTCTTAAGGTAATTGCGCCGGAGAGGGACATATACTCTCTCCGGCATGTTTTTGAACAACTGACCTTTACAGGCGTCCGATGCAGCCCTTGTTAAAACTCACTTCGATCAAGAGGTCTTACGGTGCAATTCAGGCACTGAAAGGTGTGGATTTTGAAATCCTTCCCGGCGAAGTGATGGGGCTTGTGGGTGAAAATGGTGCCGGCAAGTCAACATTGGTGAAGATCATCAGTGGTTTTGACAACGGCTTCACTGGGAATTACGAATTTAACGGAAAGCCAGTAAGGTTCTCTCATCCTGGTAAAGCCGAACAAGCAGGAATTGCCATTGCTCAACAGGAATTGAGCTTGATCCCCACCATGAGTGTGGCGGAAAATATTTTCATGGCAGGGCATAACGTTCCGACTTTCGCCAACAAACGTGCCCTTGTCACAAAGGCGCGCCCGTTTTTGGAAGAGGTCGGCCTGGACACGGTCGATCCTTCTATAGGCGTAGATCGTCTGTCTGTTGGTGAGCAACACCTGGTCGAAGTCGCACGCCTAATTGCTCACGACCCCCAAATCCTCATTCTTGATGAGCCAACAGCTGCTCTGGGGGAATCCGATAGTATTCGCATACTCGAAATGGTTCGCAGGCTCTCTCAACGCGGTAAATCAATTATCTATGTCAGCCATCGCATGGATGAGATATTCAAGATCACAGACCGCATTACAGTTTTGCGTGATGGTGAAAGCCAGGAGGCTAGGGCCGCCAGCACTTTGAACGTTAATTCACTTGTTGAATTGATGCTTGGCTTTGAGTTGGACAACATGTTTCCAACGCGTTCACCAAAACCGCCCGTTGATCCTCTCATCGAGGTCCGTGATCTGTGGCCAGACGGCCTGCTTGAGCCTGTGAATTTCGATATACGTCCAGGAGAGATTTTGGGTCTAGCCGGGCAGTTGGGCAGTGGATCGGGTGAGATTTTGGCAGCAATTGCTGGAGCTCGCAAAACAAGGTCTGGCGAATTAAATTTTGGCGGAGAGACATTCCTGCCGAAAAGCCCGAAGCAGGCCATCGAAAAAGGCATTGCCTATTGCTCTGAAGATCGCAAGCACGATGGTCTTTTTCTCGGGCGTCCCATTGTGGAAAACCTTTCAGCACCCTCACTTGGGTCTGTCTCAAAGTTTGGTGTGATGTCGAGATCTTCGGAAGCAAATCTCGCAACCGATATTGCGAAGAAATTTACAGTTGATGTCAGCCGTATTGGCCAAGAGGCAGGCGTTTTAAGTGGTGGCAATCAGCAAAAGGTAGCTCTAGGAAAATGGCTATCCATTGGACCCAAAGTCATACTGGTAAACGAGCCAACTCGCGGCGTTGATGTGGGTGCGCGCGCAGAAATCTACGAAAAATTACATAGCTTGGCGGCAGAAGGCACCGCAATTGTCGTGGCTTCTACAGATATTCAGGAAATTTCAAATCTGCCGGATCGTGTGATCACGTTCTATCGCGGCATGCAGATTGGAGAGATCAGCTTAGCAGACATGACAGCTGCTTCGATCCTGAAACAAATCACCGATCCATTTGATGAAACAAATCTTTAGGGAGGCGCGGCCATGAGTTCTGATACCACTGTCGAGCAGGGTGCTACCGCGACACCGAACTGGCTTGCCCGCCAGGTTGATCGCTATTCTTGGTTGGTTGTCATACTTGTTGCATTGTTTGTTCTGACCTTCATTTATGGCATGATTACCGCGCCAAACTTTCTGACGTGGTTTAACTTCAAAACGATCATTCGCGATGCCGCACTTGTAGGTATTATGGCTATCGGCCTGACGTTTGTGACGCTTTCAGGTAATTTTTTCCTGCTCTCAATGAAGGAGACAGCGGCCCTCGCAATCATTGCTTTTGCCACGGCCATGTCACAAGGCTATGGCTTTGAGTTGGCGTTTCTTTTTACGATGGGCGTGGCGGTCATAGCTGGTGCGTTACAAGGCCTTTTGATCGGTCTTGGCGGTAATCCAATTATTGTCACTCTTGGTGCTGCAGGATTGTTTTTTGGCATTGCATCTTGGTGGAGTGACAATCTGGTTGTGTCGTTCCGCAGGCCACACGGCGCAGAATGGTTGGGTTCTGGCTCATTCCTGGGGCTGCCCAACATAACAATAGCCTTCATTGTCATTGCCGTCGTGGCCGAGTTGGTTTTGCGCTACACAAATTTTGGCCGTCAGGTCTATTTGATAGGTGCCAACCGTGCCGCAGGTAAGGCGACGGGCCATGAGAACTTCTCAATGGCTATCAAGACTTGCATAATTGCGTCGGCCTGTTCGGCCTTTGTCGCTATCGCCTTTTCAGCGCAGGTTTCCAGCGCACATGTGAACTACTTTTCATCATCATTTGGATCATCAGGAGATATGACGATCCTGGTCATCGCAACGGTTATGGTTGCGGGCAACTCAATCATGGGCGGTTTTGGTTCAACATTGAGATCGAGCATGGGCGCTGTGTTCATCTCTACAGTCGATAACATGATGGTGCTGCATGGGTTTAACAGCGGCCCGCGTGTCCTTGCTGTGGGCTTGATGATTGTCTTTAGCATTATCGTATTTGCACTCGTTCGCAGAGGGAGCCGAGTTCAGGAATGACCAATATTTCGAAACTTAAAAACTGGATTGTCGGGAACCCGGATTTGGCTTTTGCCATATTGCTGGCGGTATGCGTTTACAGCTATTTCGCATTTACAAATGATCTGTTTTTTACCCACCGTACGAGCTACGCAATTATGGAGCGCTTTGCAGTGTTGGGCTTAGTAGGATTGGCGCTAACCCTTTGCATTATTGCGGGTGAGATTGATCTTTCAATTGGGTCAAATGCGGCGTTATCTGCTGTAATTGTGGTGCGCTTTACTGATAGTTTGGGTGCTGGAACCGCAGCGTTGATAGCTATAGGTGTAGCAACGTTGGTAGGGCTCATCCAAGGTTACTTCATTGCCTATTTGCGCATTCGAGCTATCGTTCTAACGGTTGGCACCTTAATGTTGTTGCGTGGTGTGGCGTTGTTTGCAGCGGAAGAAAAAACCGTCATGCTCACCGATTTTACGGTACCAGATTTTATTTCTCAGAAAATGTTTGTCTATTTTTCACCTGCAAGTTTGTTGGTGATTGCAGTATTTATTCTGGTTGCACTTTTCACAAACTACACACGATATGGTCGTGAAATCTATGCCATTGGCGGCGCGCGTAAAGAAGCTCTGGCATCGGGCATTGATCTCAAGCGTCCAATGATAATTGTGTTTGCTATTTCCGGTTTTTGTGCAGGTCTTGGCGGCGTCATTATTGGCCTTAGGTCAGGTACAGCTCAAGCGCTTGGGTTGCAGTATTTATTGCTTGCCGGAACAGTAGCAGCGTTCATTGGCGGTGTTAGCATCCTTGGCGGGCGAGGCGGTATTATTGGTGCCGCAATCGGAACACTGACTGTAAATTTCCTGAATACGGGTCTGGTTTTCAACGTGACGCCAGCCTTTATGGTTCAGCTATATCTGGGCGTGTTGCTCATGATTGTGATCATTTTTCAAACAGGCTCCCAAGTATTCGATACGCAACAAAGGCGGCGAGCAATATTGAGCGATGTGGACCGAATAAGACCTGACTTACTCAGTAAAAAAGCTCAAATGAGAGTATGATTATCCAATTTGGATAAATTGTACTTGGATTATCCGCATTGGATAATACCATGATCCTCCTGCATGGGAGGAGAATGCATGCCCCTACGAGCACAGCATGTCGGTCAAGACCGACGTGCCTTAACAATGCCAGAGCACCGAACCAAACCTGAGGGTCCTTACGAAACTGCTGATCAAGGCGCTTCGTTTGGAACGTCGGGCAGGGAAATGGCACGCTTCCTCGATTTCATGGAACAGATGGAAATCGAGACGGAGCAAGCGCTTTCCATAAAGTCTGGTTACTCGGAAATGCGCATGTTGATAGCGCTTTTGCGGAACCATCTGTCTGGCAAGCTGACAACCA
The DNA here is from genome assembly GCA_045107035.1 of Hyphomicrobiales bacterium. Lineage (GTDB taxonomy): Bacteria > Pseudomonadota > Alphaproteobacteria > Rhizobiales. Next base: position 23,138 of record JBGCFS010000171.1, read on the forward strand.
GCTCATCACTGGTCGGCAGTTCAAACCTGACCTACGGCACTGCTATGCGGGGTATAGACTCTCTGGTAACCAGGGGCCTCATTATAAAACGGCCACGTACATCAACCGGCAAATCATTCTCCCTTCATCCATCTGAAAAAATGTTGTTCGAATGGCAGGAACTAGCGCGCCGAAGTTACTCGTTAGTGGGAAGTACCTTGGGTGTCATTGGTCCTTCCGGCCAATCTCAGGATTCCGATTATTATTTTGGTGCATCCTATTCTCGCGGTAATGTACTGCCGCCTCCGAGCATTCTTGATACCAAGCTGCAGATTCAAAATGACTTGCGCATTTTGGTGCATGCCGATCCAACCTTCATGGCGATGAATGTTTTAAAGAAGCAATTCGAAACCATTTTTGGCGTTGGTTTACAAAGCCGCGCGCTTTCGATTGATCGGCTCCGTGACGAGATTTTGAAAAATTCGGAAGCCAAAAAATCGACCTATGATATTATTGCCTGCGATCTTCCGTGGTTCGGAGAAATGGCGGGTGCAGGCCATTTTCTACCCCTTGATCAACTCATTCAATCGTCTGGGTTTGATACATCAGATTTTCATCAAGAGGCGTTAGCAAGCGCTCGCTTTAACAAAAAACAATATGGTATCCCGGTTCAAACAACGCCGGAATTGCTCGTCTATCGGCGAGATGTATTTTTGGAACATGGTCTCGAGCCGCCACGGACTATTGAGCAAACTTTGACAGCCGCGAAAAAACTTCACGATCCCTTTGGCGGCATGTCCGGGATTGCATGGAACGCCGCAAGAGGAACGCCACTTGGGCACTCTTTTTTGTTTGTCATGGGGGCGTTTGGGCAGCCCGTATTAAACCTGGCCAAAACCCCAGGTGGGTTTGACGGGGAGAATGTTCATGGTGAGAATTTTCGTCCAATGTTCAATTCTGATCAGGCAAGAGGTGCCGCAGAATACTTGCGCGAATTGTTGACGTATTCTCCGAGGGGTATCCTCAATATGTCTTGGTATGAACGCGCAAGATGTTATGCGGACGGCAAGGCATCTATTGCTTATTGCGCAACATTGCTTGCGCCTTTGTTTGAGCTTGACCCCAAATCTCCCGCTTTCGGCTGCACTGAATATTTGCCGCACCCTGCAGGTTCAGGCGCTAAATCTATGGCGCCCATTGGTGGATACGCATTGGCGATTCCATCAAACATTGCTCCTGAAAGAATAAATCCAATTTGGACAGCTTTGGCATCGCTAACATCCGCTCAGACAGTCAAACTTTATATCGAGAACGGGAGCCTAGTAAGCCCCAGATTCAGTGTCAGCGTCGACCCGGAAGTTAGAAGTGTTTCCCCACTAATTTCCATTGTCGATGACATGGCGCGATCTGGGGTTTTGCAGATGTGGCCGCGGCCGCCGGTTCCTGAAATCTCTGCAATCATCGCCATAGCAGGCGAAGAGATGCACGACATGTTGCTCGGTGCCAAAACCGTAGATCAGGCGTTGGAAAACGCTCAGAATCGCGCGGATGCATTGATGCGAACCAACGGACATTATTAGCCCTGGGCCACTTTATGCATCAGGGTTTTGAGAGGAAGCCTGATGAACACAAGCGCGCTCAACCCACGCATTCTACAACCGGGTGATGTTGACCCCAACTGGCGCTGGGATAAACACATTCCTGCATTGGGGCATGGGTCAGTCGATTTTGAACGTCGTGTTGATCAGGATCGTTTGCGTCGCTATCGCCTTTCACGTGCGAAGCAAGCATTGAAGAAATCTGGTTGTGGCGCCTTGTTGATGTTTGACGTCAACAATATCCGCTATGTATCTGCCACAAAAATTGGTGAGTGGGAGCGGGACAAAATGTGCCGTTTCTGCCTGCTGGCTGGTGATGAAGAGCCCTATGTTTGGGACTTTGGATCTGCAGCAGTGCATCACAAAGAATATTGTGACTGGCTCAACCCGGATCACATGTTAGCCGGCGTTGTTGGTATGCGTGGCACAATCCCTCCCTCCTTTGGCCTCATGAAGAAATACGCCGAAGATATATATCGCTTGCTGGAAAAAGCTGGCGTTGCCGACATGCCTGTGGGCGTCGACTATGCCGAGACTGCAATGTTCTTTGCACTGCAGGCCGCTGGGGTGAATGTGGTCGATGGCCAACAGATCATGCTGGGTGCACGCGAGATCAAAAATATTGATGAAATTCAACTGCTCAATCAGGCAGCGGCGATGGTAGATGGCGTCTATCACATGATCTACGAAGAGCTGAAACCTGGTATTCGGGAGAATGATATTGTCGCAATGTCGAACAAGCTTCTATACGAAATGGGGTCTGATGACGTGGAAGCGATCAACGCCATTTCAGGGGAGCGGTGTAACCCCCATCCGCACAATTTCACAGACAGAATAATCCGGCCAGGCGATCAGGCATTTTTCGATATATTGCAAAGTTATCAGGGCTATCGAACCTGCTACTACCGAACCTTTAATGTGGGGCGTGCCACGCCGGACCAAAATGATGCCTATATCAAAGCGCGCGATTGGTTGGATGCTGCCATTTCGATGATCAAACCGGGTGTCTCGACGGACAAGGTTGCCGAAGTTTGGCCGACTGCCGAAAGTCTTGGGTTTGCCAATGAGTTGGACGCCTTTGGCCTTCAATTTGGCCATGGCCTGGGTCTGGCACTACATGAGCGGCCTATTATCAGCCGAGCAGTAAGCTTGGACAATCCAATGGAAATCAAGACAGGCATGGTGTTTGCCCTTGAGACCTATTGCCCTGCAACAGATGGCTATTCGGCTGCCCGCATTGAAGAAGAAGTTGTGGTGACGGATACGGGTTGCAAAGTCATCAGCTTGTTCCCGGCAGAAGAGCTGCCGATTTCGCACCGGTATTGATCGATGATGAAAAAAGTCAAATCCAATGCGGATGACTATATCCGTATGTACAAGCAGATGGTTCGTATCCGCACGTTCGAAGATAATGCTAACCAGCTTTATCTTGACGCAAAGATGCCTGGACTCACGCATATGTATTCCGGTCAGGAGGCTGTCGCGGTTGGTATCTGTGAGGCATTGGAAAAGACCGATTACATTACCTCGACCCACCGCGGACACGGCCACTGCGTGGCAAAGGGTGCTCAGTTCAAGGAAATGTTCTGCGAGTTGTTGGGTAAGGTTGAAGGTTATTGCCGCGGAAAAGGCGGGTCTATGCACATTGCCGATCAGGAGAACGGCAACTTGGGTGCAAACGCAATTGTTGGTGGCTCCATGGGCATCGCTACGGGCGCTGCTCTATCTGCAAAGCGCCTCGGTAATGACAACGTAACGGTTTGCTTTTTTGGAGATGGTGCGACTGCACAAGGGCTCATGTACGAAGTAATGAATATGGCGGCATTATGGAACTTGCCCGTCATCTATGCCTGCGAAAACAACCTTTATGGCGAGTACACCAAGGTCGAGGAAACTGCGTCGGGAACTATCACTGCCCGCGCTGAAGCATTTGGCATTGAGGCTCACGTCGTGGATGGCCAGGACGTATTGGCTGTCAATAATCTCACTCAAAAACTCGTGGCCCGCGCGCGCAAAGGTGAGGGGCCATTCTTCGTAGAGCTTATGACATATCGTTATCACGGCCACCATGTTGGCGATATCAATCGAACCTACTACCGCAGCAAAGAAGAAGAGGCGGAGTGGAAAGAGAACCGCGATCCCATTACCAATTTTGGCGCTTGGATGGTGGATCAAAAGATTGTTGATGCCGAAGATCTTGATGCATTTCGCACAGAGATCAAAGCCGATGCAGCAAACGCCGTTTCCTACGCGCTAGATGCGCCATACCCGCCGCTCAATGAAGTCGATTCCCACGTATTTGCTGCGTAGTTCAAGGTTTAAAAACATGCGTGAGATTACCCTTTCACAGGCAGTCAACGAGGCGATTGCCGAAGAGATGCGTCGCGATGAAACCATTTTTCTCCTGGGGGAAGATGTCGCGGAAGCTGGGACACCGTTTAAAATTCTTTCCGGATTGGTTGAAGAGTTTGGGGTTGAGCGAATTATTGATACGCCAATTGCTGAGCCCGGTTTTGCAGGAATTGCAGTAGGAGCCGCAATGACCGGCTCACGCCCCATAGTGGATTTGATGTTCGGTGATTTTTTGTTTCTCGTCATGGATCAGCTTTGCAATCAGGCAGCCAAGGCCCACTATATGTCAGGCGGCAAACTGAATGTGCCTATGGTGCTGCGCACCAATATGGGCGCCACCCGTCGTTCGGCAGCACAACACAGTCAATCGCTAC